>NZ_QRCA01000030.1:0-85060 GCF_009833115.1 Nitrosomonas sp. GH22
TGTTTTCTAGTTTAAGCCGCCGGATTTCTTCCTGCTCCGGTGTCAGTTTCCCATTACCGCGGAATGCCTGACCATTAGTATCCGCCTGGCTCTCCCTGATCCATCGCCCAAGCATGTTAGCCCTGATTTCCAGGCTTCTGGCAGCTTCTGCTATCGTTAATCCCTGATCCAGTACCAAGCTGATTGCATCCAGCTTGAATTCCTTTGTATAGTGTTTCCTAGGCTCCATTTCATCCTCCAATTAAGACTATTTTCTCTTAACTGGAGTGTCCGGGTCTATTAGACCATATCAAGGTGGCCGCTATTGTTAACACAGGAGATGGCAATGACTATTAAGGTATTAAGAAGCAAAGGCACCTCCTGCGCCGAAGCTGTCTATCAAGGCACCTGTCTGGACAAAGCCAGATCCCGTCGCTATAAGAGATTAGCTCGTACCATCGTAGTAACTAACAGACAAACTGATCACAGAACTGAAAGTCTGGGCCAATACTTTACCACGTAGAATTGGCGGCCTTTGTGGAATGCTCTGAAGATCTTCAGGATCTACTCGTTACCGGTTGGACTGAGGTGGATGAGACCCCCTAGCTGGATGGATCACCCGGGGGGGGAGGGGGGTGAATTACCTGCACAGATGGCAAGGAAGGGAATGGAAAGGTGGGGAATGTAGGGTAAACAGCAAAAAGCCCAGCTTCTTAAGGGCTGGGCTTTTTATCAGATCAAGTCTTAATCAGGGAGCTTGAATATTGGATGCTTGTTTACCCTTTTGACCTTGTGTCACATCAAAAGAAACTCTTTGACCTTCTCTCAGAGTCTTAAATCCATTCATGCTGATTGCAGAAAAATGCGCGAATAAATCCTCGCTACCATCATCAGGGGTAATAAACCCAAAACCTTTTGCATCATTAAACCATTTAACTATACCTGTCGTCATGTGAATACTCCTTTGTCAAAAAACGGAAAGGCTTCCGTAGAGCTATTTGAATCTAAGATTGCACATGGAATACCAACAGGAACACCAATAACTGCAAAAGCTTTGAAACAAATTCGTTATATAGTTACTTATACTCCAAATAGAACTGAAAGTCTATAAAATAAAAATCTGAGTTACCTCAAATCACCATTAATAAGTCACGCTTGCAACTGATTCAATTGACGATGGAAGCTAAGCAGGAGAAGCTAGCTGTCGCATCCTGAATGATTGTATGGTTTTTTATGAAAGAGATGGGGATGAGTTTTATACCATTCTTTCATGGCCTACATTGCTTTTTGATGTAAAACTCCTCGGATGATGGGTTTTTTTCCACCTATCAAGGTGTCCGGGCAAATTAGACTACTACAGCCAGTAAGAAGCTGGCATATATCACGCTGCGCGCACATTTTGATAAGGTCATCAGGGAAGCGGCCAGCGTAGATAAAGGCAAATTTCAGTTCCGCGATTTGTGTGCAAAAGCCGGGATCGATAAAGCAGAGTCTGCAGATGATATCAGACAGGCTCAAAAGCAACTGGGACACGCATCAGTCACCATGATGACGGAGATATATGTTCGGGAGAGAAAAGGTGACAAAACCACTCCAACGAAGTAGCGGTTTGCGGAAATAGTTATGGGTTATATAACCCATAACTATTTGATTGAATGGTGGGTCTGGTAGGACTTGAACCTACGACCAAGGGATTATGAGTCCCCTGCTCTAACCAACTGAGCTACAGACCCTGATGACAGAAGTTTTTGACAGCTTCTTTTTTCAATTTGATTAATATAGTATCAGGAATTTCCACTATCCAGGAAGCTGCGTAATCGGTCAGATCGGGCAGGATGCCTTAATTTTCGCAGCGCTTTTGCCTCGATCTGGCGAATTCGTTCACGCGTCACATCAAACTGCCTTCCTACCTCTTCTAGAGTATGATCTGTATTCATTTCAATACCGAAACGCATGCGTAAAACCTTTGCTTCCCGAGGCGTTAAAGAGTCCAGTACATCTTTTGTGACAGTACGCAATCCTGCATAAATCGCAGCATCGGCCGGCTCCATGGTAGAGACATCTTCAATAAAATCTCCCAAGTGAGAATCCTCATCATCACCAATAGGTGTTTCCATTGAAATTGGTTCTTTTGATATCTTAAGGATTTTTCTGATTTTTTCCTCAGTCATCTCCATTTTTTCTGCAAGTACTGCAGGTTCTGGCTCTTGTCCGGTTTCCTGCAGAATCTGACGGGAGATACGATTCATCTTGTTGATAGTTTCTATCATGTGCACTGGGATACGAATAGTACGTGCCTGATCTGCAATAGAGCGTGTAATTGCCTGACGGATCCACCATGTCGCATACGTTGAAAACTTGTATCCACGTCGATATTCGAATTTATCAACTGCCTTCATCAATCCGATATTACCTTCCTGTATCAGATCAAGAAACTGCAATCCGCGATTAGTGTATTTCTTGGCAATTGATATAACTAACCGCAAATTAGCCTCTGTCATTTCGCGCTTTGCACGTCGTGCTTTGGCTTCACCCGTCGTCATACGACGATTAATTTCCTTCAATTCCTTGATAGGAATACCAGCCTGTTCCTGAAGAATAAGCATCTTTTGCTGCTGCTCCATAACAGCCGGACGATAATGCTCAAGAGATTGGCTGTAAGGCTGATTTGCATCTACTTCCGAGTTGATCCAGTCAATATTTGTTTCGTTACCTGGAAATGCCTTAATAAAATGATTTCGTGGCATTTTCGCCCGCACGACACACAATTCAGCAATTTTGCGTTCGCAGCTGCGAATATCATTCACAATAGTACGCTGTGTATCACACAATCTTTCAACCATCTTGGCCGAGAAGCGCATTGCCATCAGTTCGGCAGAAATTTTTTCCTGTAGCTGCTTATATTTCTTGTCTTGGCGCCCACCACCCTTTTTATCAATGATTTTTTTCATATCATCATAGGTTTGGCGTATCACAGCAAAACGCTCCAGCACCTCATTTTTCATCTTCAGCATATCGGCATTGGCTGAAGCGATTTGCTCTTCCTCAGTTTCATCCGAATCAAAGTCCTGATCCAGTGATTCTTCAGGCATTCCCTTGCCTATGATTTCCTCTGTATCGTCATCCAAGAAACCATCGACCAGCTCGTCTGCACGCAACTGGCCGCTTTCCACATCTGCAGCCAGCCCAAGTATGTTTTCTATAATCGTCGGACAGGCAGAAATTGCCTGGATCATATGTCTTAAACCATCTTCGATACGCTTGGCGATTTCTATTTCACTTTCTCGCGTCAACAACCCTACCGAACCCATTTCACGCATATACATCCGTACTGGATCTGTAGTACGTCCAAACTCTGAATCCACACTAGAAAGTGCCGCTTCCGTTTCTTCAGCCACATCCTCGTCAGCCACCGCCGTCGCCGTATCCGACATCAGCAAAGCTTCTGCATCAGGCGCTTCATCGTGTACCGAAATACCCATGTCATTGATCATGCTGATAATGCTTTCAATTTGATCAGCATCCAACATATCATCTGGCAAATGGTCATTAATCTCAGAGTAAGTCAGATAACCGCGTTCCTTACCCTGCATAATTAATTTCTTCAAACGCATTCTGCGTAATTCAACATCATCGCCCGATGATATAGACACGGAGCTCCTGCTCAATTCAATAACCTGCTTCTCTGAAAGAAGGCTTTTATCTTTTTTGCTCACTTTGTTTTTTTCAGAAATATCATCAACGAGTTTCGACTCTTCCACTCCTGTTTCAGGCATCACCACATCCTGTCCGGGCGAGGTAGATAGATCACCGCTGGACTTCGTTCCCTTGACAGATTTCTTCCGGGTGATCGCCTTCTTTTTAACAGATGCAACCCCTGATTTAGCCACAGAAATATCGCCAGCACCCTTAACTACCACTTTAATCTCATCATCGTGGACTGTAATAGGCGTTTTTTTACTTTTTGTTTCAGTCGTTTTTTGTGATGTAACCGTATTTTTTTTAGCTGATTCTGACACTTTTACTTTTGCCATGCAGAGCACCCATTAAGACTAAAGACGAAACAAACCGAAAGCTTTTAATTATATCAAATTTCTGACGCACTTTTAATAGATGAACAAAAGCATCGCTTATCAACCAATCGCGGCAACACAATTTGATATACCCCACATTTTTTATTTTGATCACCTTGTAAAAGGTCCTACACGCCACAGCTCAAGAAAGTATCAATCGTCGCAACTCTTTTTTCTCTTCTGGAGTAAGTGATGTAAGCGGTCTATTGTGTAACTCAGCCACTCTCGACTTACGTTGAGCTTCTCGTAATCGCACCATTGCTCCAGTAAATTCAGCATCGATATCCCAATCTACATCTTTTACATGTATATCCCGGGCAATCTTTTCCAATAAAACACGATGCGGAGTTTGATCAAGATGCAACATGATTGCTACTGAATTCAATTCATCCATCGAAGTGCAGGAAGATGTTTTAAGAAAATCTACCAATGCAGCCAGCAGTGCCTTTTCCTCATTTTGACCATCATTTAATGCAAAAAGATCTGTATCCAGCTTATCCACATAAGCTGGAGTGTGCAGCAAAATCTGTATCAACCTTCGATATGGCGTAACCGATAAGGGCCTGGATACATTTGAACGAGATATGGAAGGCTGATTCTTCTTTCCGGGTTTCAGAAAAGCAATCAGCTGATTCTGATCCACCCCAGCTAACTCAGAAATACGCTTCATTAACATAAATCCAAATATAGGAGCATTAATCTGTACAAGCAGCGGTTCTGCCTGCTGAACCAATCGGGCACGTCCCTCACTTGTACTAAGATTCACACGGCTGGATAACTCTTTACAAAAAAACACAGATAGCAGCTGAGCTTTTTCCAGCAGATCTTTAAAAGCATCCTTGCCGTATTTGCGAATATAGCTATCCGGATCTTCTTTATCCGGTAGAAATAAGAATTTGATATCCTTTCCATCTTTGAGTTGCGGCAAACTGGTTTCTAATGCTCGCCAAGCAGCTTTTGTACCGGCTTCATCTCCATCAAAACAAAAAACCACTTCATCCGTATAACGTAAAAGCTTCTGGATATGCGTAGACGTCGTTGCCGTACCTAAAGTTGCCACTACGTTTTCAATGCCGTGCTGCACCAGCATTACAACGTCCATATAGCCCTCTACGACGACTACCCGACCTGATTTTCGGATTGCCGGACCGGCTGATACCAGGTTATAAAGTTCGCGTCCTTTGATAAATAACGGGGTTTCCGGCGAATTGAGGTACTTCGGTTCACTCCCATCCAATGCTCGTCCGCCAAACCCTATTATTCTCTTCTTAAGATCGAGAATAGGGAACATGATCCGATGACGGAAACGGTCATAGTTTTTTTTGCTTTCATGAGCGACGATCAAACCTGATCGCACCAGCGCATGACTGGAATCACCTGACGGATAATCCGTAAAGATCTCAGCCAGATTTTGCCAGCCAGAAGGTGCGTATCCGATTCCGAAATGCAAAGCGGTCTGCCCTGACACCCCTCGATCTTTCAAATAAGCAATCGCCAACTCTGATTGTTTGAGTTGCACACGATAAAACTTTGCAGCCTGCTCCATCCGCCCATACAAATCAGATGATGTCTGTATAACCTCATCAAATCTCACTTCATTCAATGAAGTTTCACCTGAATCGGATGCTTTTGAATTAATGTTCTTCCAAGCAGGAATTTGTATACCAGCATGCGCCGCGAGACTTTCCACTGCCTCGACAAAACTGACTCCACTATGTTCCATCAAAAAATTAATGGCATTGCCGTGCCTGCCGCAACCAAAGCAATGGTAAAACTGCTTGGACGAATTTACAGTAAATGACGGGGTTTTTTCATTATGGAAAGGACAGCACGCTGTAAAATTTGCACCGGCCTTTTTGAGTTTAAGATGTCTCGCAACAATATCGACAATATCGATACGATCCAACAATTCCTGAATAAATGGCTGCGCAATCATTTATGGGTAATAAATCTCCGATAAAAGACCACTCGGAGCACACCTCTTCTGAAGTATGCCTGCCTGGAACAGGTATTAGCCGGTTAGCTTCAACTTAATTTGATGCGATTTTTTCCTTTACCAGCTGAGATACCCTTCCCATATCTGCCCGACCTGCAAGCCTTGACTTAAGCAGCGCTATGATCTGCCCAATTTTTGGTGACCCACTTTCTCCAAGTGAAGTAATCACTTCGTTTATCATAGCATCCAGCTCAGCATCACTTAGTGCTACAGGCATATACACCTGTAGAACCTCTACCTCAAATTTTTCGATATCCGCCAAATCTTGACGCTGTGCCACTTCATATTGCGAAATGGAATCCCGACGCTGCTTAAGCATTTTCTCTATCACAGCAACTACGGCACCATCGTCCAGCTCAATCCGCTCATCAACTTCTTTTTGTTTTAAGGCAGCTTGCAGCAAACGTAACGCATCTCGACGCTGCACGTCCCCTGCACGCATTGCCGACTTCATATCCTCGGTTATTTTTTGCCTTAATTTCATTAAATGATGAAACCCAGGAAAACAAATGGAATCAATACAATTTGGGTGGCAACATCTGACTACGTAACCGTTTATAGGTACGTTTTACTGCCGCAGCATGTTTACGCTTACGCACCGCTGTGGGTTTTTCATAAAATTCCCGTGCGCGCAACTCGGTCAGTAAACCTGTTTTTTCAATAGAACGTTTAAAACGCCGCATTGCAATTTCAAATGGCTCATTTTCCTTGACTTTAACAGTAGTCATAAAGTAATAATTCCTTTCGGTCTCCTTTGATTGTTTTCCATATCACACAAAGCAAAAGTTAATCGGTTTGCCCTGCAGTTAAAACTAAGTTATAAACCTGACTGATTCCTTGTTTGAATAATGAAGCAACGCAAGTTCGCTCCAAACCAGCCTGCTTTTTCCAAAGCCTGTTTGCCCAACCAGCCTCGAAAAATCCCGCTAGTTTAACATCAATCATTTTTTTTCCAAAAGAAAGTTTGATCACTACAAAAAATATTTCCCACCAAAAATCCCAAAATGCTCGTATTAGGTATTGAAACTTCATGTGATGAAACAGGCGTGGCACTCTATGACACCCGTCGAAAATTGCTTGGCCACGCTCTGTACTCTCAAGTTGACATGCATCGTGATTATGGTGGTGTTGTGCCGGAACTCGCATCACGTGATCATATCCGTCGGGTATTACCCCTTGTCACACAGGTATTAGAACAAACGAATACTTCTCTGGAAACTATTGATGCAATTGCCTATACCCAGGGTCCGGGACTTGCGGGAGCGTTATTGACAGGTGCGAGCATTAGCAATGCACTAGCTTTTGCACGCAACATCCCTGTATTGAACATCCATCATCTTGAAGGCCATCTTCTTTCCCCACTTTTATCTGATCCGGCGCCTGATTTTCCGTTTGTGGCGCTGCTTGTATCCGGAGGACACACTCAATTAATGCACGTAAAAGGCATCGGGCAATACAAGCTATTAGGTGAAACGGTGGATGATGCCGCAGGAGAAGCATTTGATAAAACTGCAAAACTATTGGGCTTGGATTATCCGGGTGGAAAATTGCTCGCAGACCTGGCAACCCAGGGCCAACCAGGAAGATTTAAACTCCCACGCCCCATGCTTAACAGTGACGATCTGAATTTCAGTTTTAGTGGATTAAAAACAGCCGCAGCTTTACTCATTAATAAACAAAAAGCAAATACTCAAACCCGTGCCGACATCGCGCTTGCTTTTGAAGATGCGGTTACTGACGTACTGGTAAAAAAATCTATCGCTGCTTTAAAAATTACCAGACTGCAACAACTGGTCGTAGCCGGCGGCGTAGGCGCAAATAGCCGTTTACGCCAAAAACTGCGACATCATCTGGTAGGAACGGGTATTGCCGTCTTCTTTCCTGAGCTAGAATTTTGTACTGATAACGGTGCAATGATCGCCTTAGCCGGCGCATTACGCTTGCAGCAGCTCAACGAAAAACCACCTGGATCAGATGGCAGCTTTACCATCAAGGCTCGCTGGAACCTGGAAGATTTATGAGAATATGCAGCTTGAAATTAGCTACTTTTGCCTATCCTTGTTTCCTTGCCGGCGATCAAGTTAGCAATATTCGATTGATGCTTTAATATCAATAGTATGGATATGATGAGCACAGTTATTGTCAGCATTTCTTTCTGCAATAAAAAATAAGTGTACAACGGTGCAAGCAGAGCTGACAATAAGGCAGACAATGAAGAAATACGCGAAACCAATGCAACGATTATCCAAGTTAATATAGCAAGAATACCTAACCACAGATTTAATCCTAACAGTATGCCTGCCGATGTGGCAACGCCTTTTCCACCCTTAAACGCAAGAAAAATCGGAAATAAATGTCCCAGAAATACTGCAAGTGCTGCGCTGGCAATGACCTCATCACCTAATCCCAGAACATTACCCAAATATTTAGCGACCACAACCGCTACCCAGCCTTTACCCGCATCTCCCAATAATGTTACTGCCGCTGCCGCTTTCTTACCGGTACGCAATACATTCGTTGCTCCGGGATTACCAGAACCGTAACTACGCGGATCCGGAAGCTTGAATAACCAGCTTGCAACAACAGCAAAAGAAATTGAGCCTAGCAAGTAGGCAGAAAAAATCAGAATCACCGTAATCATCAAAACTTTTATATTCCAATAAATAAACTAAAATTGTGCAACCCGGGTATTACCCGTAACCCCCAAACCAACCCGGAGTCTGTCCATGGATATTATCTTTCTCAAAGAATTCAGAATAAAAACCTTGATTGGCATTTATCCGTGGGAAAAAAAAATTCCGCAGACCATCGAATTAAACCTTGAGATTGCTTTGCCCTCTCAACAGGCTAGCAAGACTGATCATATTGAAGATACGCTGGATTACTCACAAGTCGCGTATAAAATTAATTCAATGCTCGATCAGCAACATTTTTCTTTACTTGAAACGCTCACAGAAAATATTGCTCAGATGATTCTTAACGAATTTGGCTCACCCTGGGTAAAAGTCAGTGCAGCAAAACTGGATGTTATTCAAGGGGTGAAACAGCTTGGTATCTGCATCGAGCGCAGTCGATTGTAATCATCGTTTGTCCTGGTAGTATGTTGGGTCGGGAATATTTGCCGTTGCAAAACCAGCTCGGCGGATATGGCACGCATCACACTGACCGCAAGCCCACCCGCTTGCATCTGCCTGGTAACAGGAAACAGTCATACTGTAATCTATTCCAAGCTCCAGGCCGCGACGAATGATGTCATGTTTGGGCAGATTAATTAAAGGAGCATGCACCTTTAGAAGATTGCCTTCTCTTCCTGCTTTTGTGGCCAGATTCGCCATTTTCTCAAAAGCATCAATATAATCCGGCCGGCAATCAGGATATCCAGAATAATCAACAGCTGTTACACCGATGAAAATATCCTGGCTGCCCAGCACCTCCGCCCATGCCAGCGCCAGCGACAACATAATGGTGTTTCGGGCCGGAACATAAGTGGCTGGAATTCCTCGATTGGTGCCATGTATCGGAACAGTAACAGAAGGATCGGTCAGCGCAGAGCTGGCCAGAACAGTCAAATCCAGCTTGAGAAACTGATGTTCACAAACCTGGAGTGATTGACCAATTCGCGTTGCAGCAGCTAGCTCGGCAGCATGACGCTGACCATAATCAACACTGAGTGCGTAACAGGCAAACCCATTTCCCCTGGCAATAGCAAGTGTTGTAGTGGAATCCAGCCCTCCTGATAACAGCACAACTGCTTTTTTCATGAATCAAACCCGTCTACTGTTTTATCGCCCGACACACTCCCCCCAGAGCAACTTATGTAGCTGGAATTGCAAACGAACCGGCAATCTATCTTGTAATATCCAAGCCGCCAGCGCTGCGGGATCAAGCTGGTTATAAACCGGGGAGAACAAAACCGGGCAGATGTTAGCTAACTCCAGCGTCAGGAGTTTTTGCATCGCCCAGTTATAATCAGTCCGATCACACAATACAAATTTTATTTCATCATGAGCAGTCAGGCAGTCGAGGTTATTCCAGTAATTTTTTTCCATCTCACCAGAACCTGGTGTTTTGATATCCAGAATTCTCGATACACGCGTATCTACTCGTGAAATATCCAGTGCTCCGCTGGTTTCAAGAGAAACGGAATATCCTCGATCACACAAAGCTGTCAGCAGAGTCAGGCTGTCGGCTTGAGCTAACGGCTCCCCTCCCGTAACAGTGACATAATGCGGAGAAAACGAAGCCACTTTGCGCATGATTTCACTGATATCCATACTTTCGCCACCAGAAAATGCGTAGCTGGTATCGCAATATCCACAACGTAACGGGCAGCCGGTCAGGCGGATAAATACCGTGGGCAATCCCATCCGGCTTGTTTCCCCCTGAAGCGAATAGAAAATTTCCGTAACTCGTAACATCGGATCCTAACGGAACTGGAACATTCCCTCTGCTTGCCAAAAGGAATTTAAAAATGAGTAGAACAAGTTGTGCTAAATTTTAGCAATATAGACAGTCAAGTCTATTTGAGAGATCCCAAACGACGCTTAGCCTTTTCTGCCGCCTCAGTACCAGGGTAGTTCGTAATGAGATTTACCAATGTTTTTCTGGCAGCAGCTTTTTGACCGATTTCAACCTGACTGCTTGCCATATTAAGAAGCCCATCCGGTACTTTGGGACTATCAGGATACGTTTCAATCAATCGCTGTTGCGCAGCAATCGCTTTGTCAAAATTTCTCATTGCATAATGTGCGTTTCCAATCCAATAGGCTGCGGCAGGTGCCAGAGCAGATTGGGGATGCTGGGACAAGAAACTCTCGAAACTGGCTATCGATCCGGAATAATCACCATCCTTAAACAAAGCATAGGCTGCATCATAGCGATTGCGCTGCGCTGTATCCGGTAATTGCAAAATCACAGGCGCTTTGAGAGGTGTAGTATTTTTTATATCAGCAGCTGGCGGTTCTGATGCCGGGACAGAGATTTCGGAGTCCGGCACAGAGACGCTCGCTGAACCAGGCTCAATCTGACGCAGTCGGTTATCAAGGTCCAGATAGAAATCCTTTTGTTGCTTGCGCAATGACCGATTCTCATCCTCAAGTACCTCTATCTTCCCCCGTAGTTTTCCCATTTCTTCCTTGAGGGCTTCTGCCTGGGAATGCAATTCGATTAGAGATTGGCCCATAAAAACTTCTTCCGTACGCTGCATGCGCGCTTCCATTTCCAATACCTTTGTGCGCAGCGCATCCAACTGTTCACGTGTTTCAGAATCACCAAACAGTGCAGCCTGTGCAACGCTACAACCAAGAAACAAAAGTAATGGCAAGAAAGCGCGCAAAAACATTAATACTCCCCTTGATAGAGAATATCAGTACGTCGGTTCTCAGCCCAGGATGACTCATCACTCCCCAGAGCACGCGGTTTTTCTTCGCCCAGGCTGACAGCTTCAACCTGTTGATCACGGGCACCGGATAGTAGTAGGATATCCTTCACACTGTTGGCCCGGCGTTGCCCAAGTGCAAGGTTATATTCCCGGCTGCCACGTTCATCAGTATTGCCTTGCAGTAACACCTGTGCGTTCAGGTTGTCACGCAAATAGGCAGCGTGCGCAAGAACCAGGTCGCGGTACTCGCCCTTTACCGTATAGCTGTCAAAGTCAAAGTAAACACTGCGCCGGGATAATATGTTGTTCGGATCCTGTAAAGGATTCATCCCAAATCTATCCGATCCAGTACCGCTTCGCATACCTTCACTTTCTCCTCCCCTGCTATACGAATGATCCTCAACATCAGAAGTTTGTTGTGCATTATCGCTAGCGCAAGCTGACAGCAGGCTAATCGCCAGTACTGCAAAAAATTTTTTCATTTCTCACCATAAATAAATAATTAATTAACCCACATCCAGTGAGCATTTCTTATCCACATTACCGCTGTTTCAGCAACGGCCCCCAAACTGCTTCCCGGACATCACCTGCTTCCTGCGAAAAACGACTTCTCGTCTGGCCATCACTGGAAACGATGGATAATATACCACGCCCACTCACTTCCGTCGTGTACAGAACCATGCGGCTATTGGGGGAAAAACTGGGAGATTCATCAAAACTGGAATCCGTTAGTAATTGCATCTGGCGAGTCGATAAATCCTGTACAGCAACGCTGAATCGGCCAGAATTTCTGTGGATATAGACAAACCGTTTTCCATCCGAGCTATAACGCGGACTGACATTGTAATCTCCCTCAAAGGTCAACCTCTCTTTTTTACAAGCAGAAGACGGCATACGATATATCTGCGGACTTCCTCCTCTGTCAGAAGTAAATATCAGCCATTTTCCATCCGGTGAAAAACTGGGCTCTGTATCTATCCCCGGGCTTTGTGAAATCCTCTGCAGTCCACTACCATCCGCATTGATCAGATAAATCTGTGATCCACCATGCAATGTCAAAACCACTGCCAATTTTCCACCATCAGGCGACCAGGCCGGGGCACTGTTACTTCCTTTGAAATTTGCTACCACCTTACGTTCACGGGTTGCCAGCGCCTGCACATAAACCACTGGTTTTTTCTTTTCAAAGGAAGTGTAAGCAATTTTGCTGCCATCTGGCGACCAAGCCGGGGAGATGATCGGCTCGGTATACTCGATCAGTGAACGTGCATTGAACCCATCATAATCTGACACTTGCAATGCATAGCGGCTTCCCTGCTTTCTGACGAAGGCAATCCTCGTGCTGAAGACACCAGGTTCATTTGTCAGTGCTTCATATACAATATCCGCAATACGATGAGCAAAGGCACGCAGCTGTTCGATCGTAACGGTACCGCTAAATCCAGTCAGTTGAACCTGTTTGGCAACATCCAGCAAGCGAAACTGGATATCCACCCGCCCGTCCGGCAACATTGATGTACTGCCGATAACCAGCGCACTCGCACCTCGCCCCAGCCAATCGACATAGCTCACTGGCTCTTGCGAGGTTAACCCCAACGGATCAACCAGTTTAAATATCCCGCTGCGCTCCAGATCAGCCGATACAATCGCCGAAATATCCTGGGGAAGCCCTTTTCCGCCATTAAACGGAGCTATGGCAATCGGCATCCTGTTAGCCCCACCACCAAAGATCTCAATATCAAGAGCAGCTTGTAGCGGTGTATTTATCCATAACAACAAAAACACACCAGTACAATACAAAAAATTACGCATATGAATCACCATGCCATGTTGTAGAGGTAGGTCAAAAACTATTCACGATAATAAACAGTAATATTTAAATTACGAAACTCATTAAACAATCCGGGATCCGGGGGCAAAGGCAAGGGCTTCGCTAGATAAATCGCCCTTTCCACTGCCTCATCAAAAGCAGTATAACTACTTGATTTGCGCAAAGTGACTGTCAGCACATCTCCTCCCGGTAGCAGGGTCACCATAAACTCAACTGCAGGGTTCCCCGGAAGATCCGGCGGCATGATAATCCGGCTACGAATCTTGGCCTGAATCATGGCTTTGTATTTTTCGATTTCACCCAGCGCTCTGGCTTGGGCTGCCTTTGCTGCAGCTATCTGCTGTTCACGCTGCTGAGCCAGATTTTGTGCTTCAGCCTGCTGCCGAGCGTCATCCTTTTTCTCGGCTTTCTGTTCGACTTTTTTGATAGATTCAGTTTTGGGTGCCTCTTTCTTAACCGACTCTGGTTTCTTTACCTCTTCCTTGGATGCTGGTTTCTCTACCGGTTTCTTGGCTGGTTCTTCTTTTGACACTTCCTTTTTCACCGGTTCCAGTTTTTTCACTTCCTCTTTAGGTTGTAGTTTTTCCGTTTTATCCTTAAGTGCAATCTCGGGTTTAAGTGCAATCTCGGGTTTACGCACCGGAGGGGGTGTCGCCTTGATCACCGGCTGAGGCTGGGTTTGAGCTTTTTGTTGTGGCCGGGATTGCAGCTTAGCTGGTTCGGTCTGGGATGTTACTTGCGCAACAGGTGATATAGGCTTGATCGGACGTTGAGGCAGATCTGCCCATAAATCAACGGACATCGCTTCAGGTGCTTCATTCTTCCAGTTCAGGCCAAATACCAGCAAAGCGAGAAATGCTGCATGCACCAACAGGGCAAACAATGCCGCACGCAGTTTTCCCGGTTCGCTCTTATTCCCGGGTAGCCAGACCATTGCGCATACACCCCGATAGTTATTTTGACTTGGTTAACAACCCGATTTTACGGATTTGTTGCTGTTGCAACATATCCATTACTTGAATTACCTTTTCGTAACGAACATTTTTATCTGCTGCAATCACGACAGGCTGATTGGTATTCTGTGCCTGCCTGGCCTTGATCAGCTCCACTAGCTGGTTGTGATTCACCTGCTGCTCCCTGTTCGCACCGGCACGATCACGTAACGTGAGATTACCATTTGCGGTAATTGTGACTTCTAAAGGCTCTGCTGGAGGTACAGATGATTTACCGATTTCAGGCAATTCAATTTGGCTGGGCTGGATAAGCGGTGCTGTGATCATAAAAATTATAAGCAGCACTAGCATAACGTCAATATACGGCACAACATTGATTTCATTCATTAATCGGCGTTTACTGCGACGCGGAATCATGAGAAATTTGCCATATCCCGAGGTTTAGCCACACGACGCTGCAAAACGTTGGATACTTCCTCTATAAAACTTTCATAGCGAGTGGCGAGCTGAGCGGTATCACTAGCATAGCGGTTATAGGCAATTACGGCCGGAATCGCTGCAAAAAGCCCCATTGCCGTTGCAATCAGCGCCTCAGCAATACCAGGCGCAACATGCGCGATGGTCGCCTGACCAACATTGGACAGCTCACGAAAGGCATTCATAATCCCCCACACCGTTCCGAACAATCCTACGTACGGACTTACAGATCCTACAGTAGCCAGAAACGATAAATGTGATTCAAGCCTGTCCATTTCCCGCTGGTAAACAGCTCGCATTGCGCCGCGCGTACTGTCCATGATGGGACCGATATCGATCCCCGACTGGTATTTGGTGAATTCACGAAATCCAGCTTCAAAAATACGCTCCATACTACCTGCTGCATGGCGCGCACTGGCCGCTCGCTGATACAGCGCATTCAAATCTGATCCGCGCCAGAATACGCTTTCAAATTCATCGGTTTGCTTGATTTCCTGACGGAGGGTAAATAATTTTCTGAAAATAAACCACCAGGAAATAAATGAAGCCAACAACAATAGCAGCATAACCAGTTGAACCGGGAGGCTTGCACCGCTAATCAGGTGAAGAAATGATAAATCCTGGGTGATGGTTTTACTCATAATGGCCGTTTTCTATTTTTTGACGAAGTGGCACTGGAATACTAATCGGTTTCAACGTATCTGATCCGACACATACTGCATGAACAGTTGCGCTGGCAAGTGTACCTTGTTCACGTAAAATCTGCTGCTGCAACGTTATCCGGCTTCTGCCCATTTCTGTTACCTTCACAGTTATGTCCAGCAAATCGTCTAGTACAGCCGGCTTGAAGTACTCGATACTGAGTGAACGAATAAGAAAAATCATTTTATGTGACCGGATCATGGTATCCACCGTAAACCCCAGATCGCGCAACCACTCGTAACGGGCGCGCTCCATAAAGTTGAGGTAAGATCCGTGATATACAACACCTCCCGTATCAGTATCCTGGTAGTAGACACGCACGGGATAAAAAAAAGCAGCTTTCATTTTTGTAAAAATACTCTTCAGAAAGATATTGAATCTTGGTTTGCGGGTTATTACCGGCTTTCAATCTGGGTTAAACAGACCGAGTGTAGCGGCTTGCTGTAAAGGGATGATATCGAAATGCTGATAAGTCATGGTTGTTGCCATTCGGCCACGAGGCGTACGCTGCAGAAAACCCTGCTGAATAAGATAAGGCTCCAGCACTTCTTCAATCGTGTCACGCTCTTCATTGATAGCCGCAGCAAGATTATCCACTCCTACCGGACCACCGCCAAATTTTTCCAGCACTGCTAGCAGAAGCTTTCTATCCAGTACATCCAGACCAGCAGCATCAACATCCAGCATCTGCAATGCAGCATCTGCTACCTGGCGATCAATACGTCCGTTCGCCCGGACTTCAGCAAAATCACGGACTCTGCGCAGTAATCGATTGGCGATCCGTGGCGTGCCCCGTGATCTGCATGCAATCTCTCTGGCGCCATCGGCAGTAATATCGACATCAAGCAACCCGGCAGAACGGGTAACAATCTTGCTGAGCTCATCGGAAGTATAAAATTCCAGACGGGAAACGATTCCAAAGCGGTCTCTCAGTGGGTTGGTCAACATACCCGCTCGCGTAGTCGCTCCCACTAGAGTAAAACTTGGCAAATCAATCTTGACTGATCTTGCTGCCACTCCCTCGCCGATCATGATATCTAACTGGTAATCCTCCATCGCCGGATACAGGATTTCCTCAACAACGGGAGAAAGCCGGTGAATCTCATCAATGAACAATACATCATTGGCTTCCAGATTGGTCAGCAAAGCGGCCAGATCACCTGCGCGCTCTAGTACTGGGCCGGAAGTATGGCGCAAATTCACACCCATTTCGCGAGCAATAATATGAGCCAGTGTCGTTTTACCCAATCCGGGCGGGCCAAACAGCAGCACATGATCCAGTGCTTCTTGCCTTTGTCTGGCAGCCTCAATAAAAATCTTCAATTGTTCACGGATCTTTTCCTGACCGACATAGTCATCCAGCTGAACAGGACGAAGTGCGCGTTCTATTACTTCTTCTTGGGAAGAAAACGGAGAGGCAGTGATAATCCGATCCGATTCAATCATTTAAGATCAGCCAAAATGTTATTTTACTTTCGACAAAAATTTAAGTGACTGCATAATACCGTCAGATACCGTAACACCTTCCGACAATTGCTCTAACGCCCGGTTAACTTCGCGGCCATTATAGCCCAGTGCTAATAACGCAGAGAGAATGTCTTTATCAACGTTAGATGCAGTCGGTCCCGTTTCAGAAAGGATCGCTACTGGGTCGATCTTATCGCGCAACTCCAGTAATAAACGCTCCGCCGTCTTCTTTCCAATTCCGGGGATTTTGGTTAGGCGAATACTGTCCTGCGATACCACAGCTTGATGGAGATCTGTGACGCTCAAGCCGGACAAAATCGCCAAACCTGTTCTCGCACCAATACCAGAAATTTTTGTAAGCTGGCGAAAAAGTGCACGTTCCTGCTCCGTCATAAAACCAAACAGTAAATGTACATCCTCTCGTACCCAGAAATGGGTATGGAGCGTTACCTTTTTGCCAATATCAGGCAACTTGCAGAAAGTACTCATTGGCACGTCAATTTCATAACCGGTACCTTGTACATCAACCAACACCAGCGGAGGATGTTTTTCAAGCAGCAACCCGGTAATTCTGCCAATCACGGACAACCACCTCGTTTCGGATGATTACGCACACTCAGGGCAAGCAAGCCTGTTCCTCCATGAGCATGGCAAATGGCACAGGCCAACGCATCAGCCGCATCCGAGCGAGGGCGTTCTCCCAGCCTCAACAATCGCATCACCATTTCCTGCACCTGCTCTTTCCGGGCATGGCCATTCCCCACTACAGATTGCTTGATTTGCAGAGCAGTATATTCGTACACGGAAAGTTCATGAAGAACTGCTGCACTAATTGCGGCACCGCGAGCCTGTCCGAGCAACAGCGTCGATTTAGGATTGATATTGACAAAAACCTGTTCTACAGCAACCTGCTCCGGTTGGTGCTGCAAAATAATTTCATTCAGTCCATCAAGGATGGTCTTCAAGCGATCCGGTAAACCGGATTTTTCGGTTACTACGCAGCCACTTCCAAGGTAGGTTAGTTGGCTTCCATTTTTTTCGATAACACCAAAACCTGTTATACGTAAGCCAGGGTCAATCCCCAGTATGCGGATGCTCTTGCCGGAAGGTAACAAGATTAGATGTCTAAGACTGCAGTAGTATAAACATCCTGTACATCGTCTATATCTTCCAGAGCATCCAACAGCTTCTGCATTTTGGCTGCATCATCACCCTGCAGCAAGATTTCGTTTTCCGGTTTCCAGGTTACCTCAGCCAGTTCAGCCTTAAAAGCAGCCTTTTCCAGCTCGTCTCTGACTGCTACAAATGTATCCGGACTGGTAATAACTTCCAGACTGCCGTCATCATTATCGATAACATCTTCCGCACCTGCATTGAGCGCAACTTCCAGTAACCGCGCTTCATCAATATCTGGCGCAAATAATAATTGGCCACAATGTGTGAACAAATAAGAGACAGAACCATCCGTTCCCAAGTTGCCACCGTGCTTGGTAAATGCATGACGAACATCCGCCACGGTTCGTGTACGATTATCCGTCATGCAATCAACCATGACAGCAGCCCCGGATACCCCATAGCCTTCGTAGCGAATTTCCTCATAGTTAACGCCTTCAAGCTCACCACACCCGCGCTTGATCGCACGCTCGACATTATCCTTTGGCATGTTATGTCCAAAGGCTTTATCCATCGCCAACCTTAAACGGGGATTACTACCAGGGTCTCCGCCACCCAGCCGGGCAGCAACTGTAATTTCCTTAATCAGACGAGTAAAAATCTTTCCTCGTTTTGCATCTTGCGCGGCCTTTTTATGCTTAATATTGGCCCACTTACTATGACCAGCCATTGACTTCCTCTAATCATTGAAAGGCTACAATGCTACCATTCCAGCATCATTGTATAAAGCATGCCGCAGCCGTGTGCCTTGTTGGTCGGGCCAGAGAGTACTTGGATACTTTAATCGCAAGCTGAAAATCAAAGCAGCTCAATTACTCAACCGTAACGGATTTTGCCAGATTTCTGGGTTTATCAACATCGGTACCCTTTTGCAAAGCCACGTGATAAGCCAATAGCTGTAACGGAATAGTATGCAAAATGGGACTAAGTACACCTCCATATTCATCCATGCGAATAATATGCACCCCTTCACTCTCCTCAATACGTGAATCTGCATCTGCAAAGACGTACAACTCTCCTCCGCGTGCACGCACTTCATGCAAATTGGATTTCAGCTTTTCCAGCAACACATCATTCGGAGCTATGGCAACTACAGGCATTCCACTGTCTACAAGCGCAAGAGGGCCGTGCTTGAGTTCACCTGCGGCATAAGCTTCAGCATGAATATACGAAATCTCCTTAAGCTTCAGCGCCCCCTCCAATGCGATTGGGTAGTGTACGCCGCGCCCCAGAAACAGAGCATGGTGTTTCTGGGAAAAATCTCCTGCCCATTTTTTAATTTCCAGCTCACTTTGAAGCGTACGCTGTATCGCAACTGGCAAATGCCGTAATGCGGCAATCATTTTCTGTTCGTCTTCAGTCGGCAATTTGTTGCGTATCTTTGCAAGCACTGCTGTAAACAACAGCAAAACTGCCAGCTGCGTAGTGAAAGCTTTTGTGGAGGCAACTCCAATTTCAGGGCCGGCACGAGTCAGGAAGCGCAGATTAGTTTGCCTAATCAGGGCACTTTCCGGCACGTTACAAATTGCTAAATTGTAGCGATGGCCTAATGACTTAGCATAACTTAGCGCAGCCAGAGTATCCGCAGTTTCACCAGATTGAGAAATACCAATAACCAGCGTAGCTGGATCAGCAATTGGATTGCGATATCGATATTCACTGGCAATCTCGACATTACAAGGAAGTCTTGCAATTGTTTCCAACCAGTATTTTGCAACCAGACCAGCATGATAGCTGGTCCCGCAAGCGAGTATCAATATTCCCCGAGTCTGGGCAAAAATCGTTTGTGCTTCACTGCCAAATAATTGAGGAGACACTGATTGTACATTCAATACCATTTCCAGGGTATTTGCCACAGCAACCGGCTGCTCAAAGATCTCCTTTTGCATAAAATGCGAATATGAACCTAGCTCCACCGCATCCCGCGTCAAGCTGCTCTCAATTACTTCACGAGTGACTTCACAGCCGTTTACCGTATTCAGGCAATTCAAAATACGATATCCATCACTGGACAACTCCGCCACATCTCCTTCTTCAAGATACACAATCCGCTGCGTAATCTGTACCAGTGCAGAGGCATCAGAAGCAGCGTAAAGTCCACCATCATCTATCCCGAGCAAGAGTGGAGCCCCATTTCTGGCAACGACAATGCGATCCTGACGCGCCTCTTCCATAACGGCGATAGCATATGCGCCCTGCAACTCCTCAAGGGAATGGCAGACAGCATCCAGCAAATCATCGGTCTTACGAAGATAAAGCGAAATCAAATGAGCAATTACTTCGGTGTCGGTATCTGACAGAAATTTAAATCCCTCCTGTTCTAAACGTTGCCGGAGAGTTTCGTGATTTTCGATAATACCATTATGTACAACAGCAATTTTTCTTTGATCACCAGAAAAATGCGGGTGAGCATTCCGCTCAGAAGGCGCCCCATGCGTTGCCCAACGAGTATGCGCAATACCGGTAAGTCCTGATGTTCCTCCGGCATGAACCAGCTTGCTCAGCTCAGAAACACGGCCCGTTGTCCGCAATCTATGCAACGTACCATCTGCAACTACGATTCCTGCCGAGTCATAACCACGGTACTCAAGCCTGGATAATCCTTCCAATAAAAATGGTACAACATCATTTTTCGCAATTGCACCTACAATACCGCACATAACCTATCCTCTACTCAGCTCTACCTTGTATAAACAGCATCAATCCTTGTTTTTTTTCGGCCGCTTCCAGTTGGCAATACTTATTTGTTTAATCCTGGATAATGTTAGCTGACCTTCAGGCGTATCACGCGTAATAGTGGATCCAGCGCCAATTGTCGATCCCTTGGCCACCGTTATCGGAGCGATCAACTGCGAATCAGAGCCAATAAACACGTCATCTTCAATGATCGTTTGGTGTTTAAAGGCTCCGTCATAATTACAAGTAATCGTACCAGCACCAATATTCACCCGTCTGCCCATTTCAGTATCACCAATATAGCTGAGGTGATTAACCTTGCTCCCAGAAGCTATATGACTATTTTTAATCTCGACAAAATTTCCAACATGTACAGCGTCGTCGAGTTGTGTCCCCGGTCGGATGCGAGCATAAGGGCCAACACGGCAATTTTTACCTACCTCTGTATCTTCTATCATGCTAAAAGGATGGACAATCGATCCATCCGAGATGGCCACGTTTCTAAGTATGCAGTTTGCGCTAATCTTCACGTTATCCCCCAAGCGTACATTACCTTCAAATACGCAGTTGATGTCGATTTCAACATTATGTCCGCAAATCAGCTGGCCGCGCACATCAAAGCGCGCAGGATCAGCAAACATCACTCCCTGCTCCATAAGCCCCTTTGCAACATCCTGCTGATGGGCGCGCTCCAAGGTAGACAATTGAATCTTGTCGTTTACACCAACCACTTCCCAATCAGATGCGGGGCTGGAAGTCTCTATTTGGACTCCATCATTAACAGCCATCGCAATAATATCGGTAAGGTAGTATTCGCCCTGAGTATTGGCATTACTTAGCCTATCGAGCCAGCTCTCCAGATACATATTCGGAAGAACCATGATGCCTGTGTTAATTTCACGAATTTTCTTCTGCGATGGCAGGGCATCCTGTTCTTCTACAATTGCTTGGACACGATTTGTTTTAGGGTCGCGTATGATACGCCCATAACCGGCAGGGTCATTTAATTCTACAGTCAGCAAAGCCAGGCTATCTTCACACGCTTTATCAATCAGGGATTTGAGTGTATTACTCTTTACTAACGGTACATCACCGAATAAAACCAGCGTAATACCATTCTTCCCCAAGCAAGGCAGAGCTTGCTTTACTGCATGCCCCGTCCCCAGCTGCTGTGTCTGTTTTACCCAGATAAGATTAGGATCATTACCAACAGTTTGCCGAACCAGCTCTCCGCCATGCCCGTAAATCACACATATTTTTGTAGGAGACAGAATACGCGCAGTATCTAAAACATGGAATAAAATAGGTTTTCCGGCCAAAGGATGCAAAACCTTGGGTAAAGTTGACCGCATCCTCTTACCCATCCCAGCTGCCAGTATGACTACATCAATTTGTAACACGAGTTAATCCTTACTTGAAATGCTTTGTTTATGGTTATGCAGTCAAAGGTGTATCTGCTAAACCAAGAATTATCTATCACTCTTGCACAATTATCAGTGACAAACACACGCAAATTAAGTGTACTGGAAAGGGAAAGGGTGGAATAAATAAGACAGCTAACAAAATACCTTCTGTTTATAAAAAAAGGCGATTATGAATCGCCCTTTTTTATAAACACATTACCATTGAACACTAATTAGATAACTCTAGTGTCTCCTTTTTCTTAGCTTCCGAATAGCTGCCAGCTGGGCTGTTGCTTCAATTAATTCAGCTTGTGCCCGTGCATATTCAATATCAGAAGTCTTATTTTTCATGATTTCTTCTGCTTTGCGCTTCGCCTCCAAGGCTTTGGCTTCATCTAAGTCCTGCCCCCGCACAGCGGTATCTGCCAGAATTGTTACAACATCGGGCTGTACTTCAAGCATACCACCCGAAACATAAATTTCTTCATCATCTTGAAGTGGTGCCTTTACTCGTACCACACCTGATTTGATACGAGTAAGCATAGGGGTATGCTGAGGATATATTCCTACCTCCCCCATCACTGCCGGAGCAACAATGAATTCTGCAGGTCCAGAATAAATCGATTCTTCTGCACTCACTATATCCAAGTGGAATATCGTACCCATTGATTACCTATAAAATAGATATTTATTATTGGAATGATTTAGCCTTCTCTAGCACTTCTTCAATTCCGCCCACCATGTAAAAAGCCTGTTCGGGAATATCATCATACTCACCATTAATAATTCCTTTGAAGCCCTTAATGGTTTCTTTTAATGAAACATATTTCCCGGGTGAGCCTGTAAAGACTTCGGCAACAAAAAATGGCTGCGACAGGAATCTTTGTATTTTTCGTGCGCGACTAACCGATAATTTATCTTCTGGTGAAAGTTCATCCATACCTAAAATAGCAATGATGTCACGCAGCTCTTTGTAACGCTGTAATGTCTGCTGAACTTCACGCGCTGTGTTGTAGTGATCTTCGCCAACAACCAGGGGATCTAATTGACGTGAAGTCGAATCGAGTGGATCAACAGCAGGATAAATCCCAAGAGAAGCGATATCCCTCGACAACACTACAGTAGCGTCAAGGTGACCAAACGTCGTTGCCGGAGACGGATCGGTCAAGTCATCAGCCGGTACATATACAGCCTGAATTGACGTAATTGAACCCGTTTTAGAAGAAGTAATTCTTTCCTGTAAACGCCCCATTTCTTCTGCAAGTGTCGGCTGATATCCAACTGCAGATGGCATACGCCCTAATAATGCAGAAACCTCCGTCCCCGCCAGAGTGTAACGATAAATATTGTCTACAAAGAATAAGACATCACGCCCTTCATCGCGAAATGCTTCAGCCATTGTCAAACCTGTTAGCGCAACACGTAAACGGTTTCCAGGTGGCTCGTTCATCTGTCCATAAACTAATGCCACCTTGTCCAATACATTGGAATCTTTCATTTCATGATAGAAATCGTTTCCTTCCCGTGTCCTCTCGCCCACACCAGCGAATACCGAGTATCCGCTATGCTCAATTGCGATATTACGGATAAGCTCCATCATGTTGACAGTTTTTCCTACACCAGCACCGCCGAAAAGCCCAACCTTGCCTCCCTTGGCAAAAGGACAAATCAAATCAATAACTTTGATTCCAGTTTCCAGCAGCTCCGTCGAGGCTGACAGTTCATCAAAAGCAGGGGCAGTCCGATGAATGGGCATGAATGATTCTGCACCAATTTCTCCCATTTCATCAATGGGCCTACCGAGAACATCCATAATGCGCCCCAGCGTCTTGGTACCAACAGGAACCGATATCTGCTTTTGTGTATTGGTAACCATCATCCCTCGCCTCAGACCATCTGACGATCCAAGTGCAATGGTTCTGACAACGCCATCTCCCAACTGCTGCTGTACTTCCAATGTTAACTCCGACCCTTCCATTACCAGAGCGTCATATACTTTTGGTATTCCCTCTGATGCAAATTCTACGTCGATTACCGCGCCAATGCATTGAACGACCTTTCCTTGATGGCTCATCACTTTTCCCTAAATACAAATTTACAATACTTAAACAGCCGCTGCTCCACCGACGATTTCTGAAAGTTCTTTGGTAATAGCTGCCTGACGAGATTTGTTATAAATGAGTGTCAGTTCGTCAATTAGATTACCAGCATTATCGGAGGCTGCTTTCATAGCAACCATCCTTGCTGATTGCTCGGAAGCCATATTTTCAGCAACTGCCTGATATACGAGTGCCTCTATATACCTGATCATAATATCGTCAATAACAGGTTTAGCTTCAGGTTCATAAATATAATCCCATGGAGCGCGAGCAGGCTTGGCTTCATTACTATCATCCCTCATATGCTCGTCAGTCAGCGGGAGAAGTTGCTCCATAACCGGTATTTGTTTCATAGTGTTGACAAAACGGTTATAGAAAATATATACCCTGTCAAAATGGTCAGTAGTATAAGCATCCAAGACAACCTTAACTGCGCCTATCAATTTTTCCATATTAGGTGCATCACCTAAACCAGTAACCTGTGAAATCACCTGGACACCGAGACGACTCATGAACCCCAAACCTTTGTTACCTATGCAGCAAACTTCTATTTGCTCGCCTTCGGCTCCCCAAACTCGTATTTCATTGAGAGCTCTACGTAATACATTAGTATTCAGCCCGCCACATAACCCTTTATCTGATGTCACAACAATAATTCCTACTCTTTTAACAGAATTACGGTCAATCAGAAAAGGGTGACGATACTCAACACTCGCCTTGCTCATATGTGCGGCCACATTACGAATCTTTTCGCCATAAGGACGCGCCTTTTTCATGCGATCCTGTGCTTTTCTCATCTTGGAGGCAGCAACCATTTCCATCGCACGCGTAATCTTTTGCGTATTTTTAATACTCTTGATTTTGTTTCGTATTTCTCTGCTGCTTGCCATGGGTTAGTATATCCCGTTCTGCTTAAATTCCTGAATAGCTGCTTCTAACGCCTTTTCTGTTTCAGCGTCAAGCTCCTTGGTTGTCTCGATCTTATCCAGTATTGCAGCATGATGACTACGAACATGGCTTTTTAATGCAGACTCAAAAGCAAGAGCGCGCTTAATGTCAACATCATCAAAATAACCTTTATTTAACGCAAACAGTGTTAATGCCATCTCTGAAACTTTTAATGTAGCGTACTGCGCCTGCTTCATTAACTCGGTAGCCATTTTTCCACGCTCCAGTTGCTTACGTGTGGCCTCATCAAGATCAGAAGCAAACTGTGCAAAAGCAGCAAGTTCACGATATTGCGCCAAAGCCAAACGAATACCACCGCCTAGTTTTTTGATGACCTTGGTCTGAGCAGCGCCCCCGACTCTGGAAACCGAAACACCAGCATTGATTGCCGGCCGTATACCTGCATTAAATAAATCAGACTCAAGGAATATCTGACCATCCGTAATTGAAATTACGTTAGTAGGTACAAATGCCGTTACGTCACCTGCTTGAGTTTCAATAATAGGTAACGCGGTTAGCGATCCTGTTTTTCCTTTTACTTTTCCACCAGTAGCTTTTTCAACATAATCAGCATTCACTCTTGCTGCTCTTTCTAATAAACGAGAGTGAAGATAGAAAACATCTCCCGGATAAGCCTCACGACCAGGAGGTCGGCGCAACAACAAAGAAATCTGACGATAAGCCCATGCCTGCTTAGTTAGGTCATCATAGACAATCAGCGCATCTTGCCCCTTGTCACGAAAATATTCACCCATGGTACAGCCAGAATAAGGTGCAATATACTGCATAGCTGCTGATTCAGAAGCAGAAGCCACTACCACAATGGTATATGCCATGGCACCAACTTCTTCCAGTTTACGCACCACGTTTGCAATTGATGAGGCTTTCTGACCTATTGCAACATAGATGCAGATCATATCTTCACCTTTTTGATTAATGATCGCATCAATTGCAACTGCTGTTTTACCTGTCTGCCGATCTCCAATGATCAACTCACGCTGCCCTCTTCCGATCGGAACCATTGAATCAACCGATTTCAAGCCAGTTTGCATTGGTTGATCAACTGATTTACGTGATATGACGCCAGGAGCAATTTTCTCTATTGGTTCCATTCCCTGTGCAGCTATAGGTCCTTTACCATCAATCGGCTGCCCTAAAGCATTTACGACACGACCCAGCAAAGCCTCTCCTACAGGAACCTCAAGAACTCTGCCAGTACATTTTACGATATCCCCTTCCGTAAGATGTTCGTAAGCACCTAAGATAACCGCACCAACCGAATCACGCTCCAAATTTAACGCCAGGCCATACGTCCCACCCGGAAACTCCAGCATCTCGCCTTGCATTACGTCAGAAAGACCGTGCACTCGAACGATACCATCCGTTAACGATACAATAGTTCCTTGTGTACGAAATTCCGATGTAACAGAAAGGCCTTCAATTTTACTCTTGATTAATTCACTGATTTCTGATGGATTTAACTGCATTTTATATCACTCCTAGCTTTTGAGAGTCGCCGCCATAGCTTCCAGCTTTCCGGACACAGAACTGTCAATCACCTGGTCACCGATTTCAATTTTTACGCCACCAATAAGCCCACTATCCACACTTACCTGAGCCTTTACTTTATGCTGAAATTTTGCCTCCAGAACCGATATGAGCTTTTCCAGCTGATACGATTCAAGAGGAAATGCTGATACTATTTCCGCTTCAAGCACACTCTCATGTTGCGCCTTAAGCTGCTCATACAGCTCGCTTATCTGCGGCAATACAAGTAGCCGTCCATTTTCAATCAACAATGAAATTAAACGCCTTCCATCTTCATTTAGTTCTTTATCACAAATACTGAAAACGATTTCACGCAGTTTTATTGATGGGATTTGTGGGTTACCGATTAAAGCATTTACCTGAGATTCCTGAATAACAGAGCTGACAATCCCAAGCATCTCCGACCAGAGTGACAAAGATTCACTTCCTTGAGCAAGTCTGAAAACTGCCTCTGCATACGGTCGTGCAATTGTTATCGCTTCAGCCATTTATTTTAACTCTGTCTCTATTGATGCCAGTAGATCAGCATGAGCCTTGGCATTTACTTCACGACGTAGAATTTTTGAAGCACCTTGCACTGCCAACCCCGCCACCTGTTGACGCAATGATTCACGCGCACTAAAAATCTCATGCTGAATTTCCGCTTTAGCTCCGGCTAGAATTTTTTCACCCTCAACTCGAGCATTCTTTTTAGCTTCTTCTATGATGTCAGAAGCTCTTTTTTCCGCCTGAATAACGATCTCACCCGCACGCTGCTTGGCTTCTTTCAATACCTCTGATGAACGCTGGCTGGCAAGCTCCAATTCCTTCTTACCACGCTCACCTGCTGCCAAGCCATCCGCTATTTTCTGCTGACGCTCTTCAATAGCACGCAACAAATACGGCCACACAAATTTTGTGGTAAACCATATAAATATGGAAAAAGCTATCGCTTGCGAGACCAATGTGAAATTTATATTCATAACAGCCCCTTATTTACATTCGGCAACTAATTCAATAATTTACTGAACAACAGCTAACAATGGGTTACCAAATGCAAAAAGCATTGCTAAACCTACGGCAATAATAAATGAAGCATCAGTCAATCCCAGCAACAAAAACACCTTACCCTGCAAGGTAGGAATCATTTCAGGCTGACGAGCAGCACCTTCCAAAAATCGGCCGCACATCACACCCACACCAATACACGCACCCGCTGCACCCAAACCAATCATTAATCCAATACCAATTCCGGTATACGCCTGAATCATTGCAAGAAATTGAACGTTATCCATATTTTTCCCTTTAGTTCAAGTTAATAACAAAAAAACTTTTAAATCAATGTGATTCATGCGCCATGGAAAGATAAACCACAGCCAGTATCATAAATATAAACGCATGCAACACCACGATCAGTATGTGAAAAATTGCCCAACCAACACCAAGGACAGCTCCAAAAATTGTACCGGCGATCCCTGTTGCCGCCCACATACCGAGCAACATAAAAATAATCTCACCCGCATACATGTTCCCAAAAAGTCGCAAAGAATGAGATAAAGGCTTTGAGATGTATTCAATCAGATTCAACAACAAATTAAACGGCCACAATATAGGATTCTTGCCGAAAGGGGCGCAAAACAACTCTTTAATCCACCCTCCAAAACCCTTTACTTTGATGCTGAAGTAAATTGTTAGCACCCAGATAGAAAGCGCAAGTGCAAAAGTTGTATTAACATCTGCCGTCGGCACACCTCGCCAGTTATGCAGACCGAACAAGTGCTCGTAAATCCACGCCATAATATCGACAGGCAAAAAATCCATGGAATTTAACAGAAGAACCCAGACAAAAATTGTTAACGCCGCCGGGGCAACAAAGGCATGACGATTTCCGTGAAATGTATTTTTTACCTGATCATCTATAAATTCTATCAACAACTCAACAAAAGCCTGTGTTTTACCGGGGACTCCCGACGTAGCTTTCCTAACAACCATCCAAATAAAACCAAGACTGATCACGCCAAGTATCAATGACATCACCAGTGTATCCACATGCAAAACCCAGAATGAACCCTCTCCGATGCTCATCGTCATATGTGTTAAGTGATGCTGTATGTACGATGTTGGGTTTAACTCAGCTTCAGTTGACATCTACTTACCTTTATTACGTTATTTGATATGTTCATTTAACAGGAGGCTTTTCTGAAACAAACACTGCCATGCTTGACATCAATACAGCAACAGTAAACGAACCAATAAATATAACAGGCTTCAAATCTTTATATGCTGCAAACACGATCCATAACAGCATTACTATTAAAAATATTTTCACAGCTTCCGCACGAAGTGCCGTGCGTAAAACATCACCTGCAGAATATCCGCTGTGCCTGGATACCAAAACTGCGTAAGCACCTCCTGCAATTACGCTGACTAATACACCAAAAAAACCAGAGAATGCGCCACTTACACCTGACAACAAACCACAAACAATCGCCACCACAAATGCAAATGTCAGTTGCCAGAGCAGAACAATACCAAGCGGTCTGTGCTTAATCAGAAACATAATCCAAGCGGATACGTCGAAAAATTAAAAAGTGAAATGTCCCTAAAAAAGTGCGGCGATTCTACCCTGATCACCCTACCCAGTCAACGCGAATGAGAAATGTCGATTTTAACTTAGATGGCGTAGTCACGAGATTGAAAATATGAGATTCTTTTATTTTTAAAAGGATCTCATACAACACAACCCCATCGCAGGCATGATATTTCAAATAAGCTGGTTGCTACTTGATGAGCATTTACCGGGCAGAGAAGGGGCATAGGGAGGGATTTACCGCCGGACTACGGGAGAATACCCACCATCGCTTTATCCACTGGCATGGCGTTGCTTGCTTGCTTGCTTGCTTGCTTGCTTGCTTGCTTGCTTGCTTGCTATAAGATACGCCAAAAACACCTCTTCTTTTCTTGCCACCGTACAAATTAGATGCATCACCCTCTGGGCAGGTATCTTGTGATTGCACCATCGAGTGATTTATCTGTTGCCAGTTAATTTGAGGCAGATATTTGAAAGATCGTATCCGCAGTCCACAAATTTGACTATACTCGTTCTTTATTGATTTCTATATCAGGAGTTTGCCGGATACAAGCTATCCGGTGTACTAACCGATTCTTACATCTCATGACTCAAGTTTATTTTGATCATAATGCCACTACTAAAGTGGATGATGCAGTGCTGACAGCGATGCTGCCTTACTTCCGTGAACATTATGGTAATGCGTCTAGCAGTCATTCCCTTGGATTGGCTGCACGCCGAGCAATTGATCAGGCGCGTGAACAGGTGGCTCAGGCGGTAGGAGCTCGGCCTGCACAGGTCATTTTTACCAGTGGTGGTTCTGAGGCAAATAACTTGTTTATTCGCGGTGTAGCAGATAGCCTGAAGCCTTCCGCACTGATTGTAAGTGCAATTGAGCATCCATGCGTCATGCGTACCGCGCAGGCACTGACAAGAAAAAACGGTGAGAAATGGCAACTGCATTATCTGTCAGTGGATGCTGCAGGACAGGTAAATACGGATGAAGCAACGGAAATGCTGGTTGCAGAAAAACCAGCCATGGTTTCAGTAATGCTGGCAAATAATGAAACTGGTGTGATTCAGGATGTTACTTCCATTGCTGAGGCTGCAAAGGCACAGGGTACTTGGATGCATACCGATGCAGTGCAGGCATTTGGTAAAGTTCCGGTAAATTTTGATGAACTTGGCATACATGCCATGACGTTGTCTGCACATAAAATTTGCGGGCCCAAGGGGGCTGCAGCGCTGATTATTGATGCGCGTCTACCACTTAAACCGCTCATTTACGGAGGCGGCCATGAAGATGGGCTGCGCTCCGGTACCGAGAATGTGCCAGCTATTGTCGGATTTGGTGCTGCTTGTGAACTTGCTATATCCAGGCTAACTGAATCAATGGCACACACGGTGAAGTTGCGTGATCATCTGGAGCATGGTTTGCTGGCGATGGGTGCTACGGTATTTGGATTGGATGCTTCTCGCTTGCCTAATACCTGTTATTTTGCATTGCCAGATATAGAAGGCGATACCTTAGTTGTTCGCCTGGATAAAAGAGGATTTGCAGTTGCCAGTGGCGCTGCCTGTTCCAGTACTGTACCCGGTAAAAGTCATGTACTGGAAGCCATGAATGTACCAACTATTCTGGCGCGATGTGCGGTAAGGGCAAGTCTGGGGCCAGATAATACAATTGAAGAAGTTGACGCTTTTCTTTCTGCTATCAGGCATATAGCGGATGAATTGAGAAAAATGAGCGTACTGCTAAATGTGTGAATATATCGAAAGAACCCGTAATTGAATAGAGCCGGATATAAAAATGACTGATCAAATTGATGATTTTCCGGGTAAGGCGATCATTCTGAGTGCCGGGCAGGGCAGACGATTATTACCCTTGACTGAAGATACTCCTAAATGCCTGTTGCCAGTTTCAGGCAAACCGGTGATTGTTTGGCAGATTGATACCTTGCTGGCCAATGGTATCCAGGAAATCGTAATCGTCGCCGGCTTCCAAATTGGCAAAGTGGAAATGCTGTTAGCCGAACGCTATCCGAATCATTCTAATATTCGGGTTGTGTTTAATCCTTTCTACGAAGTAGCGGATAATCTGGCCAGTTGCTGGATTGCACGTGAAGAGATGAATACCGGATTTCTATTACTGAATGGTGATACGCTGCTGGAAGATAATTTGCTGTCAGGTGTGTTGCGCACACAAATAGCACCAATCACTTTATGCATTGATTTTAAAGAAAAATTTGATGACGATGACATGAAGGTTCAGCTTGATCTGCTAGGCCAAGTGAAACAGGTCAGCAAGAAACTGTCTGTAGAGGAAACCAATGCAGAATCAATTGGACTGATTCGTTTCAACGGGCAAGGTGCGCGGCTTTTCCGTAATGCAGTGGAGCAGGCATTACGCGAACCGGAGAAACTTGGATCGTGGTATCTGGCTATTATCAGTGCGTTAGCTAAACAAGGTATAGTAAGTAGCCACTCGGTTGTTGGTAATCACTGGTGTGAAATTGACTTTATTCAGGATTTACAGAGGGCGAGAAACTACTTCTCTTGTGTGGAGATTGCTGCAGATCAATCGCAATCTGATCAGTTCCTGCAGGCACCAGGCTGATCTGGAGAAAAGATAGTGAGTATGAAAATATTTAATGGCACCATGCAGAAGTTTGGCGCGCCAGACACAGTTATTTGCCAGTTTCAGTATTGGAGCGTGCTGTTGCGTCCAGCCCAGTTGACCTTGGGTGCTTTGGTTTTGATTGCGCATGAACCGGTACAAAGTTTTTCTGCGTTGAGCAGTGCCAGTTTTACTGAACTGAAAATTGTGACTGGCAAGATTGACGTTGCTTTAAGAAAAGCCTTTCAGTATGACAAATTGAATTACCTGATGTTGATGATGGTTGACCCTGATGTCCATTTTCACGTTATTCCTCGTTATGCACAAGCCAGAGAATTTGCTGGTAAAACTTTTTTTGACGCTGGTTGGCCCGGTATGCCTGATTTCAGCAAAATTAACGGAACCAATCCAGATATAAACCAGCTGATAATCAAACACCTGATTTCTAACTGGGGATAAATTTGAAAAATATTTTCCCTCATGGCTGCTGATAACGATAATACGATACAAGTCAATTTTCCCTTATATGAGGCGCGTGCATTGGTGCGTGACCTAATGACGCCTGATCCTGGAATTTACTGGTCAGATTTTCTGTTTCACATCATGCTGGGATGGGCAGCTTTCGCGACGGCATTCCACATGTCATGGTTTTCCATCTGGCAAATACTTTCTTGTTGGGTAGCGATATTTGCCTTTTATCGTGCTGCAATTTTCATCCATGAGCTTGCCCATCTTGAGCGAGGAACGTTCAAAATGTTCCGACTGGTGTGGAATCTGACTTGTGGCATTCCATTTATGATCCCGTCTTTTACCTATGACGGCGTGCATTATGATCATCATAAACCGGCTATCTATGGCACCTCTGAAGATGGGGAATATCTTCCCTTTGCCACTCAACATCCGGTAGGGTTAGTAGGTTATGTACTGCTTTCACTGATTCTGCCGCTACTGCTGGTGATGCGGTTTTTGTTGCTGACTCCAATTTCGTATCTGATTCCACCCTTGCGGAAAATTATCTGGGAGCGTGCTTCTTCGCTAACAATTAATCCAGCCTATATTCGTCGAGCAAATGCTGTACGTAACGATCATCATTGGCAGCTGCAGGAGCTGGCGACATTTTTGTTTGCAGTAATTGTCGTAGCCAGTGTGATATTGGGGAAGTTATCCTGGCAGGTATTGGTGCTCTGGTATGTGGTTGCTGTCGCAATTTTTATCCTGAATTCACTGCGCACTCTGGCTGCCCATGCGTATCGTCATAGAGGTGATTATCATCTGACACTGGTTGAGCAGTATCTTGATTCCATCAATGTCCCCGGTAATTTTATGACTGGATTATGGGCGCCGGTCGGGCTGCGTTACCACGCTACACACCATCTTTTCATGAGCATGCCCTACCACAATCTCGGCAAGGCTCAAAAGAGGCTTGCACAGGAATTTGGTGATAACCAATTGATTTTACAAGCCAATCGTAATGGATTGTGGTCTGCATTGAGGCAAATCTGGCAGGAATCTACGGCGGCAGTAAAGAAAAATAATGTACGGGATTGATGTTTAATATTTTTGTAACTTTTACTGTCTCTAAAAATTTACAATCATATTTGTGAGTAAAACAGAAAAGTTAACCCGGCTGGTATTGCTCCGCCATGGGAAAAGTGTCTGGAATAAAGACAGGCACTTTACTGGTTGGAGTGATATTGCACTCAGCTTGCAAGGTGAGGAGGAAGCAAGAAGAGCAGGCCAGCGTCTCAAGCAGGCAGGTTTTAGTTTTGATATCTGTTTCTGTTCGGAGCTAAAGCGCGCACGAGATACGCTCGCTTTTGTACAATCGGAAATGAGCCTGAGCCATCTCCCGGTTCATCGGAGCTGGCGGCTGAATGAACGTCATTACGGCGCACTGGAGGGCATGCGTCCTTGGGCTGCCATTCGTAGATTTGGTATCTGGCCGGTACTGAAAAGCCAGCTCCATTTTGATGCGGTGCCTCCATTGCTGATGGCAAATGATCCTCGTGTACCCGCCAGCCAGCAGCGCTATGCAGCAGTTAATCATGCCCAGTTACCTCTGGCAGAAAGTATGCAACAAGCATTGGTGCGCGTACAGCCCTTCTGGCAGCAAACGATTCTCCCTGAAATCAGGCAGGGGAAACGTTTGCTAATTGTCTCGCACAAGGGGCTTTTAAGAACTTTAGTTATGCAATTGGAAGGATTGACAGGCGCACAGGTGATGCGCTTATCAATTACGACAGGTCAGCCGCTTTGTTACGAGCTGGATAGCTTGCTCAACCCAGTTAACCGTTATTATTTACCAGGTTGAGGCGCGCCAGAATTTTCGACAGATTTTCTGGATCGGAGAAATGATTATTTTTTATCCCGATCAGTTTGACTGGTGATGCCGGATAAGACCCCGGTAGAAATTTTGTACAGAAGATCTGCAGTCATTTGAGTGAGTTTTACGCCCGCTTCAAATTGTGCCCGGCCGGCTGAAGCTACTTGATGCGCCAAAACTGCCAGCGTATCTTTGATCTGTCTGCCCACAGCGGTGCCATTATGTTGTGCATGTGTTAGCAGGTCCTGCAGTGTTTCAGCAATCAAACCCTGTGTGGCGGAAGCCGTCTGTTTCAGGGTATCCAGAAATACATCTTCCAGATCTTCCAAATCTGCCCGGGCTTTGGCCAGGTCGCTGTCGGAGAACTGCTTTGCTTTTCCTGCTGCTTCTTCCAGAGCCAGCTTGGAAGCACCGGCCAATTGAGCAAAAGCACCATCTAGTCCGCTGACTGCCTGGGTGATTTGTGATCGCGCTGTTTGAGATTGCCCTGTGGCATGCGTTATTTTCTGCTGCGCACCAGCCTGAGCCCCTTCCATTACAGCGGTTGCTATCTGTTTCAGGGATTCGATATCCAGACCGTTAGAGTGCATAGTCTTGAGTGTAAGATTTCTGACAGCATTTTCCACATCACCACCCTGCTCTATTGCTTTCCTGACTTCTTCGGCAAGTTGGGTAACATCCTTATCAGTATGGGTGGCATCATGATTGTCATTTTGCATCAGAATCCTCCATTTCTAGTAGTTAATACAGACGAACATGCATACATTATAGGCTGATCCGCTTGATGCCGCCCATATAAGTCTGCAAAATTTCCGGGATAGTAACACTGCCATCTTCATTCTGATAATTTTCCAAGATGGCCACCAGCGTTCGTCCTACTGCTAGTCCAGAGCCATTAAGTGTATGCAGCAGTTCCGGTTTATCTTGCCCCTTACGGAAGCGTGCTTGCATGCGTCGCGCCTGGAACGCTTCACAATTACTACACGATGATATCTCCCGGTAGGTTTGTTGTGCGGGTAGCCATACTTCAATGTCGTAAGTCTTGGCGGCAGAGAATCCCATATCTCCTGTACACAACAACATGATCCTATAAGGCAGCTCCAGCTTTTGGAGAATTTTCTCGGCATGACCTACCAGCGATTCCAATGCTTCGTAAGATTTTTCCGGATGGGTGATTTGTACCAGTTCGACCTTATCAAATTGATGCTGACGGATTAATCCGCGTGTATCCTTACCGTAACTTCCCGCCTCGGAACGGAAACACGGAGTATGAGCGACAAACTTAAGCGGAAGCTGCTCAAGAGGAACAATCGTATTGCGAACGATATTGGCAAGAGGGACTTCGGCAGTAGGAATGAGGTGCAGGCCAACCATGCCTGTTTTATCTACATTATCTGTTTCATCCTGTGCGTTGGTCAGTACAGAAAAGAGATCTTGTTCGAATTTGGGTAGCTGTCCAGTTCCGCGCAAACAGTCCGCATTAACTAGATAAGGCACATAGACCTCGTTGTAGCCATTTTCTTGCGTATGGGCATCGAGCATAAATTGCGCCAGCGCGCGATGCAGCCGCGCCACCCCGCCTTTCAGCAGGCAGAAGCGTGCCCCGCTCAGCTTTGCCGCGGTTTCAAAATCAATCAACCCAAGATGCTCACCGATGCTGACATGATCCTTGACTGTAAAATCAAAATTCTTGGGCGTTCCCCAGCGCCTTATTTCAAGATTGCCATCTGCATTCTTGCCTGTCGGAACGCTGTTATGAGGCAGATTGGGAATTTCCATCAACAATTGCTGTAGTTTGGTTTGAATAGATTCGAACTGATTTTCCGCCTGCTTTAACGCATCTCCCATATTCGCTATTTCAGCCATGATCGTACTGACATCTTCTCCCTGCTGTTTGGCGATACCAATTTGCTTAGAAGCTGAATTACGTTTTGCCTGTAATGTTTGAGTCAGGGTTTGTATGGATTTACGTTGGCTTTCTAGATTCTCAAAATCGGACACAGGAAAGTTGTAACCTCTTTGGGCTAGACAAGTAGTAATATTTTGTAGGTCGCTACGTAATTGCTGGATATCTAACATGTGAACGGACTCCACGGCAGCCAGTAGGCTGGGTCGATATAAAATTTGTTATTGTGGAAAGTTGCTCCGGCATCTTAACCGGCAGGATTGCGGCTAATCTGCTGCGGATATTAGCATTGCAACGATTCTGTTTGAACAGAAATTAGATATCTGTATACGTGTTTAATCCAGAGACGAGGATGCCGCCAGCAGATTCAATCATCAAAACTGCACAGAGAATACAGTGGATGGTCTTGTTGGCGCAGCCGTGTACTTCCACCGACACCAGGTAAATCAATCACAAAACAGCATTCGATTATTTTTCCGCCCATCTCCTGAACCAGCTTGATCGCTGCTTCCATCGTTCCACCTGTTGCAATTAGATCATCGATCATTAGCACACGGTCGTCTTTATCGATTGCATCCGCATGGATTTCAATCTTATCGTAACCATATTCCAGTTGGTAATCACAGCTGATGGTTTCTGCCGGCAATTTACCTTGCTTGCGGATGGGAACAAATCCGGCCCCCAGCGCATAAGCAACCGGTGCGGCAAAGATAAAACCACGAGATTCTATTCCGACAACTTTGTCGATTTTTTCAGCCCGATAACGCTCGGCAATCTCATCAATAGTTATACGCAATCCGACTGGATCTTTCAGAAGAGTGGTGATATCCCGGAACATAATCCCTTCGCGAGGGTAGTGTGGGATAGTACGGATACGTGATTTGATAGACATATTAACAAGAGTGATAGCAGTATCGGAGTCAGCAGCCAGGATTGACAGGATGATGCAGTTTGTTGGCTTTTAACTTGGCTGTTTGTGTTTCAGGCGTTGCTTGGGCGGCAATATCGTCCGATTAATTCAGCCTGAGCAATAATGTGACCTTGCATGGCTTTTTCCAGAACAGCTTTGGTTGGTTGGTTCAAATCGGGCAATATAGTATCCAGAGCGTACAACTTATGAAAATAGCGATGGGTTCCGATTGGTGGACATGGTCCGCCGTAACCAGTTCTTCCCCAGTCGTTTATACCTTCCAAAGTACCGGCAGGCAATCTATCTACGGTTACTTGTGCTGGCAGGTTATCAACCGTAATTGGAATATTGTAAAGTACCCAATGTACCCATGTCATTTTGGGTGCCTGTGGATCAGGTGCATCCGGGTCATCAACGATCAGAACCAGGCTTTTCGTATTTTCTGGTACTCCTGTCCAGATGAGCTTCGGAGAAGAGTCCTCACCGTCGCAGGTATGATCTGCTGGAATTAGGCCTTGATGAGAAAACGATGGGGATATCAAACTGAGTGCCATGATTTTTTATTGTAAGAAAATGGTTGGGAGTATGCTTACGCATAGCTTGCGCCACTTTTTTCGAGTATCCAGGTATTCAGGCATGCAGCTCTATATTTGGGCAACACAATGCTGCATGCTTTCATATTTAATTGATATTATCTTGGTTAAGCTTTTGCGGGATCTTTCTTGCGAAGAAAAATGAAAGCACCTGCTATGCCCACACCAGCAAGTAGAATCAATTCCATCGTACCAAAGTTGGATCCATGACTGTGGCCACTCCCCTCTCCAATATGCAGCGGGATCTTGACGGCTGTTTTGACATTGCCTGCACCATCGTCTGTTTCCAGCTGAACATTATACTGCCCAACTTGTTCAAGATTGGTTGCAACCACGATAATACCGGAAGAATATTTCTCGGCAGGCATATACAGCACTTCATGTGCGCCGTGCTCACTACCTTCATGTCCTTCCATAAGGACCCTGACAGCGATAGGAACTTCACGTGTCTTGGCATCGGAAAGCTCAATCGTCATATTGATCTTGCCTGCATTGGGAACATGACTGCAATATGAATGCATAGGAGGAATATTCCCTTCCGGAACTTCATAAATGCTGATCGCAACAGGAAAATCTCCATCATCAACTTTACACCCTGAGTCATCATGATGCCCCTCGTGCGCGAGCATCAGCTGAGCTGATGCGGGCAACGATACCAGAAACATTGATATTGCGAGGCATAGCCCGGCAACGTATCTGTTTCGAAAAACCTTCTTCATATTTCCTCCACTTTATGATTTCAAATTTTGGTGCTGCTTAGTGTATTTCCTTTTAACCGGGCCGTTTGATTCTGGCTCGATTCTTTTGATTCGGGTTAGAACATAAACCACCACCGGATTGTATAACAAAAAACAAGCTGGGCAGCATCGTGATTTGTATGGTTATGGGATTGCTGTTTCTATCCTTGCTAGATAAGAGTGTAGAAAGTCCATGGGTTGCCATACCGGTTCATATGTAGATTCCTTGTGCGGAATTTTGTAGTTAGCTGATTGGCTCTCAGCCGTAGTACTTCAGGATATTCAGCGGATAGTTTCTCCCGGTGAGGTAGTCTTCAATACATTGCATTACCAGCGGTGTGCGATGAAATGCCTGTTTTGCACGGATTTCATCTATATTGAGCCAGATTGCCCGTATGATACCGGTATCGAGTTTTCTTTCGTGGTCAAAAGCAGTAACTTGACCGGAGAAGGTAAAGCGCAGGTAGGTAATACCATTCGAGGCTGATGTCCAATGATAAATGCCGGTTAACACCTCAGGCTGAAAGGTATGGCCAGTTTCTTCCAGTACTTCTCGACAGCACGCCTGAATAATGGACTCACCGGGTTCCAGATGACCGGCTGGTTGGTTGAGTTTTATCTCGGTTCCTTTGGGAATTTCTTCCACCAACAGGTATTTACCATTCTGTTCAACAACTGCGGCGACTGTAACATTGGGTTTCCAGATCATATGGCAGGGGCGCGTGAAATCAAGCTGTTTAAAATTGGAAGATGTAATTATAAATGCAGGCTTCTGGGCATATCTATCCTTACCCGAATTTTATATTGTAAGCTGAATAAGGTTGTAATTCTGCGATTTACGATGAACGCTCGGTAATGGCAGTAATTACTGAATTTTTATTATTGAAATAGGTTATATGCGCATTTCTTTTATCATTCCAGCTTTCAATGAAGAGCAATTGATCGAGCAGTGCCTGCGTTCAGTTGCCGATGCAGTGATGGCGAATCGCTCCTATGGCTATACCCATGAAGTCATCGTAGTGGATAACAATTCTACTGATGCAACGGCTCGTTTGGCTAAACGAGCAGGTGCCCGGGTGGTTTTTGAGCCGATCAATCATATTGCGCGTGCCAGAACTGCTGGCGCAGATGTTGCCAAGGGGAAATGGCTGATATTTATGGATGCCGATTGCCTTATGAATGCCGGACTGGTAGGTGATATGTTTGAATTGATCAAACAAGGCAGGCATGTCGGTGCGGGCAGCACGCTTTATATGCCGGATCAGCCCAGATGGGCGGAGATATTGCTGCGAATATGGACGCTGCTGTCAGTGCAGCTTGGCTGGGCTGCTGGGGCGCTGATAGTATGCAATGCCATCGCATTCAAAGAGGTAGGCGGATTTGATTTGACACTGTACGCGGCGGAAGAAATCGAATTGAGCCGGAAACTCAAGAAATATGGCCGCCAGCACAAGCTCAAGTTTGCAATTTTGAGCAAACACCCGCTCGAAACATCCTCCAGAAAAACCAGGCTTTACAGCGGATGGGAGATTACCCGACAATTTTTTTACCTGGTATTGTCTCCCTTGGGCTCATTGCGTAATAAAAAGAAGCTGCCGATGTGGTACGACGGTAGACGCTGACCGGGAAAAGACCGGTTATCCCGCTACGCTGTTAATTCAGGCTGTGTCACTCCGGCAAAAGCCGGAATCTGGAAAAGTCAGTCCGACGGATGACGGATTGCGCGCCTGATTAGCCTGATTATTCAGGCAGTTTCCGGATCGTAACGGATTCAGGATTCACAGGATCCGGAAAAGACAACTTCAGTAAATCGTGCATCCGGAGTCAGTACTTGCAGTTTATCGAGAAAAATTAATTCAACCTGCCGGGATCCGATTTCAGTTTCCAGCAGCAGAAACTCACGCGTTTCAGTATCCGTCAGAATATCCTTCGCCTTCCCTTCCGCAGTTGACTGGTCCTTCAGGATCAACCTGACCTGATAGCCATACATACAAGCCACTTCGATATAGTCGTGTAAATTGCAGGAAATATGTTGAGTCATGGTATTTGTCCAAATGATTTGAATCACCGCTGTTTTTCTTCGGTAATTATACTGCGCCTAGGGCCTGTTCCCGTTTGATCTCAAGCCATTGATTTAAAGAAGCACTCATATCGTTGTAGCTTTCACACAACAACAATACGAGCTTGCAATACTCCGATTACTGCTCAATGCCGAACTTTGGTCGAAGCTATTGACCATTTTGCTTCACGACAACATCTACAACAAGCAAGATTTGCGTATAACTGTCGAAGGCATACTGTACGCATGCATACCGGTTGTCCCTGGAGAGATTTACCCAAGGCATCCGACTGGAAGCCGGCGACACGGTGCCAGAAGGATACCGACGCGACCTGGACGAAGAAGCCCGGCAAGAGCCACTTCGGCTACAAGCTGTCGATCAATGTCGATAACAAGTGCAAGATCATCCACCGGATCGAAACCGATACCGCCCCCCACGCCCGGCAGGATCATGCCGGGCATAACCAAGATGCTCGGAATGATCCGGTGCATCATCGGATCACGTGCCGACAAGTCATTAACTGCCTGTTCCCAAAATACCAAAGCCATATCGGTCTGGTTTGAAATGTTCTCCCGGTTTGTACTATGCCATATTCAAATCCCGAAATAAGCTGTCTTTACAAGGTGATTTTATTTGAAATGATTACCGGAAAAATCTGTTAAGTAATTGTCACAACAATATAAAAATTCCTCCCGACTTGACCCTGAAAATTTTATTGAGTAAAGTGGCAAAAAGTGGTGAAATATGTAGAATTGTGGATGCCAGTGGAGTAAATACGATTCAAATATTAAACAGCCACCTCCATTGAAATCAAAAGGGACGAAATGTTTCGTGGCTCCACTCAATTAAATCTCGATAGCAAGGGAAGGCTCGCGATTCCCGCCAAATATCGGAATGAATTATTTGCCAATTGTGGAGGCAACATCGTTGTGACTGCTGATCCCTCCAGATGCCTGCTGATATACCCCCAGCCCGTGTGGGAACCAATTGAAAAGAAACTGAGCGGCTTTTCTAGCTTCAACCCACAGATTCGAAGTTTGCAGAGACTTATTATCGGTAATGCCTGTGACGTGGAAATGGATGGCTCCGGTCGCATTCTGATCAGCGCCCCCTTGCGGCAATTTGCCGGTTTACAGAAAGAAGTCGTGCTCGCGGGACAAGGCGAAAAATTTGAACTCTGGGATATGGCGAAATGGGATCTGGAAATCGATACGGCAACTGCTTGCAAGGGCGGAGATATTCCTCCCGAACTGGAAGGATTTTCACTGTAATGTGCCGGTAACGCCGTGCACATATCCGTTCTGCTGGAAGAAGTTGTAGATGCGCTAAATATTCAAAAAGGCGGCATCTATGTGGATGGAACGTATGGCCGGGGTGGCCACAGCCGCCTGATTCTGTCGCGACTGGACAAGTCAGGCCAGTTAATCGCGTTTGACAAGGATCCGGCGGCTATTTCCGAAGCTCGATCCATCCTGGATGAAAGATTTCAGGCAGTACACAGCAGTTATGCCGGAATGTACACAGCACTTCAGTCGCTGGGCATAAACCGGGTTGACGGTATTCTGCTGGATCTTGGTGTATCGTCAATTCAACTGGACGAAGCTTCGCGCGGATTCAGCTTTCGTCATGATGGTCCCCTGGATATGCGCATGGATTCCAGCCGGGGTAAAACAGCAGCAGAGTGGCTGACTATGGCGTCAGAAACAGAATTAAAGGAAATAATCAGAACCTACGGCGAAGAGCGGTACGCAGGACAGATTGCAAGTGCAATTGTTATGGAGCAGGCACGCCAGCCCATCAGTACCACGCTTCGGCTTGCCGAGATTGTCGCAGCAGTTGTGCGTAAGCGCGGTCACCGGGATGATCGACAGCATCCAGCGACACGTACTTTCCAGGCGATACGGATTCACCTTAACCAGGAGCTTGAAGAACTATCAATGACATTGCCACAATGTGTGGAGTTGCTGAATACAGGCGGCCGGTTGGTGGTGATCAGCTTTCATTCATTAGAAGATCGCATTGTCAAGCGTTTCATGCGTATGCAGACCGGTACCGATACTCTGCCGCGAAGATTGCCTATCAGGGAGGAGGAAAGCCGTTTACACAATCAGCAAAAATTAAGAATTATCGGTAAAAAAATTCGCCCAGGATCGGATGAAGTATCCGCCAATCCACGAGCACGCAGCGCTGTCATGCGGGTGGCAGAAAAACTGGAAACCAGAAACGCGATAAGCAGATGATCAAGCTAAATATTTTTCTATTTGTAATATTGATTATCTGTGGATTGGGTATTGTGACCGCACGGTATGAAGCACGTAAACTTTTCATGGAACAGGAAAAGGAACAAAAATTAACTGAGCAGCTAGAAACCGAATGGAGCCAGCTACTACTGGAGCAAAGCACACTGGCCATGTCTGCGCGTGTAGAAAAAATCGCCCGGAAAGAACTTGGCATGATTACGCCACCTACGACCGGAAATATTCTGGCTATTCATCCTGATTACACTCCGGGCACAACCGAATGAAAGTTTTGTTCAATCCTTCCCGTAAAACAATCTCTCCTGTTCCAGAATGGCGTTCACGCTTGGTGCAGGGACTTCTACTGACGTGCCTGATCATACTAATCTCCCGGTCAATTTACTTACAGGCACTGAACAAGGATTTTCTTCAGCAACAAGGGCAGTCACGTCACGAGCGGGTTATCGAACAAAATATGCAGCGCGGCAATATCAAGGATCGCAATGGTGAAATCCTTGCTGTTAGCGCACCTGTCAGATCTGTATGGATCGAACCTCAAAGAGTAAATGCAACACCGGAACAAATTAGACAATTAGCCAGTTTGACGGGCGTAGAAGAAGCAGTCATCCAGCAGCGCATTCGCAGCGGGAAAAAATTTGTATACCTGAGACGGCAGCTCCCTCCAGAATTAGCGGAAAAGGTAGCTGAACTCAATATAAAAGGAGTAAATCTCAAGCACGAGTTCTATCGTTATTATCCAGCACGCGAGCTGGCCGCGCATATTCTGGGCTTCACTGATATAGATGGACGGGGGCAGGAAGGAATGGAGCTGGCGTGGCAGGACATGCTGACCGGCGAGGATGGTAAACGGCGCGTGATTAAGGACCGGATCGGACGTATTGTGGAAGATGTCGAGCAGATTCAATCTCCGAAACCGGGCCAGGATGTCGTTCTGTCAATTGACAGTAAAATACAATACCTCGCTTACCGGGAATTGGCACGCGCAGTAAAAGAACAGCACGCTAAAGCAGGTAGCATCGTAGCGTTGGATGTACAAACTGGTGAAGTACTGGCAATGGCGAACTACCCGGCTTTCAATCCCAATCAGCGCGCCAGCATGAATAATGAAGTAATTCGTAATCGCGTGCTGGTCGATACATTCGAACCTGGTTCAACATTAAAGCCATTCGTCGTGGCTGTGGCAATGGAAACCGGCCGGATCAAGCCGGATACGCTGATGGAGACTGCTGGAGGCAAACTGAAAATAGGCAGAGCTGTCATACATGACGTGCGTGACAAGGGCAACCTGACCGTTTCCCAGGTTATTCAGGCTTCCAGTAATGTTGGCGCTGCAAAAATTGCTTTGTTGCTCCCGCCAAAAACTTTCTGGGAAATGCTCAACCGCTCAGGTTTTGGGACTGAAACCGGCATTGGATTTCCCGGCGAGGCAAGCGGACGGTTACGTGCATATAATACCTGGCGACCGATCGAGCAGGCCACCATGTCCTATGGCCATGGCATTTCAGCCAGTTTAATGCAGCTGGCGCGTGCTTATACGCTGTTCGCCACTGATGGAGAATTAAAGCCTGTCACACTGCTAAAGCGTGATATGCCTGCCGTTGGCCAGAAAGTCATTTCGCACGAAACTGCACAATCAGTCCGAAAAATGCTGGAACTTGCCGTTCAACCTGAAGGCACAGGCAATAGTGCACGCATCAGCGGCTACCGTGTTGCAGGAAAAACCGGTACCGCACACAAACGCCTGAAAGGTCAGAAAGGTTATGCCAAAGATCGCTATATCTCTTCATTTGTCGGCTTCGCTCCGGCGTCTGATCCGCGCGTAATCATCGCCATCATGATTGATGAACCCTCAAGCGGAAATTATTATGGCGGTACAGTAGCCGCCCCTGTCTTCAGTCGGGTAATGGAAGGTACGTTGCGCATATTGAACGTGCCGTTTGATGAGCCACTGGGCAATCTGGTTATATCACCTGTTCCTGCAGAGCTGGAAGATAAGGGATGAGCACTTCGTCCCGCTTTGGATCAGATGAAACTTATCTTGCTTGCTTGCTGGATCGGCTGAGCGTCAAGATACAACGTCTGGCGGCAGACAGCCGCACCCTGAAACCGGGCGATACCTTCCTGGCTTGTGCTGGCGAACAGCATGATGCACGCAACGATATTCCACAAGCAATTGCATTGGGCGTCAATGCAGTTATCTGGGAAAAACAAGGATTTTCCTGGAAACCGGAGTGGAAGATACCCAATCTGGGTATCTCTGGATTACGCCATGAAGCCGGGAAAATTGCCAGCCAGGTGTACGACCACCCATCCAGACATTTACGGCTAGTTGGAATCACAGGCACCAACGGAAAAACTACGTGTAGTCACTGGTACGCCCAGGCCATGATGACACTGGGGGAAAAGACAGCCATCATTGGCACGCTGGGACATGGCTTCCCGGGAGCGTTGAATCATGCCAACCATACAACGCCGGATGCAGTATATCTGCAGCAACTGATGGCTGACTATTTACAGCACGGCGCTCGCTCCCTGGTTATGGAAGCTTCTTCACATGGTCTTTCTCAAGACAGGCTGGCTGGTTCGGAATTTTCGATTGCCGTACTGACCAATCTGACGCGTGACCACCTGGATTATCATGGCAGTATGGATGCCTATGCTGCTGCTAAGGCAAAACTCTTTTTCTGGGAGGGGCTGCAACACGCTGTCCTTAATCTGGATGAGGTACTGGGCGTGGAACTATCACAACAGCTGGCCTGGAAAGACGTGTCGATCATTGGTTACGGTTTCAGGCAACCTGATCCATCAGCCCGTACAACCGGTAACCAAAAAATACTCTACGGAAGTAATCTGCGATTTACCACACAGCATATTAGCTTCGATGTTGAATTTTGTAATCGGCGCGCCAGTCTGCAATGTAATGTAACCGGTCGTTATAACGCATATAACCTATTGGCTGTACTGGCCACTTTACTTGCCAGTAATGTTGATCTTGATGATGCAATAACTGCCTTGCAACAAGTACAACCAATTCCAGGGCGAATGGAAAAACTGGGAGGAGGTGATCAGCCCATCGTAATCGTTGATTATGCGCATACACCCGATGCATTGAACGAAGTATTAACCGGCTTGCGCGAAACACTGGCCGGTACGCGCATGAAAAAACGGATACGAAAAAACCAGGCAAAACTGGTTTGCGTGATCGGTTGCGGAGGAGATAGAGATCGCGGCAAGCGCCCGTTGATTGGAGAGATTGCTTCACACCTGGCTGATGAAGTCATTATTACCAGCGATAATCCGCGCAATGAAAATCCGGCAGATATTATCAATGAAATCATGCTTGGGGCCAGTGGCAAGCACTGCACGGCTGAAGCGGATCGCACTGCAGCCATTTACCGGGCTATTCATGGTGCGCGCAAGGGCGATATTGTATTGATCGCCGGCAAGGGGGCAGAAACTCATCAGGAAATACAAGGAAAAAAATATCCATTCGATGATCGCGAGGTAGTGCGGCAGGTATTGCATGACCTGGCTGGTCCAGAATTGCAGGTGCAGGGATGATGAGCGTACAGGAAGCTGCACTAGCCCTGCATGCAAATTCAAATTGGTCTGGTGGCAACCCGATATTCACTGGGGTCAGCACAGACAGTCGCACCCTGAGACCGGGCGATCTTTTCATCGCGCTATCCGGCGAGCAGTTTGACGGTCAGCACTTCATTTCTACTGCCATCGAAAAAGGTGCCGTTGCCGCAATGGTTTCGACCGATACGGTCATCGTTCCGACAAAATCTGATTTCGGCTGGATCAAAGTAAACGACACTCGGCTTGGCTTCGGCCAATTGGCCGCAAACTGGCGTCAGCACTTTACACTCCCGCTGGTTGCCGTGACAGGTAGTAATGGCAAAACCACCGTCAAGGAAATGATTGCAGCTATTTTCAGACATGAATTCGGATCAGGAAACGTTCTTGCAACGACCGGCAACCTGAATAACGACATTGGTGTTCCACAAATGCTGTTGCAGCTCAATACCGGGCATACTTGCGCGGTTATTGAAATGGGCATGAACCACGCTGGCGAAATTGCCTATCTCAGTCAACTGGCTGCACCCACGATTGCCGTCATCACCAATGCCGGCACCGCACATATTGAACACCTGGGTACAACCGAAGCGATTGCCCGTGCCAAGGGGGAAATCTTTACAGGGCTGGGAGCACAGGGCATTGCAATCATCAACGCGGATGATGCTTATGCCCAGCTGTGGCGACAACTGGCAGGAAGCAGACAGATTCTGGATTTCGGCATAACGAATCCTGCTGCAATCCGTGCGCAACAAATGTCCAGCTCATCAGAAGCTGCATGGTTGTTGCAACTGCCAGACGACAAAGTTGAAATAACGCTGCAGGTACCAGGCCGTCACAATATTTACAACGCACTGGCTGCAGCGGCAGCTGCTACGGCTGCCGGCATCAGCACAACCTCCATTGCCGAGGGTCTGCATAACTTCATGGGCACTCCTGGGCGTTTGCAGAAAAAAGTGGGGCTATATCAATCTATTCTGATTGATGACACCTACAATGCCAACCCGGATTCCATGCAGGCAGCGCTGAATGTTCTGGCAGAGATGCCCGGCAAAAAAATTCTGATTATGGGGGACATGGGGGAGCTCGGTACGGATGCTGCAGGATTCCACTACACCATCGGCCAACAGGCTGCAAAAGCTGGCATAGATGCGTTACTGGCACTGGGAGAATTAAGCCAGCAAACCGTTGCAGGATTTGGCAGCGGGGCACAATATTTTGCCGATCTGGATACATTGCTGGAAAAAGCAAAAGACTGCCTGGGAAAGAATGTTTCTGTTCTGGTCAAAGGCTCGCGATTCATGCGCATGGAGCGTGTGATCGAGCAACTGCAGGATAGATATGTTGAGTAGGAACAAGGTAGATCCTCTGATTAAAACTGTTTTTTGTGTCTGCGACCGGACATTGCAACGGGAACCGTAAAATGTTATTGGCGCTTTTTCAATGGATTGCGGAAGATATCCGAGCTTTCAATGTATTCAGTTACATCACGCTACGTACCATGCTGGCAGCGCTGACTGCATTGAGCATCTCCTTTTTGATCGGTCCGGCCATGATACGCAGCCTGACTACGCGTAAAGTTGGCCAGTCCGTGCGTAGTGATGGTCCCCAATCTCACCTGACAAAGGCGGGCACTCCGACCATGGGTGGCGCACTAATTCTGATGGCAGTTATCATTACGACACTGCTGTGGGCAGATTTGAGTAATCGTTATATCTGGCTCGTACTACTGACAACCTTGGGTTTTGGTGCAATTGGCTGGGTGGATGATTATCGCAAGGTCGTACAGCATAATTCCAAAGGACTTTCGGCTTCAGCCAAGTTTTTTTGGCAATCAATCATTGCGTTGCTGGTCGCAGTATATCTTGCCATGACGGCTGAACTTCCTCAGCACACTGATATGATCGTGCCGTTTTTCAAGGAAGTCGCCATCCCATTGGGATCATTTCTGTTCATCATTTTGACCTATCTGGTTATCGTTGGCAGCAGTAATGCAGTCAACCTGACGGACGGATTGGATGGCCTGGCTATTATGCCCACTGTCATGATCAGTGGCGCGCTGGCCATCTTTGCCTATGTTGCCGGCCACGCCATATTTGCCAAATATCTTGGTATTCCACATATTCCCAGCGCAGGTGAACTGGCTGTTTTCTGTGGTGCGCTGGCTGGCGCCGGTCTGGCATTTTTATGGTTTAACGCCAATCCGGCGGAAGTGTTTATGGGCGATGTTGGTGCCCTGGCGCTAGGAGCAGCATTGGGAGTGATAACGGTCATTGTTCGCCAGGAAATAGTACTGGTCATCATGGGAGGGGTATTCGTCATGGAGGCATTATCGGTCATGATCCAGGTCGCCTCCTTCAAGTTATTCGGCCGGCGTGTTTTCCGCATGGCACCGTTGCATCATCATTACGAGCTCAAGGGATGGAAGGAAAACCAGGTTGTAGTGAGATTCTGGATTATTACCATCATTCTGGTGCTGATCGGCTTATCAACACTGAAACTACGATGAATTACGCCGACAAAAATATATTGGTTCTGGGTATGGGTAAAACCGGCATCTCCATGGTCAAGTGGCTTTCCCGTGCCGGAGCCCGGGTATCCGTAGCCGATACACGTACCACCCCACCGAATCTTGAGCTGCTGAGTCAGATAGTGCCGCTTGAAACGATTTTCTGTGGTCCATTCAAGGCAGAGCTGTTCAAGGACATTGATGCAATTGCTATCAGCCCCGGCGTGGCAATTGCCGAGCCACTGGTACAAGCTGCATTGCAACAGGGCGTATCAGTAATAGGAGATATCGAGCTGTTCGCCATCGCACTTGATCAGCACGCGCCACTGGGTACGAAAATTCTGGCAATCACCGGATCCAATGGGAAAACCACTGTTGCCACCATGGTAGGTGAAATGGCAAGGAATACCGGATGGGATGTTGAAGTAGCGGGTAACATCGGCCTGGCGGCGCTGGATGCGCTGATGCAGCGAATAGATACAGGAAAATGGCCGCATTTATGGGTACTCGAACTGTCAAGTTTTCAGCTAGAAACCACCAGCAGTTTACGTCCCAATGCTGCCGTCGTATTAAACCTCAGCGAAGATCACCTGGATCGCTACCGCATTATCGAGGAATACGCAGCCGCAAAAGCAAGGATATTTCCCGATCCACATAACAGTTGTGTGCAGGTACTCAATCGGGAAGATGCCCGGGTATACGCCATGGCTCACGAAAACAGCAAACAATTAACTTTTGGCTTGTCCGCACCGGCATTCGACGATGAATTCGGTGTGTTACCCAGTGGATCGGATTTGTGGTTGGCACAGGGCACCACTCGCTTGATGAAAGTCAGCGAACTTGCTGTCGCGGGATTGCATAACGCGGCCAACGCACTGGCGGCACTAGCATTATGCCGGGCCATTGATCTACCTTTTGAACCGTTGTTACATGCTTTGCACATCTTCAAGGGATTGCCGCATCGCATGCAGAAAATTGCCGAGTTCAATGGCGTGACTTTTTATGATGATTCCAAAAGCACCAACGTGGGCTCCGCTGTTGCCGCACTGAATGGTTTCCGAAAAAACGTGATTCTGATTGCAGGCGGAGATGGCAAAGGGCAGGATTTCTCACCTCTGGAACAGCCTATCAGCAAACATACACGCGGTGTTGTACTGCTGGGAAGAGATGCCGAGAAAATTTCACAGGCAATTCAGGGCTGCAATGTACCGGTACATCGCGTGGCAACTATGGATGAGGCTGTCCGGGTAAGTTTTTTGCTGGCAGAGCGTGGCGATAGCGTTCTACTCTCCCCGGCCTGTGCCAGTCTTGATATGTTCAACAACTACATCCATCGCGCTGAGGTTTTTACGGCTGCAGTCCAGGGAATCGAACACAAATTTGTACTCACGGCACAGACATGTCACTAACCGTATGATAAGTCCATCCACTACACATAATCAGCCAATCCAGCCCGAACTAGATCTGCATCTGCTTTCAGCTGTTCTGCTGTTGCTGGGCCTAGGACTGGTCATGGTGTATTCCGCCTCTATTGCAATCGCCGAATCAAAATATGGTGAGGGCGGTACTTATTATTTTCTTGTCCGGCAAGCTCTTTCTATCTTATTGGGAATATTTGCCGGGATGGTCGCTTTCCAGGTTTCGTTACGCCAGTGGCAAACTTATTCTCACTATCTGCTTGCAATAGGTATTGTACTGCTGATCGTAGTGCTGATCCCGGGTATCGGCCTTGAAATCAATGGCAGCCGTCGCTGGCTGCCTCTGGTGATATTTAACTTCCAGCCTTCCGAGCTGATGAAGTTACTCATTCTGATTTTTACAGCAGATTACGTTGTACGCAAAACCGCTTACAAGGATCATTTTTTCAAAGGTTTTCTGCCCATTCTTACATTACTGGCTATTGTTTCCCTACTTTTGCTGATGGAACCGGATCTGGGGGCTGCAGTGATCATAGCTGCCATCGTGTTATCCATCATGTTCATCAACGGAATGAGCCTGAAAATGTTTCTGGGGCTGTTATGCCTGATACCAATCCCGCTAATTCTGCTGATTATATTTGAGCCTTATCGTATGGATCGGATCAACGCTATTTTTGATCCCTGGAATGATCCATTCAATAAAGGCTACCAGCTCACCCATGCACTAATCGCGTTCGGACTTGGTGAATGGTGGGGAGTGGGGCTTGGAGGCAGTGTAGAAAAATTAAATTATCTGCCCGAGGCCCACACTGATTTCATGTTTGCAGTACTGGCCGAAGAACTTGGTTTTGCAGGCGTGGCCACTGTTATAGCGCTGTTTTTCTTTCTGCTAATCCGCACATTCAGAATCGGCCGTGCGGCAGCCACCCAGGGAGATCAATTCGGGGCACTGGTCGCGCAAGGTATCGGAGTCTGGCTGGGTTTTCAGGCTTTCATCAACATGGGCGTAAACATGGGTCTGCTTCCTACCAAAGGCTTGACATTGCCATTCATGAGCTATGGCGGCAGCAGTATCGTTATCAACAGTATTGCAATTGCCATATTGCTGCGGATTGATTGGGAAAATCGGCAAAAACGCAGAGGGCTAAATGTATGAATAAACACCTGCAATCTGGTCCATGGCATACACCACATGTGGAGTTCACAGCTTGTCCCGCACAATCATGATCATGGCGGGAGGAACCGGCGGGCATGTATTTCCGGGGCTTGCGGTAGCTCGTGCCATGCAGGCTGAGGGCTGGCGAGTTATCTGGCTGGGTACTCGTAATGGCATGGAGGCCACACTGGTACCACAACATGGTTTTACTATTGAGCTGATCAATTTTTCCGGGCTGCGCGGCAAAAAACCGGTCAGCTATTTGTTGCTCCCCTGGAGATTGACAAAAGCCTGCTGGCAAAGTTTCTGCATATTGCATCGCCAACGCCCGCAGATTGTACTCGGGATGGGAGGTTACCCGGCGCTTCCTGGAGGAATAATGGCTGTTTTGTCTGGCAAACCGTTGCTGATTCATGAGCAAAACAGAATCGCAGGACTAACCAATAAAATACTGGCAAAAATTGCCAGCCGTATCCTGCTGGCATTTCCCGGCACCATCACGGACCAGGCAGGCAAGATTCAGGTCACCGGCAATCCGGTACGAACAGAGATCGCGCAGCTTCCGTCACCGGAAGTGCGTTATGCAAAACGGGCAGGCAAGCTGAACATCCTGGTGGTGGGTGGCAGCCTTGGTGCACAGGTATTAAATATCGTGCTGCCGCAGGCTTTGAGCATGATTCCTGGAAATCAGCGGCCATTTGTTACCCACCAGTCCGGAAAAGTTCATCTGGCTGCGTTGCAGCAAGCTTACGCTGAGCATGGTGTCACAGGTAATCTGGTCGCATTCATTGAGAATATGGCTGTGCATTACCAGAATTGTGATCTGGTAATTTGTCGCGCTGGCGCGCTAACGATCGCTGAACTGGCTGCGGCAGGAGTAGCCAGTATTCTGGTGCCTTACCCTTACGCAGTGGATGATCATCAGACGGCTAATGCGCGATTTTTGAGTGAACACAATGCTGCTGTTTTATGGCCTCAATCCGAACTGACCGCAAACTCACTTGCACAATGGCTGATGACTTGTACACGCACACAACTGCAAACAATGGCAATCAATGCACGCATGCTGGCCATGCCTGAAGCTGCACAAAGCGTAGTCACAGTTTGTCAACAACTTATTGAGACAAGCCCATGAAACATAAAATCAAGCATATTCATTTTGTAGGGATTGGTGGTTCGGGAATGGGCGGGATTGCTGAGGTGCTGATCAATCAAGGCTTCCAGATCAGCGGCTCGGATCTGAATGGCAATTCGACCACCAAACGTCTGCAATGCCTGGGTGCTGTCATTCATCATACCCACGCGGCTGAAAACATCCAATCTGCAGATGCCGTCGTCATTTCAACAGCTATCCAGCCTGATAACCCGGAAGTTATTGCAGCACGTGAACGCCGTATACCCGTGGTACCTCGGGCCATGATGCTAGCTGAGTTGTTACGTCTGCACCAGGGTATTGCAATCGCAGGCACTCACGGTAAAACCACTACCACAAGCCTGGTTGCCAGTATTCTGGCGGAAGCAGGCCAAGATCCAACGTTTGTAATAGGCGGCAGACTTAAAACAGTCGATAGCCACGCCAGGCTGGGCAAAGGAGAATTCATTGTAGTTGAGGCGGATGAATCCGATGCTTCGTTCCTCTATCTGCAACCAGTGTTGACCGTGGTGACCAATATCGATGCAGATCACATGAGCACGTACGAACATGATTTCAACCGGCTCAAACAGACTTTTGTCGAATTCATCGAACACCTGCCTTTTTATGGCATGGCAGTACTTTGTGCAGATGATCCGCATGTAAGCGCCATCATACCAATGGTTTCCAAGCAAGTAACCACGTATGGGATTACATCTGAAAATGCACAAATACGTGCCACCGATATTCGCCACGATCAATGCAAGATGCATTTCTGTGCCCATATTGGTGTCAATGGCTCGGCACGAACACTAGACATCACATTAAATCTGCCAGGCAAACACAATGTACTCAATGCGCTGGCAGCCATTGCGGTTGGCAATGAACTGAATATACCGGATGAAGCAATGGTAAAAGCGCTGGCTACCTTCGGCGGAGTCGATAGACGATTTCAGCAGTATGGTGAAATCCGTTTGCCGGATCGAAGATCTTTTACCCTCATTGATGATTATGGCCATCATCCGGCTGAAATCGCTGCCACGATGGCAGCTGCCCGCAATGCTTTTCCCGGTCGTCGCCTGGTTTTGGTGTTTCAACCACATCGCTACAGTCGTACACGGGATTTATTCGAGGATTTTGTCCGGGTGTTATCCAGTGCGGATGCACTGCTGCTGACAGAAATATATTCAGCCGGGGAAGAACCAATCATTGCTGCCGACAGCAAATCTCTGGCCCGGGCGATCCGGGTGCAGGGAAAGGTTGAGCCTATTTATATTGAACACATCAACGAGCTGAAATCCGCCGTTCATACCGTTGTACAGGAGGGTGACGTAGTTCTCATTATGGGGGCCGGATCCATTGGAAAAATCGCACCTGGCCTGGCAGAGCCAACGATGAAGCTGACACTGATAACAGGTTGATTGAAAAATATGCAGACAAAAGCCCGACTGCCAGTCGATATTAATGCTCCGAGCTTGCAGTCCCCTGCACTCGGTATCGACACACATCTGCTACGCGGCGAATTACGTCAACATGAACCCATGAAGCAGCATGTTTCCTGGCGCGCCGGTGGACACGCTGCCTATTTTTACCAACCGGCAGATCTGGAAGATCTGGCTGTATTTTTACACTTCTGGCCGAAAGACGAACCCGTCATGATGATTGGCCTCGGTAGTAATTTTCTGGTTCGGGATGGTGGACTACCGGGAGTAATGATTGCATTGCATGCAAAACTTAATGATCTGCTGCTGGTTGAACAAGAGGAGGATGGTGGCCTGATTTATGCCGGAGCGGGGGTACCCTGCGCCAAGCTGGCCAGGTTTGCTTCATTACATAACCTGGCCGGTGCGGAATTTCTGGCCGGCATTCCCGGTACGGTCGGCGGCGCACTGGCGATGAACGCAGGGTGTTACGGCTCTGAAACATGGGAACGGGTAGAGCGGGTCAGAACCATTGATCGCGACGGTACATTGCATGAGCGAACACCTGAGGATTACCGTATCGGCTACCGTCAGGTCGAATTGCATGAGGTCGTGCCGCCCGATACATCTTGCAGCTGGTTTGTCGGCGGCTGGTTCAGACTTCGCCCTGGTCAGCAGGAACCTTCCCGTCAGGCGGTCAAAGCATTGCTAGGTACACGTATCAAAACGCAACCCTTGGGATTTCCCAGCGCAGGATCGGTTTTTTGCAATCCGCCAGGAGATTATGCCGCCCGGTTAGTTGAGCAATGTGGTCTGAAGGGGTTTCGGATCGGTGATGCCATGATTTCTACGTTACATGCCAATTTTATTATTAACTGTGGACACGCTACTGCTACGGAAATCGAGACAGTGATTAATACTGTGCAAGATATCGTTTACAAGAAAACCGGGATCAGGCTGGTCACGGAAGTACGCATTATCGGACAGCACAAAGGAAACGAGCTGTGAACATTCGTGACCTTGGGAAAGTGGCTGTATTGCTGGGTGGACGTTCCGCTGAACGTGAAATCTCACTTAAAAGCGGCCATGCCGTACTGGCAGCATTACAGCGAAGCCAGGTTGATGCGCATGCATTTGATCCGGTCGACCAGCCTCTGGAAAATCTTTTAAAACAGGGCTTTGATCGGGCATTTATTGCGCTGCATGGTCGTTATGGTGAAGATGGCTCTGTTCAGGGGGCACTGGAGCTGATGGATCTGCCTTATACCGGCAGCGGCATACTCGCCAGCGCACTAGCAATGGATAAATGGCGCACAAAAATGATCTGGCAGGCGGCAGGTATCAGCACACCTGACTACGTCATGCTAGATGCTGACAGCAATTTCCAGGAAGTGACTGACAGGCTGGGATTACCGCTCATCATAAAACCTGCCCGGGAAGGTTCAACCATCGGATTGAACAAAGTGGATTACGCGCAAGATATGCAATCCGCCTATCAAACTGCCGCACAACACGATTCGCTTGTAATAGCAGAGCAGTTTATTCAGGGAATCGAGCTGACAGCAGCCATTCTGGATGATGTGCCTCTTCCGCTGGTACGAATCGATGTGACAGAAGGCCTATATGATTATCAGGCTAAATATTTTTCTGAAAGCACACGCTACACTTGTCCAAGTGGTTTGTCGGAAATATTGACAACCCGCATACAGGAACAGGCTTTACATGCTCATCGGATACTGGGATGTACCGGCTGGAGCAGAGTGGATCTGATTCTGGATAAAAATGACCAGCCTTTTTTCCTTGAGGCCAATACTTCGCCAGGAATGACTAATCACAGTCTTGTACCGATGGCGGCACAGGTTGCAGGCATTTCCTTTGATGAACTTGTTATACAAATTCTGGAGTTGAGTTGTGAATATGCTTAAAGATAAAAATCCAGATCAAGGTGATCAGGGTAAATTGATACTGTAACCAGGACATATGTGGAACGATCATCAATCCTTAAATCTTCTAGCAAACATACTGCTGACAGGCGTTCTTCTGGCCATGATCTATGCAGTAGGAATCAGGGTGCTGGCATTGCCATTTTTTTCATTACGGGAGGTTCGGGTAGAGGCTGTGGACAAGAGCCAGACAAGCAATATACGTCTAGCACATATCACCCGGGATCAGATTGAACAGGTCATACACAACTCGGTGAATGGTAATTTTATAATGATCGACCTGAAGATTTTACAAAAAGCTTTCATGGAGCTGCCATGGGTACGTTCAGTTAAAATTTCGCGCAATTGGCCACCTGCATTGGACATATTACTCGAAGAGCATAAACCGCTTGCATCTTGGGGAGAGGCAGCACTGGTCAATACGAATGGAGAAATATTTCACGCGATTATGGATAATGCACGTCTCCCGGTATTCACAGGCCCTGATAAAAGCAATCATTTGATTACACGCCAGTATCATATTTTCAACAAGCTGCTGCAGCCGACCGGGTACACGGTCACGGAGATCGCCCTGACACCACGGCATGCATGGCACGTACGACTGAACACTGGAACCTGGCTTAAATTGGGAAGGAAACAGATGGAACAACGTTTGAAACGTTATGTGGCAGTTCATACGCAATATAACGAAAGTCTGGATTGGTACGGCAACTCCACTTATGTAGATTTGCGTTATGCCAACGGGTTTGCTGTTCGCATACACTGAGTTTGTGTATTCAATTCAAGGCAAACAGAGCACCATAACTATGAAATCGGGGGATTTTCAAATGAGTAAAGTCAAGGAAGGCAAGAACATGATTGTCGGTCTTGATATCGGCACATCGAAAATCGTGGCTATTGTCGCCGAAATCAAGCCTGAGGGTGGCTTCGAGATTATTGGTCTGGGTAGCCATCCCTCGCGAGGTCTGAAAAAAGGCGTGGTGGTCAATATTGAAGCAACCGTCAACGCCATTCAGCGTGCGCTTGAGGAAGTTGAACTGATGGCGGGTTGCCGGATTAGTGATGTGTATGCCGGGATCGCCGGCAACCATATCAAGAGTTTTAATTCACATGGCATGGTGGCAATCAAAGACAAAGAAGTCACCCAGGCGGATGTGGAAAAAGTAATGGAAACTGCCAAGGCGGTCAATATTCCGGCTGATCAGCAAATACTGCACATTCTGCAACAGGAATTTATTATCGACGGCCAGGAAGATGTGCGCGAACCAGTCGGAATGAGTGGTATCCGGCTGGAAGTTAAGGTTCACATCGTAACCGGAGCAGTATCCGCCGCCCAGAATATTGCCAAATGCATCAATCGTTGCGGACTGGATGTGCGGGACCTTATCCTGCAGCCACTGGCTTCGGCTACAGCTGTACTTTCCGAAGATGAAAAAGATCTGGGGGTATGCCTGGTTGATATCGGCGGCGGGACTACTGACATTGCTGTTTTTACAGATGGCTCCATACGACATACCGCAGTAATTCCAGTGGCTGGCGATCAGATCACCAATGACATTGCCATGGCATTGCGCACACCGACAAAAGATGCAGAGGATATCAAATGCCGTTATGGCACCGCTTTGCGTACGCTGGCTGATATCCGGGAGATGGTTGAAGTGCCGGATGTGGGCAATCGTGGCGTTCGCCCGCTGTCGCGACAAACCCTGGCCGAGGTTATCGAGCCGCGCGTAGAAGAGCTCTATCTGCTGATTCAGGCAGAATTGAGACGTAGTGGTTTCGAACAGCTGCTTTCATCAGGGATTGTCATCACTGGTGGCAGCAGCTCCATGCTGGGCATGGTTGAACTGGGAGAAGAGATTTTTCATATGCCCGTACGACTTGGGTTACCTGCTTATAACGGCAGCCTGGAAGAAGTTGTGCAGACACCGAGATACTCGACTGCCATCGGCCTGGTGATGGCAGGCATGGAAGATCATCTTCATCATCACCAGGCAAAACTGAAGAGCGGCTCCACCAGACAGATTTTGGCAAAAATGAAAAGCTGGTTCCAGGAAAATTTCTAAATTAGATTTAAAAAATGTTCTGTCAACGGAATATTGTTTGAAAATTCACTATGCAATAGGAGAAATGTAATGTTTGAGATCACGAATACCGAATCCCAAGAAGCTATCATCAAAGTCATAGGTATTGGCGGATGTGGTGGCAATGCCGTAGATCACATGATCTGCAACGAGGTTAAAGGTGTTGAATTTATTTGCATGAATACTGATGCACAGGCACTCCAGGCAAATCGTGCACAAACCCTGTTACAGCTTGGCAACAATGTCACTCGGGGACTGGGTGCGGGGGCCAACCCGGATATTGGTAAAGAAGCAGCGCTGGAAGATCGTGATCGCATCGCTGAAATTGTCCAGGGCGCCGACATGCTGTTCATTACCGCAGGAATGGGGGGCGGCACCGGTACAGGCGCTGCCCCGGTCGTAGCCCAGATTGCCAAGGAAATGGGCATTCTGACCGTTGCGGTCGTCAGTAAACCTTTCTCGTTTGAGGGCAAACGCCTGAAAGCAGCACAGGCTGGAATGGAAGCACTGGCAGAGCATGTCGATTCATTGATTGTTATTCCGAATGACAAGCTGATGAAAGTGCTGGGAAATGATATCAGCATGCTGGATGCCTTCAAGGCAGCAAATGATGTGCTGTATGGTGCTGTAGCAGGAATCGCGGAAGTTATTAATTGCCCGGGACTGGTTAATGTGGACTTTGCAGACGTTAAAACCGTCATGTCCGAAATGGGTATGGCCATGATGGGTTCTGCAGCTGCCGGTGGTGTTGATCGTGCACGCATGGCCGCAGAAGAGGCCGTTGCCAGTCCACTGCTTGAAGAAATTACCCTAACGGGAGCACGTGGAGTGCTGGTCAACATAACCGCCAGTTCAGCCATGAAAATGCGTGAAGTACAGGAAGTCATGGATACCGTCAAGAAAATGACGGCTGAAGATGCAACCGTAATTGTTGGTACGGTTATTGACGAAAATATGGGTGACAGTCTGCGTGTCACACTCGTTGCAACAGGACTTGGCAATATTTCCCAACAATCCCAGAGACCCATGACCATCATCCATACCCGTACCGGTACTGATGACAGAGTATCCTCTCATCAGGTAGATGAGCCCGCTGTCATGAGAACCGGAAGAAGAAGCAACGCTGCTGTAACTGCCATGCAGCAAGCAGGAATGGATCCGATGGATATTCCTGCCTTCCTCAGAAAACAGGCCGACTGAAGATCCTCTGATAGAGATATTTCAATTATAAGCAATCTGCATTTTTATATTTTATAACGCTTGCCGGGCTGCCTCTTCGGAGACGACCCGGTAGCATTTTCGATACTGTCAGCAATCAGGCTGATCGATAAATCAGCTCTTTCGGTGAAAGCGACGTTCGTGGATTTCTTTCAGTTTATCCAGCTCCAGAATAACTTCAAATGAAAAACCGCCTCGATCGCGCCCTTTTTCTGTAACCAGCAATTTCTCCAGATAAAGAGAAAATTCTGCGTAACCCCACAATAGTCTGATCTGATCCACAACCCTTGGATAATCCCTGTCAAGAATTGACTCCTGGTTACCCAGAAAAGTGGCAAATTCTTTTATGGTGCTTTTCAGCGTCATAAAGCTTACTCCTTTCAAATTTCCAACAAGGTAGCTATTTGCTGTATCGGCTCGAGCTTATTACGGGTTTAGCTGCTTACAACTGAATATGTCATACGCCAGTGAAGTAACTCGCAGTACCGGCTGGTATATCAACTGCTATTTTGTTCTTCATTTTCATATTTTCATCAAATTGTAATAATTGGTTTCTAGAATAAATTTTTTCAACATAACCAGCTTACTATTTCATGGTCAGAGTACCTGCTCCAGCTGTCAGTCACCAACCCAAAAGCCTACGTCACAATCACAAACGCCATCTGAAAGAGCGAATAATAGAGCTGCTGCTGTTTCTGGCGGCTTTTTTTTCTGTTTTTATTACGTTTGCGATTATTTATCTGCTGATCTCAGAATCACTTGTATTTTTCGAGCATGTTTCCCTATGGGATTTTTTATCCGATACGCAATGGACACCGCTGTTTGACGATGCTCATTACGGAATTCTCCCCCTCATTTCCGGAACAGCGGTCAGTTCACTGGTCGCACTTGCCATTGCACTTCCTTTCGGCACGATCATTGCTATTTATCTCTCAGAATTTGCCCCCTTTGTCGTGAGGGAGATCGCTAAGCCATTCCTTGAGTTGCTCGGCGGTATTCCAACAGTCGTTTACGGATATTTTGCATTACTGTTCGTTACTCCTATGCTGCAAACTATTTTCCCGAATCTACCAGGTTTCAGTCTTTTATCTGCAGGGCTGGTGATGGGAATTATGATCATCCCCTACGTCAGCTCAATGACGGAAGATGCCATGCGTTCTGTACCTATGCATCTGCGAGAGGGTTCCTATGCTATCGGTGCCACACGCTTCCAAACAGCTGTCAAGGTGGTGATGCCCGCTTCACTATCCGGCATTGCCGCCGCCTATATCCTTGGTATTTCCCGCGCAGTTGGTGAAACCATGGTGGTTGCAATCGCAGCGGGTATGCAGCCGAACCTGGTATGGAATCCCATGGAGCCTGCTGCGACCATCACCACTTACATCGTGCAGGTCAGCTTGGGTGATCTGCCGCATGGTAGCGTAGGATATCAAACCATTTTTGCTGCAGGATTGACGCTGCTCTTGTTAACGCTGGTTTTCAATATCCTGGGACATCTGCTGCGTAAACGATTCCGAGAAGTTTATTGATGTGCCATGATTCATATACAGTCGCTACCGAATACTGACAGGATAGTGCATGCAGAATGATTTAATTCTCTGACCCCGATGAATAACACAGACAATATTGATGAAATTCGCACCATTATTGCCCGCCACAAACGCTGGGATCTGCTCGCGCTAGTAGCAGGTATCATCGCATTGATGATCGCTGTTCTGACATTTATTGCGTTGTTTGGCAACATGGTGATCGACGGAATGCCTCGCCTGACTTGGGAATTTTTTACTTCTTTTCCATCTCGCAAACCAGAAATTGCCGGAATTCTTTCTGCATGGGTTGGTACGACACTGGTCATGCTGGTAACGGCAGCAGCGGCTGTTCCCCTCGGCGTAGCAGCTGGCGTCTATCTTGAGGAGTACGCGCCAAAAAATTTCATTACTGAAATTATCGAAATTAATGTTACTAATCTGGCAGGGGTGCCTTCCATCATTTACGGCTTGCTGGCACTGGGGTTATTCGTTTATCAGCTTGGACTTGGGCAGAGTATCCTTGCAGCCGGATTAACGCTCGCGCTGTTGATCCTGCCAATTGTCATCGTGGCAACACGTGAAGCGATTCGATCCATCCCGGTTACCATTCGTGAAGGGGCTTATGCGCTGGGTGCAACTAAGTGGCAAACGGTTGCAGATCATGTAGTGCCTTATTCTGCCGCTGGCATTCTGACTGGTATCATTATCGGACTGGCGCGGGCGATCGGAGAAACAGCGCCAATCATTACTATCGGCGCACTGACATTTATCGCTTTTCTGCCCCCATCCCCTGTTCAGGATCAATTTCCGTTTTTGTCCTTTGAATGGCTGATGGAGCCGTTTACAGTCATGCCCATCCAGATGTTCAACTGGATCTCAAGGCCCCAGGAAGCTTTCCAGCATAATGCTGCCGCAGCCGGCTTGGTGTTAGTCCTCATGACATTATTGATGAACGGGTTGGCTATCTATCTACGCTACCATCTGCGTAAAAAAATCAAGTGGTAAATCAAAGTTATGCAAATATTTAAACCCGCCAACGCTGCTTCTCCAACTACTCAAAAGGCAGCGGTTAATAAACTGAACTTCTATTACGGAGGTTATCAGGCACTTAAAAATATTAATATGGTGGTCCATGAAAAGCAGGTAACCGCCTTGATCGGACCATCAGGCTGTGGCAAATCAACTTTTCTGCGGTGCTTTAACCGCATGCATGATCTTTATCCGCACAACCATTACGAAGGTGAGATTCTCCTGTATCCGGACAATGAAAATATTCTCTCGCCCGAGGTTGATCCAATCGAAGTCAGAATGCGGATCAGTATGGTATTTCAAAAACCCAACCCCTTCCCCAAATCAATTTTTGAAAATGTGGCCTACGGTCTTAGGATAAGAGGCGTCAAGCGTCGCTCAATTCTGGAAGAAAGAGTAGAAAATGCGCTACGTAATGCCGCCTTATGGGGAGAAGTCAAAGATCGGCTGGGAGATCTCGCATTTAACCTTTCAGGAGGTCAGCAACAACGATTGTGCATCGCCCGCGCACTGGCAACCGATCCAGAAATTCTGTTATTCGATGAACCCACTTCTGCACTGGATCCAATCGCAACTGCCAGCATCGAAGAATTGATTTCAGATATCAAAAATAAAGTGACGATTCTGATTGTGACCCACAACATGCAGCAGGCAGCCAGAGTTTCAGACTATACTGCCTACATGTATATGGGGGAATTAATTGAATTTGGTGCTACTGACAATATTTTTATCAAGCCAAAAAACAAACAGACGGAAGATTACATAACCGGTCGGTTCGGTTAGGAAAATTCCTGTTTTTTATGTTCATGACATTTCTTTGAAGTTTTATCAGCTTTCTGGAGCAATTCACAAAGGCTGGATCGGCTGATACGGATGCTACCGCAACCTCGACAATCCGGCTTCAAGTATTCTCCTGTAACCAACTGGCAACTACTGGAGCAAAATAAGTCAAGATCGCATCGGCACCTGCGCGTTTGCACGCCAGCAATGCCTCGGTAACACAGGCTTTTTCATCCAGCCACCCGTTCATCCCCGCTGCTTTCAGCATGGCATATTCACCACTCACCTGATAAACAAAAGTGGGTACACCCAGTTTGTCCTTCACTCTACGTACGATATCGAGATAAGGCATACCGGGTTTGACCATGATCATATCCGCGCCTTCCTGGATATCCAACTCTGCTTCCCATAACGCTTCATCCGAATTGGCCGGATCCATCTGGTAGGTATATTTATTACCCGCCCCCAGCATAGCAGCGGAACCAACCGCATCCCGGAAGGGGCCGTAAAAACTGGAGGCATATTTGGCCGAGTAAGCCAGTATCCGCGTATGAATGAGACGGTCACGATCCAGTATCGACCGGATCGCAGCGATCCGGCCATCCATCATGTCAGAAGGTGCTACAACATCCGCCCCGGCTTCGGCGTGCATTAACGCCTGCCGCTCCAGCACACTGACAGTTTCATCATTCAACACATAACCATTAGCATCAATCAGACCATCCTGACCATGACTAGTATACGGATCAAGTGCCACATCGGTAATTACACCCAATTCCGGAAAACGTTTTTTCAACTCCCTTACGGTGCGGGGCACCAGGCCATCAGGATTATAGGCCTCATCAGCGATCAAGCTTTTCAGGGAAGTATCAATAACCGGAAAAATTGCCAGTGCAGGGATTCCCAAACGCAGACATTTCTCTGCCTGAAACAAAAGCAGATCAACACTCTGCCGGACAATACCGGGCATTGATGCTACTTGCTCTTCACGCTTACTGCCATCTAGTACAAATACCGGGTAGATTAGATCATCCACCCGCAAGTGATTTTCCCGAACCAGGCGACGGGAAAAATCATCTCGGCGGTTACGGCGCATTCTTTTTTGTGGAAACTGGCTGAAAAATGTCATGTTTATGTCTGGAAATAAAAAAATTAATGCATCACGGAACTAACTCCAATTAGTTCTCTCTTATAAATAGGTAGTTGTTAATAACTGCCTCTCGCCTTCCCTCCCTGAGGCGAGGCCTTACAAGCAAGGCGATTCTCCCCGGCTTAATCCCCTTTAGCCGGGGTTTTTTTTTGATTGCTGATTTCACTGTCATTCAACTGCTGTACCCTAGCACCTCCTTCATCAAACCAGTCTTGCAACAACCGGGAAGCCTCTTCTGCTCCCTCAGAGGTTAAACTGGAAAAAATTTGTACTGTGCAGCCAGAGTAACTAGTAGACAAGAACTGCCTGACCTCATCTAATACCGCGAGCGCCTTACTCCGGCTTAGCTTGTCAGCTTTGGTCAGCAGAACATGCACCAATTTCCCCGTTTGCGCAAACCATTCCAGCATCTGCAAATCCAGCTTGGTTAGTGGATGGCGTATATCCATGATCAATATCATACCGTACAACGCTTGACGAGTTTGCAGGTAGGTGCTCAGTAAATGTACCCAGTGCTGACGAATGGCTAGAGGCACTTGCGCATAACCGTATCCCGGAAGATCGACCATGAAACACTCCTCTCCAAGCTGGAAAAAATTAATATGTTGCGTCCGACCAGGTGTTTTGCTGGTAAAAGCAAACCGCCCTCTTCCCACCAATGTATTAATCGCGCTTGATTTTCCTGCATTTGAACGCCCGGCAAAAGCAATTTCAACACCAGTTGCTTGCGGCAAATCCTTGATATGGTTGACTGTCGTGTAGAATTCAGCGTGCCTGAAAAGCGGGTGTACCATAGTGCGTTGTCCTGATGTTTATTTTTTGTTGTAATCGAAGTTACCCGATTTCGCAATAATAGCCAGCCCCTCCAGCACCAAGCTATCGACAACCCGATGAGGAATGTGAATATGCTGAGCCAGCAACGCAGCACCGCCACCCGTCATGATAACTTCCGTCAAGGTTTGTTTCTCCGAATAGCCGGAAAGCAGGCGATACATTCGCTCCAGCGCACCACTTAATGCCTGAATCATGCCGCTGTACAACGCGTTTTCAGTATTAACTGGAAAATTCTGGAAACAGCCGGAAACAGGTGCTGCTAATGTTCCGGCACAACCTGCTAGCACTTGTTTCATCGCATCCGGCCCGGGTACGATAATGCCCCCTAGAAATTCACCCGTGGAGGACAGCGCATCGACTGTCATGGCAGTACCCACATCCACGACCAGGCACGCTCGCTGTACCCTATACCAAGCGGCAATCAATGCTGCCCAGCGGTCACAGCCCAACTGCTCTGGTTTGGTATAGCGACTGGTTACACCACATTGACTGGCACTTGCCGTAATCCAGTGCGGCTGGACATACCATGGTTTTAACAACGCTGTTAAATCGTCTGCAGCTTGTAATCCGGCCACATTGGAAATCAGCACCGATGCAGGTGGTGCTGGCAGCAGCGCCCAGGCTTGTTTCAGCACCATGCGTTCACTTTGCAGTACACTGCCACGCACCAGCCACTGATCACCCGTGTGCAACCCCCATTTGATAGCAGTATTACCGGAATCAATCGCCAGCAGAAAAGAGGATACGTTCATTCAATTAGAGAATCTCTGATACCCGTATCAGATCAGCCCGCGCAGAGAAACCTCTCCACTTCTCACTTGCACGATACCTGCCGGGGTATTGATCTGCAAGGCACCATCGGGTGCAATACCGATTGCGATTCCATTTTTGACAGCACCATCCGGAAAACTAATCTGCACAGCTTTATCCTGATAAGCATGATGACGCTCCCATTCCTCCACAAAAGGCTCGAAACCATGCTGTTCAAATGTATCAAGCATCTTGGCCAGTTCTTTCAACAAAATAGCCAACAACCGATTTCTGTCCGGTATTTGTCCTGCAACACTGGCAACATCGGTTACCTTTTGATCAATCTGAGATTTTGTAACGTTAGAAAGTCTAAGATTCAGCCCGATACCAATAATCACGGTACCTGGATTCAACATATCCCCATGCAGCTCAATCAGCACTCCTGCTAGCTTGTTGTAACCAGATAACACATCATTCGGCCATTTCAGTGCGATGTTACGAATTCCAAATAATGTCAGTGCACGAACAATTGCCACACCCACTGCCAAACTCAACCCGGAAAGAGCATTTACTGCACATTGCGATGGCCATAAAACAGAGAAAATCAGGCTGTCTCCCAGCCCTGATACCCATGTACGTCCACGCCGCCCGCGCCCTTGCGTCTGTAACTCCGTAACCAGAACTTGCTTTAATCTGCCAGCAGAAGCGCCCTGATCAATCACACGCTGCAGCAGCAGTGAATTAGTAGATTCAACAGCCTCCACGATTTCTATTTGTATGGAATCCGCATATTCGGCAAGATAGTGGTGTATTTGTTCACTGTCCAGCCATTGCGTTGGATTCAACCAGCGATACCCTCGACCACGAATCCTGTGTATTACCAACCCGTAGCAATCCAGATCATTCAACGCATTGGATATGCTGGCGCGGGAAACATTCAGTGCCTGGCCCAGTGCTGTGCCGGAATGATAGTTTCCATCACTCAGCATTCTCAGGATAGTAAATGCAAACGGATTCATATTAAATTTCCTACCAATATCTCGCGAGCACTTCTGATTTATTCACTTCGAGCAATCTTATTGTTGTGGTTTTCCCGATCAGATATACCATAATGAAAAAAGCGGAGTAATCCGCTTTTTTCATTACTTGACATGCCTCTGGCAAAATTTATCAGCGGCACACCCCTCCTTGTAAATAAATCTAACTTAACGTTCTGAAGCACGCAAATGTTCGATAGCCTTTCGCACGCTCTTGGTAGCAACATCAACATGGCCTTCCTCTGCATGTTTGATCGCATCTTCTAGATATTTAATTCCATGAAGAACATGTGCATTGGCCTCACCACTCTCACCAGCAGCCTTGGCGTGGGCCAAACTTTCTTTTGCATGCTCAAGCAATTCATCGGTATGACCTTCTTTACCATATACCACGGCCTCATCCGCATGCATCAACGCTTCATCCAAATGAACGGTATGCGAATCTGCATATACCTGTATGCTCAAGAACAATGCAGCAGCAAAGACTGTGATCATACTTATCGGAGTTCTTTTCATAACAGCTTCTCCTCTTATGTAAACTGATTACTCCCTCTAAAATACATCAGAGGAAGCAATCAGTTTTTCAATTTTCTGATACGATTTTAATGTCCAGAATGTTCATGTTCAGAAAGTTCGGAAGCACGCAGGTGATCGACCGCTTCCTGAGCATGTTTGGTGGCAACATCAACATGCCCCTCTTCAGCGTGCTTGATAGCGTCTTCCATATGTTTAATACCGTGGTCGGTATGTGTATTGCCTTCACCGGCCGCTCTGGCAGCTTTGGCATGCATCAGGCTTTCCTTTGCATGCTCAAGCAATTCGTTAACATGACCTTCTTTACCATGTACTACAGCCTCTTCCGCATGCTTCAACGCTTCATCCAAATGAGCAGTATGCGAATCTGCATACACCTGCATGTTCAAGAACAATGCGGCAGCAAAGATTGTGATCATACTTATCAGAGTTCTTTTCATAATAGCTTCTCCTCTTGTATTGGTTGGTCAAGATGTATGAATCTTTTGTAACAATAATACGACGAATAAGCAGGGAATAAAGCCAACTGATGTTACAGACAAACCCCGCCACATTTTGTGCAGAACTCACACGATTATTTTTATACCACAGATCATTATTAACAGATAGCATTCACCGATCTGAATAATCAGATACCGCGCAATAATTCATTAATCCCGGTTTTGGAGCGAGTCTTTGCATCGACCTGTTTCACAATCACCGCACAATACAGACTGTAGCGGCCATTATCAGCCGGTAGGCTCCCGGAAACCACCACTGATCCTGAAGGAATCCGGCCATAGGTAACCTCTCCGGTTTCACGATTGTAAATCCTGGTGCTTTGGCCAATGTATACACCCATTGAGATGACTGAATTTTCACCAACAATGACACCTTCAACAATTTCAGAACGTGCGCCAATAAAGCAGTTATCCTCAATAATGGTGGGGCTGGCCTGCACTGGCTCCAGTACACCACCAATACCAACGCCACCGGACAGATGAACATTTTTGCCAACTTGCGCACAGGAACCTACAGTTGCCCAGGTATCCACCATGGTGCCTTCGTCAACATACGCGCCAATATTCACATAGGACGGCATCAGCACCACGTTATTCGCGATGAAAGCTCCTTTACGAACAGCAGCTGGTGGAACCACACGAAATCCGCCATCACGAAAATCACGTGAGCTGTAATCAGCAAATTTGGATGGAATCTTGTCAAAATAATTAGAGAATCCACCCTTGATAAAATAATTATCTTCCATGCGGAAAGACAACAAAACAGCCTTTTTAACCCACTGACGGGTTACCCATTCGTCGTTAATTTTCTCGGCAACTCGCAACTTGCCGGTATCCAGCATATTGATAACCTGGGCGACCGATTCCTTGAGATTGGCCTCAACATTACGAGGGGTAATTTCAGCACGCCTTTCAAAAGCATCTTCGATGACAGCTTGTAATTGCTCCATGTGACTCCTAACTAAAAAATAATCAGATCAGAACTTTCTAGCGATATCCTTGATTCGCTCCATTGCCTCCATGCACTCTGCCACCGGCGCAACCAGCGCAATCCGCACAAAATGCTCACCAGGGTTAAGGCCGTGTGCCTCTCGTGCCAGATAACTGCCAGGCAGTACAGTAACACTTCCTTCCCGATATAAACGCCCGGAAAATTCGATACCACTGACAGGCACCTTTAACCATAAATAAAACCCGGCATCCGGCATGCTAACAGGCAAGGTATCGCTCAGTATACGCATGGCACCGGCAAATTTTTCACGATACAGTCGCCGGTTTTCAACCACGTGCTGCTCATCACCCCATGCAACAGTGCTGGCTGCCTGCACAGCCGGATTCATGGCACTGCCATGATACGTCCGGTAAAGCAAAAACTTTTTGAGAATGGCAGCATCCCCTGCCACAAAACCAGAACGCATGCCCGGCACATTGGAGCGCTTGGAAAGACTGCTGAACACAACCAGCCGGGGAAAACCATTGCGGCCTAACTTCTCTGCCGCCTCCAACGCCCCCAGAGGAGGGTGATCCTCATTGAAATAGATTTCTGAATAGCATTCATCCGCTGCAATTACAAATCCATAACGATCAGACAAATTAAACAGAAGTTGCCATTCATCTAGTGTTAGCACCTTACCAGTCGGATTATTGGGTGAACAGATATAAGTCAGCTGAGTACGTTTCCACACCGAATCAGGCAACTGAGCGGCATCCACTGAAAAACCATTTTCTGGAAGCTGATTCAAAAAATAGGGTTCGGCACCAGCCAGCAATGCAGCACCTTCGTAGATTTGATAAAAAGGATTTTGGCAAACCACTACAGGTTGCATAACCTCGCGCGCATCGGCATCAATAACCGCCTGGGCAAATGAAAATAATGCTTCCCGACTGCCATTGACCGGGATAACTTCGGTATCTGGATTGATAGCAGCCAAGCGATAGCGCTGTGTTAGCCAGCTCGCAATGCTGATCCGCAGCTGGCTGGTTCCAAGTACTGTGGGATAATGTGCCAGCCCTTCAAGATTATTCACTAACTCTTGTCTGATAAACTCGGGCGTATCGTGTCTTGGTTCTCCAATATGCAAACCAATGGGGGTCAGAGAGGCATCACTCAGCACGAGATTCTCAAATAGTCTGGTAAGTTTTTGAAACGGGTATAACTGAAGGCTTTCCAGTAAAGGGTTCATACTTTTCAGGATTATCCACAAATGTGGTGCTTGTGGAGCAGGTTAGGGAGGCAGTAAAAATGTTAAGCACCAATTATAAAGGGCACTGGCAACGTTGACCAAACAAAAAAAATTATTGCCGATAGCCAGTCTATTACTGGGTGCTGCCGCTTGGGGAGTAGCCTGGTATCCTTACCGTCTACTGGAACAGGCCGGTATGCGGGGCGAATTATCCACTGCGCTGACTTACTCCATTGCGTTGTTGATCAGCCTGGCTTTATTCAGGAAACAAATCCGGATCTCTGAAGTACTTAATACGACAGCCTGGATTCTGCTCTGGATCAATCTGGGCGCAGGCTGGACTAGTATCGCCTATGTGCTCGGGATTATTCACGGCGAAGTTATGCGGGTTCTGCTCCTGTTCTATCTGGCACCGCTGTGGACTATTTTATTTTCCCGCATTCTGCTGCAAGAACGGCTAAGCAGACAAGGTTATCTGATCATTCTGTTATCTCTGACGGGTGCTTTACTTCTGCTCTGGCAGCCGGAAGGCGGGTTGCCCCTGCCAACTTCCTACGGTGACTGGATGGGGCTATCGGGTGGATTTGCTTTTGCACTGACCAATGTCCTGATTCGCAAAGATCAGCAGCACAACATCCACTTAAAGCTGATGGCGGTACTCTCTGGCGCTGCCCTGACCGGGTTTGTCGCCACCCTGCTCATGGGAAATACTTCTGATATCACCCATCTGCCTGCCAACGTATGGCTGATATTGCTCGGTGCAGGCGGGCTAGTTTTTTCCCTCAGTATATTGCTGCAGTATGGAATGACCCATGTACCGGCCAATCAGGCTATTGTAATTATGCTGTTTGAGCTGGTGGTCGCAGCTGTAGCCGCCTGTTTTCTGACCGACGAACATCTGACAAGTAGAGACTGGGCGGGAGGACTCGTGATTGCATCTGCCAGCCTGTTTTCTGCCCGGATCAATCAGAACCAGGATCTGCGAAAGTAATCTTATTTACAGCCTCAGATCTGATTCCTGTGGATTAAGCACATACTTCAAATCATATAGAACAGCATTGGGTTTCCCCAGTGCACGGATAGAGGAAGCCCCCATATCCTTGAACTGCCGATGTGCCACAGCCAGGATAATAGCATCATAATTACCGGATTCGGGTGCTTCAATCAGCTTGATACTGTATTCGTGTTGTGCCTCTTCAGAAGACAACCATGGATCGTATACATCCACTACGCAGTTGTAATCCTTGAGTTCGGTCACGATATCCACCACTCGGGTATTACGCAGATCCGGACAGTTTTCCTTGAAGGTAAGTCCCATGACCAATACCTTGGCGCCATCTACCTGAAGACGTTTTTTGGTCATGGCTTTAACCAGCTGAGCAACAACATAGGCTCCCATGCTGTCATTTAGTCGCCGTCCAGCAAGAATAATTTCCGGATGATAGCCAATTGCCTGCGCTTTATGTGTCAGGTAATACGGATCCACCCCAATACAATGTCCACCCACCAGACCGGGACGAAACGGCAGAAAATTCCACTTACTGCCCGCTGCTTTGAGTACGGCTTCAGTATCAATATTCATTTTGTTGAAAATCAACGCCAGCTCGTTGATAAGAGCAATATTCAGATCACGCTGGGTGTTTTCGATCACCTTGGCAGCTTCAGCCACCTTGATACTTTCCGCTTTGTGTGTGCCTACAGTAATAATTTCGTTGTATAAGCTATCTACCAGATCAGCGATTTCCGGAGTGGAGCCCGAGGTAACCTTTTTGATAGTCGTGACACGATGTTCCTTGTCACCTGGGTTGATGCGCTCTGGACTGTAGCCACAGTAGAAATCCCGGTTAAATTTCAGGCCAGAAACACGCTCCAGCACAGGCACACAATCTTCTTCGGTACAACCAGGGTAGACAGTAGATTCATAAATAACAATATCTCCTTTTCTCAATACCTTACCGACAGTCTCGCTGGCTTTGATAAGTGGCATAAGATCAGGGCGCTTGTGATCATCAATTGGTGTGGGAACGGTAATAATGTAGCAATTACAGGTGCGTAAATCGTCTATATTGGTGGTAAAAGTCAAATGCTTTGCCGCTGCAAGTTCTTCCTGCGTGACTTCCAGCGTAAAGTCATTGCCATTTTTAAGCTCATCAATACGCTGCTGGTTAATATCGAACCCGGTCACAGGACGCTTGCGGCCAAACTCAGCAGCCAGTGGAAGGCCGACATATCCAAGCCCGATAATGGCAAGTTTGATATCCTGGAGTTGCATGTTGTCTCCTACAAATTGAAGTAATTGCGATACCACGTCACAAAGCTGGCTATTCCCTGTTCGACCGACGTGGCGGGCCTGTAATCGAATTGTTCGACGAGATCAGAAACATCGGCATAAGTATCCGGTACGTCACCTGGCTGCAGGGGTAGCATTTCCATTGCGGCCTTTTTACCAAGCGCTTTTTCCAGTGCAGCAATATAGTCCATCAGCTCTACCGGGCTGTTATTGCCAATGTTGTAAACACGCCAGGGTGCCATACTGGTGCCTGCATCCGGATTTTCCCCGCTCCAGGCCGGGTCAGGCCGAGTGGGTTGATCCAGCACACGGATTACGCCCTCCACAATGTCATCTACATAAGTAAAATCTCGGCGATGTTTTCCATAGTTAAATACCGGAATCTTTTCTCCGGCAAGAATAGCCTTAGTGAATTTAAACAGCGCCATATCCGGCCGCCCCCAAGGACCATATACAGTAAAAAAACGTAGGCCAGCAGTCGACAAGTTATATAAATGGCTGTAAGTATGCGCCATTAGCTCATTAGATTTTTTGCTGGCTGCATAAAGGCTGAGCGGGTGATCAACGTTGTGATGCACCGAAAACGGCATCTGCGTATTGGCACCGTACACGCTAGAGCTGCTGGCATACACCAGATGTTCGACACCGTTATGACGACAACCTTCAAGAATATGGGCAAAACCAACGATATTGCTGTCAATATAAGCCAATGGATTCTCAATGGAATAGCGCACCCCGGCCTGAGCAGCCAGATTCACCACCCGTTGTGGTTTATGCATTTCAAAACAGGAATTGATCCCTTCGCGATCTGCCAAGTCAAGACGCAAATGGGTGTAAGCAGGATGATCCGCAAACCGGGCAAGACGATCCTCCTTAATCTGTGGATCATAATAATCATTGTGATTATCGATACCAATGACGGTGTCACCACGTTCAAGCAGCCGCAGCGTCAATGCAGATCCAATAAAACCGGCTGAACCAGTAATAAGTATCTTCAATTAATTGCTCCCGAATAGATCACGTGTATAAATCTTGAAGTGGCAACTTGCCTGACACAAGGGATCCGCAAGTTGAAAAACTCAGCAATTCCTTTAGCCCTGATGCACTTCATGACTCGTTGAATAAATTATCCGATCCTGTCTTCATAATCAGCTGATAGACGCCTACGATCTTAGTTGTTTAAGTCCTACGATATGTTGATATTGAGTAATCGCTCACAGTTTTTCCACAGCCGCCGATTCTTTTCTAGCCACGCGAAACCACATCCCATAATCCAGCGCTTGGATATGACCTTAAAGGTATGGCCGCTCGCTATGTTTGGCGATTTGTGCCGACACAAACTTTTCCAGGACTTCGCACTTTCCTTGAGCGAAAGGTTTGTCCATATAATCGCTGTCGTACAGCAAACTTTGTCCCTGCTGCAGCCTCGACGCAGCCGCCAGCAAAGCTCCCTTACGGCCTCTTCAGCTATAGTGACTGCGATTGCATCGGATAATCCTTAGTATCTACTGCAATGTGGCGTTTGATTCCCGAAACTTCGTTGCCCGCATCATAACCCTTGAACCGTGCTGTGTCAGTGTTTTTGGCACTTTGTACGCCCACAACCAAGAACGTGTTGCTGGCATTGGACCCAGCTTCTCTCGGACCACACTAACCTGATTTTTAAAGCCTGCTCTAGCAGAACCGCCACCTTCGCGTTTCACTCCAGATGGAAAAGTACGAGTGTACTTGCGCTATTTGGGAAACTTTTCGAGCAGCATGCGTCATTGGCAGCCACTCCTGAATAAATACAGAGAGCACACCACACAGAATATTTCGGACAGGTCTATGCGTCTGGGATGGGTCTTCCAGCGCGCTCTCCAGCAACGGCTTGATCGCCTCGATCTCGGTACTGTCGATAAATAGCGGTGGAATTCCTGCCTGATGGCACTCTACTACCCTCACTAAAAATTTATGAGAAAAACAGGTTATCTGTAACCCAATACCTTACTAATTTTGGCAAGATAACCAGCTGGGTGGCGTATTTGATCGCCATCACTGCTCACGGATTGATGATTATGACATCACGAATGATTACTGATTATCCCGAAAAATCTATAAATTCTGAAAATATTTGTACGTAACACATTGATTTTATTGTGATCAGTAGATTTTCAAAAACAGGATTTTTCGAGGTAACCTATCTTAATAAAACTCGCATTGAAGTGATTGATGTTTGTAGGCGTATAGATAGTGACGCTGACAAACCTTCAGCATGTTGCCAGCAACACTAAATTAGATAACCCAACATAATCAACGCCTGCAACCACTATTTGCATAATTTCAAATACTGTCTGGCCACCATATCGCCCTTATATTCGCGTTTTTAATATGCAACACATAGCTCAGATATTGCGGCCAAAACTTCTATTATGAATGCAGAACAAATTTTAAGATAACACCACAACCTAGATTATCACTACTGTTCATTTGTTTAAATAGAAGATTAAACTAGAAAATAAAGCTTCTCCATAGTTTACAAAGTTTTACAAATAAAAAAGAATCCACCAGACAGGCAGTTAAGGAAAATGATGTAATCATCATACGGGATAATGAGCATAGAGAATAAGTCACTTGATCTGTACATCAAGATCACACCCAAACATCTTGGCCAACTTATTCCTGTTTTCAATAGAAACAGAAATCACATAAGAACATTGATAATTAGAATTACATCCATGTAACCCTAGGTAATTCAAATTCAATCCATGAAATTAAAACGATACTATGAAGATAGCTAGGTGAGAAGAGAGAAAAATCATTCATTATAGCCATATAAAAATATGGCTGCAATAAATGAAATAAATAGGAATGGGAATACTAAGAGGATATTTGTTAATTCATTAAAAAATATTTAAATATTAGCCACGCAAGATCTATAGATTTATTTCATAATATATATAAAAATATTGCAAGCTAAAATTAAAAAATAGTTTTGCCTCAACAAAACAATAGAGTATTTTAAAAAAATAATCTTTCAAAATACTCTATAAATAGGAAGCTTGGCGGTGACCTACTTTCACATGTGAAAACATACTATCATCGGCGCTGCTTCGTTTCACTTCTCTGTTCGGGATGGGAAAAGGTGGGTCCAAAGCGCTATGGCCGCCAAGCATAAACGGTAGAATTGGGTAATAACAGCAACTATATATAAAATATAACTCAATTTTCAAGATTATAGGATCAAGCCTCACGGTCAATTAGTATCGATTAGCTCAACGCATTACTGCGCTTCCACATTCGACCTATCAACGTTGTAGTCTCCAACGAACCTTCAGGGGAGTTATACTCCCGGGAAATCTAATCTTATGGCAAGTTTCCCGCTTAGATGCTTTCAGCGGTTATCTCTCCCGCACTTAGCTACCCGGCGATACGACTGGCGTCATAACCGGTACACCAGAGGTGCGTCCACTCCGGTCCTCTCGTACTAGGAGCAGCCCCACTCAAATTTCCAACGCCCACGGCAGATAGGGACCAAACTGTCTCACGACGTTTTAAACCCAGCTCACGTACCACTTTAAATGGCGAACAGCCATACCCTTGGGACCGACTACAGCCCCAGGATGTGATGAGCCGACATCGAGGTGCCAAACTCCCCCGTCGATATGAACTCTTGGGAGGAATCAGCCTGTTATCCCCGGCGTACCTTTTATCCGTTGAGCGATGGCCCTTCCATACAGAACCACCGGATCACTATGACCTGCTTTCGCATCTGCTCGACTTGTCAGTCTCGCAGTTAAGCACGCTTATGCCATTGCACTATCAGCACGATTTCCGACCGTACCTAGCGTACCTTCGCACTCCTCCGTTACTCTTTGGGAGGAGACCGCCCCAGTCAAACTGCCTACCATACACGGTCCTCGATCCAGATTATGGACCTGAGTTAGAATTCCGACCATTCCAGGGTGGTATTTCAAGGTTGGCTCCATATACTCTAGCGAGCATATATCACAGCCTCCCACCTATCCTACACAAGAATAATCAAAATCCAATGTAAAGCTACAGTAAAGGTGCACGGGGTCTTTCCGTCTAGCCGCGGGTAGATTGCATCTTCACAACCATTTCAACTTCGCTGAGTCTCAGGAGGAGACAGTGTGGCCATCGTTACGCCATTCGTGCAGGTCGGAACTTACCCGACAAGGAATTTCGCTACCTTAGGACCGTTATAGTTACGGCCGCCGTTTACCGGGGCTTCGATCAAGAGCTTGCACCCCATCACTTAACCTTCCGGCACCGGGCAGGCGTCACACTCTATACGTCCACTTTCGTGTTTGCAGAGTGCTGTGTTTTTATTAAACAGTCGCAGCCACCATTTTATTGCAACCTTTTTCTGCTCCATACGCGAAGTACTTTACATACTAAAGGCACACCTTCTCCCGAAGTTACGGTGTCAATTTGCCGAGTTCCTTCTCCTGAGTTCTCTCAAGCGCCTTAGAATTCTCATCCTTCCCACCTGTGTCGGTTTACGGTACGGTCTTTATTTAACTGAAGCTTAGCGGCTTTTCCTGGAAGCATGGCATTACTTACTTGGCTTCCCTAAGGAAGTTTCGTTATCACATCTCAACTTAGCTATCCGGATTTTCCTAGATAGCATATCTACCTGCTTCAACCGGGACATCCAACACCCGGCTAAGCTAGCCTTCTTCGTCCCCGCATCGCATTAAATAAAGGTACTGGAATATTAACCAGTTTCCCATCAGCTACGCATCTCTGCCTCGCCTTAGGAGCCGACTAACCCTGCGCCGATGAACGTTGCACAGGAAACCTTGGGTTTTCGGCGAGGAAGCTTTTCACTTCCTTTATCGCTACTCATGTCAGCATTCGCACTTCCGATACCTCCAGCAATCTTCACAAATCACCTTCACAGGCCTACGGAACGCTCTCCTACCACTTGCAACTAATTGCAAGTCCTTAGCTTCGGTGTACAGTTTAGCCCCGTTACATCTTCCGCGCAGGACGACTCGATCAGTGAGCTATTACGCTTTCTTTAAAGGATGGCTGCTTCTAAGCCAACTTCCTGACTGTCTATGCCTTCCCACTTCGTTTACCACTTAACTGTATCTTTGGGACCTTAGCTGAAGGTCTGGGTTGTTTCCCTCTCGACACCGAACGTTAGCACCCGATGTCTGTCTCCCATACTTACATTTTTTGGTATTCGGAGTTTGCAATGGTTTGGTAAGTCTTGACGACCCCCTAGCCATAACAGTGCTCTACCCCCAAAAATGATATATGAGGCACTACCTAAATAGTTTTCGGAGAGAACCAGCTATTTCCAGATTTGTTTAGCCTTTCACCCCTACCCACAGCTCATCCCCTAATTTTTCAACATTAGTGGGTTCGGACCTCCACGAAGCATTACCCTCGCTTCATCCTGGCCATGGGTAGATCATCTGGTTTCGGGTCTACACCCAGCAACTTATCGCCCTATTAAGACTCGTTTTCACTACGCCTCCCCTATCGGTTAAGCTTGCTACTGAATGTAAGTCGCTGACCCATTATACAAAAGGTACGCGGTCACCCCTTGCGAGGCTCCCACTGTTTGTATGCATGCGGTTTCAGGATCTATTTCACTCCCCTCCCGGGGTTCTTTTCGCCTTTCCCTCACGGTACTGGTTCACTATCGGTCGATTACGAGTATTTAGCCTTAGAGGATGGTCCCCCTATATTCAGACAGGATTTCACGTGCCCCGCCCTACTTTGCGTAATCTTAGTTCCATACTTGAATTTTTATCTACGGGACTATCACCCACTACGGTTTAACTTTCCAGATAATTCGATTAATTCAAATACTAAATATTACCGGCTGCTCCCATTTCGCTCGCCGCTACTCTGGGAATCTCTTTTGATTTCTTTTCCTCTGGCTACTTAGATGTTTCAGTTCACCAGGTTAGCCATCAACCCCCTATATATTCAGGAGTGATTACCCTTACGGGTGGGTTTCCCCATTCGGACATCTCCGGATCAAAGCTTATTGCCAGCTCCCCGGAGCTTTTCGCAGGCTTCCACGTCCTTCATCGCCTGTAATCGCCAAGGCATCCACCACATGCACTTGTTCGCTTGATCCTATAATCTTGAAAACTTACCACCACCATCACAAAAAAAAGATTGGTGTTTGTCATCACTCTTATAGTTACTTTAATTATGCTTTAAGCACAATCTTACCCAATTTTTATTTTTAAAGAACAATAAATAAATTAAATTTCCATTCTTAATGGTGGAGGTGAACGGGATCGAACCGATGACCCCCTGCTTGCAAAGCAGGTGCTCTCCCAGCTGAGCTACACCCCCTATGGTGGGTCTGGGTGGACTTGAACCACCGACCCCACGCTTATCAAGCGTGTGCTCTAACCAACTGAGCTACAGACCCTTACGAGTCCAAGTTTAACCCAACACCTCAAACCCAAATTTATATTTATCTACTCAAACAACCAATAAGTGTGAACACTTGACAATAATTTATGAAAGGAGGTGATCCAGCCGCAGGTTCCCCTACGGCTACCTTGTTACGACTTCACCCCAGTCATGACCCCCACCGTGGCAAGCGCCCTCCTTGCGGTTAAACTACCTGCTTCTGGTGAAAATCACTCCCATGGTGTGACGGGCGGTGTGTACAAGACCCGGGAACGTATTCACCGCGGCATGCTGATCCGCGATTACTAGCGATTCCGACTTCACGGAGTCGAGTTGCAGACTCCGATCCGGACTACGACGCGCTTTCTGAGATTGGCTCCTCCTCGCGGATTGGCAACCCTCTGTACGCGCCATTGTATTACGTGTGAAGCCCTACCCATAAGGGCCATGAGGACTTGACGTCATCCCCACCTTCCTCCGGTTTGTCACCGGCAGTCTCGCTAAAGTGCTCATTAAAATGATAGCAATTAGCGACAAGGGTTGCGCTCGTTGCGGGACTTAACCCAACATCTCACGACACGAGCTGACGACAGCCATGCAGCACCTGTGTCCTGGCTCCCTTTCGGGCACTCTTATGTCTCCATTAGATTCCAAGCATGTCAAGGGTAGGTAAGGTTTTTCGCGTTGCATCGAATTAATCCACATAATCCACCGCTTGTGCGGGTCCCCGTCAATTCCTTTGAGTTTTAATCTTGCGATCGTACTCCCCAGGCGGTCAACTTCACGCGTTAGCTACGTTACCAAATCCTTAATTAGATCCGACAACTAGTTGACATAGTTTAGGGCGTGGACTACCAGGGTATCTAATCCTGTTTGCTCCCCACGCTTTCGTGCATGAGCGTCAGTGTCAACCCAGGGAGCTGCCTTCGCCATCGGTGTTCTTCCACATCTCTACGCATTTCACTGCTACACATGGAATTCCACTCCCCTCTGCTGCACTCTAGCTTTGTAGTTTCAAACGCAATTCCCAGGTTAAGCCCGGGGCTTTCACATCTGACTTACAAGGCCGCCTGCGCACCCTTTACGCCCAGTAATTCCGATTAACGCTCGCACCCTACGTATTACCGCGGCTGCTGGCACGTAGTTAGCCGGTGCTTTTTCTGTCGGTACCGTCATAAATCATAGCTATTTACTATGACTCTTTCTTTCCGACTAAAAGAGCTTTACAACCCGAAGGCCTTCTTCACTCACGCGGCATGGCTGGATCAGGCTTTCGCCCATTGTCCAAAATTCCCCACTGCTGCCTCCCGTAGGAGTCTGGGCCGTGTCTCAGTCCCAGTGTGGCTGGTCGTCCTCTCAGACCAGCTACTGATCGTTGCCTTGGTAAGCCTTTACCCCACCAACTAGCTAATCAGACATCAGCCGCTCCTTTAGCGCAAGGTCTTTCGATCCCCTGCTTTCCTCCTGAGAGATATGCGGTATTAGCACATCTTTCGATGCGTTATTCCCCACTTAAGGACACGTTCCGATGTATTACTCACCCGTTCGCCACTCGCCGGCGGGCCGAAGCCCCCGCTGCCGTTCGACTTGCATGTGTAAAGCATGCCGCCAGCGTTCAATCTGAGCCAGGATCAAACTCTTCAGTTTTATTTCTTTTCATCTGACTCAAGCCTATTTGACAGGCCATCTTCGCAGACGCTTAATCATTTACCAGCCCAATTTTATTGGGCCTTACAACTTTTATATTGCCAAGCGTCCACACTTATTGGTTATTTGTTTTTTTAAAGATCTTTGCTTTGACTTGCGTCATCGCTATAGAGATGCGCATTATATAGATTAAATAACCCAAGTCAAGCGATGTTAGCCATCATTTTTCATTTTTATCTGTTGATCAATGTAATCATTTGATTCTATTTAGTATTTTAAATACAGACACCTTCGTGATTCTGCGACAAAGTATCTTGCGGATCATCTATTTTTGCTTAAAAACATTTTTAATTTTATACCTAGGGTCTGTTGGCATTTCAGGCTATCTTCTTGCTTTATAAGAGCAAACTCGTATTACTGTTGTGTGGGAGCTATAACAATTGAGCTTGCTTCTTTAAATCAAAAGCTTGAGTGAGATCAAACGGAAACAGGCCCTAGCCCGCTATCTACACTTTCCTCATGTTTTATGTTTTTATATACAACCATTCTAATAGCGCATCCATAGCCACTCTTGCACCGCCTGACTTCGGATGATTCACGATGAATACTATTACATAACGCTTTTTTTTATGGTTCAGCACATACCCTGCTATCGCGGATACATCTTTCAATGTGCCTGTTTTAATATGCGCCTTTTGAGCAACAACGGATTTCTTTAAGCGCTTTCGAGCTGTTCCATCCACCCCGACCACTGCCAGGGAGGCCATGAATTCAGGCATCGTGGGCGAAAAATAAGCCGCATTCAGCAAGTCATTTAAATGCCGCGCACTGATTCGTTCTATGCGTGACAACCCCGATCCATTTTCCAGCACCAATTCTGGAAAATCCATATTTTTTGAAAATAGCCACTGTCGTATTCCAGATCGCGCAAGATTGGGTGAAACAAATTCGCCGCCGTTAGATTCTGTTTCACCCAGTGATAAAAACAACTGTTTTGCTGCTACGTTATTACTGAATTTGTTAATACCACGAATGACTTCGGCCAGTGGCGGAGAATGGTAGACACTAATCGGATTCAGCGTTTTTGATGTTACTCCATGCCGTACGCTGCCATTAAATGTACCATCCAGTTGCTTCCATAGCCCACTAAACAGCTGATGAATGTACGTCGAGCTCTCGTGCAAACTCAGGTAGTAAGCGGTTTGGCCACAATGAGCCGAGTAATCACCTTCAAGCATTACTGTCACATGGCCTGGTCGCGGAACATCGTCACGAATATTCACGCGAACTCCACTGGTGCTACATTTTTTCTGAGTCAGTTTGAGGTGGTTTTGCACATTCAGCAATTGGCTTTCCGGATCGGCCGTAACCCGCACTCCACCATGCTGCGATTCGGGAAATAGATGTAGTGTTGATGTGTGGTAATTCACCAGCAGCGCTTCCGGGGCCACATTGTAAGTTTTATAGCGTTTACCATCAAAAGCACCAGGATTTTCCGTCGGAAAACTATAGTAGCTGTAATCCAGTACCAGATCCCCGCTGATATCTTTTAGCCCGGACTGGCGAAGCTGACGGAGCAACAGCCAGAAATTTTCCAGATTAAGACTGGGATCGCCATAACCCTTGATGATCAAGTCACCTTGCAATCTGCCATTTTCCAGATTGCCATTTGCATACACCTTAGTACGCCACGTGTATGATGGCCCAAGCATTTCCAGTCCGGCATACGTTGTTACAACCTTCATGACTGAAGCAGGATTCATTGGCACATCAGCATTGACTGACACTAGCGGCCGCTCAGCACCGACTTCCCTGACATAAATCCCGACAGCTGCTTCGGGAATGCCTGTTTTTTTTAGTGCCTGCCTGACGGTATCTGGCAAATCAACGGCATAAGCCGGAAAAGTCAACGCACCCCATAATAACCACGTTATTTTCAGCAAACTTTTCATAACAGTCAGCGGATCAGTTTATTTTGATCAACGTGTACCACGACAAATAGATAACCCGTCATCCCAACCCATCCGGTACTGCATATCGGCCGCGTAGCGTTTTTTATCCTTAAACCCATAAGCTGATTGTTTTGCGGTTTCACATCCATCCACATATCCTTCCTGAGCTGCTTTGGGGTAGCCAGCAAGATTGTAGGTTGGGCGCGTACTAAGCGGCAACGGACCGGACGGTCTTTGCTGCACAACAGGATCCGGAGCCGGGAGAACGGGGCCAGGCATCGGGCGCTTAGCCATCGTACAGCCTGCCAATAAAGCAATTACTATCGCAACAACATTTACTCGCAGCATTTTTCACTCCCTTTTATTCGTTATATTTTATTTTTTGCTATATCACTGTTTTCAATAGCTTGCCCATTTCAGCTGGATTGCGGGCAACATGAATACCACATGCCTCCATTACTTCAATTTTTTCCTGTGCTGTTCCTTTGCCTCCAGCAATAATTGCACCTGCATGCCCCATCCGTTTGCCGGGAGGCGCTGTCATTCCGGCAACAAACCCCACCACCGGCTTCTTCATATGATCTTTAACCCAATGAGCAGATTCTTCCTCATCAGTACCACCAATTTCACCCACCATCAACACCGCATCAGTTCCGTCATCCTCATTGAACAACTTTAGGATATCAATATGTTTAAGACCATTGATCGGATCACCACCAATTCCGATGCAAGTAGATTGCCCTAATCCCAGCTCACTCAGCTGCGCCACTGCCTCATAAGTTAACGTACCTGATCTTGAAACCACCCCAATCCTTCCTTGTTGATGAATGGCGCCTGGCATAATGCCAATTTTCAACTCACCTGGCGTGATAACTCCCGGACAATTAGGACCGATCAACTGTGTCTTTTTTCCACGCATACGGGCGCGTGTCCGCAACATATCTCGAACAGGAATACCTTCAGTAATGCAGATGACCAGATCCAGTTCGGCCTCCACCGCCTCATCAATTGCTGCAGCTGCATAAGCAGGCGGCACATAAATCACCGATACAGTCGCACCCGTCGTCTGCCTTGCTGCTTCCACTGTTGCAAACACCGGAATACCTTCAAAATCCTCTCCTGCCTTTTTAGGATTGACTCCAGCCACAAAACAATCCCTGCCAAAAGCATATTCTCGGCACTGGCGAGTATGAAACTGCCCGGTTTTACCTGTAATACCCTGTGTCATGACACGCGTATGACGATCAATCAGAATAGCCATCTGTTATGCTCCTCTGGTTGCAGCTTCAGATCGATGCCGAGCTGCTGCATCCACCGCCTTTCTGGCAGCATCAGCCATGTTGCTGCCAGCAATAATCGTTAATCCCGAATCTGCCAGAATCTTTTTCCCCAACTCCACATTGGTTCCCTCCAATCGAACAATCAATGGAACAGCTAGCTTCACCTCGCGCACCGCTGACACCACCCCATCAGCAATTACATCGCAGCGCATAATCCCACCAAAAATATTGACCAGTATTGCCTGCAAATCGGGATTTCTCAGCATCAGCTTGAATGCCTCAGTTACTTTTTCCACCGTCGCTCCGCCTCCCACATCCAGAAAATTGGCTGGATTGCCACCATAGAGTTTAATAATGTCCATGGTTGCCATAGCCAAACCAGCACCGTTGACTAGACAGCCAATATCACCATCAAGCGGAATATAGGAAAGCCCATGCCGCGCTGCTTCAACCTCAAGCGGATCATCTTCATCCAGATCCCGCAGGGCAACGATTTCCGGATGACGAAACAAGGCGTTATCATCGAAATTCATTTTGGCGTCCAAAGCAATCAGACGGTTATCTGGTGTAACAATCAACGGATTGATTTCAAGTAATGAAATATCGTTCTCATCGAATGCCTGATATAGCGCCCCCAGCATAGACACCGCCGCTGATCGGCATGATTCAGGCAAATTGATCTGGCGCACAACTCTCTCTGCATCTTGAAGATTCAATCCCTCAAGCGGATTAATCTGAGTTTTATGTATTTTTTCTGGTGTACTGGTTGCCACCCCCTCAATATCCATGCCACCCGCATCACTCGCAATTAAACTGACACACTGCGAAGCACGATCAACAACCAGTGCCACGTAATACTCATGACTGATATCGATCCCCTGTTCAATATAGAGCCGGCGAACAATCTGTCCCTGTGGGCCGGTTTGATGCGTGACCAGCGGAGCAAACAACATCGCCTCAGAAAACTGCCGGACCTCCACAATGGACTTTGCCAGCTTTACCCCCCCTGCCTTGCCACGCCCTCCAGCATAAATTTGTGCCTTGACCACCCATTTATCACCCCCCAGCTTTTCAGCAGCCAGAATCGCTTCCTCCACGCTAAAACAAGCAATACCGGCCGGCACACTAATCGCATAACGGCTAAGAATTGCTTTAGCCTGGTATTCATGAATTTTCATATTTCATCCTTTTGCGCTCACACATCGGGTTGTGCCAATACCTTCTTAATATAACTCCCCACTTCGGCCAGCTCTTGTTTAAAGCCAGGCAATAGCCTAGCCAGTTTTTCCACATCACCTTCTTTTGCAGCCACCTCCATTTGCGCACACCACTCACCCAGAGCCAGCGCACCAATCGAACGCGCTGAAGATTTAAGCTTATGTACGGCAAATTTCGCCTCATCTGCCTTGCCATCTGCTACGGTACTTTGCAACTGTTCAGCAATCTTTCGAGCGTCACGGAGAAAATCTTGCAAAAATTCTTTGATAATGACCTGATCATTTCCGACCAACGATTTAAGTATATTAATATCCACTGTGATTTTTTCAGCGGCAACTAAATGTTTAGTCCCACGGTGTGCTGGAATGGGTCAAAGATAAAACGATCTGGCTCATTTTTCCAGATTTTGCAGATGTATTCATAGGGTGTTAGGCCTTTGAGAGCTTTTAGTCTTTTGGCGAAGTTATAAGCCATCACAAAGCGATGGAGATGGGCCTTCAACTGATCGTGTGAGTCGTAATAATACCGTTTTACAGTCGCATCCTTGATGGTTCGATTCATGCGTTCAACCTGACCATTGGTCCAGGGATGGTTGGGTTTGGTGAGACGGTGCTCGATGCCGTTGATCTGACAACACCTATCGAACATATGCGTTACATACTGAGCCGTTGGCCCATTCCGATAACGCGCCGGGAACGTAAACTGGATACCGTTATCAGTCAGGATTGTATGGATCTTGTAGGGAACAGTCTCGATCACGGCCTTCAAGAAGGCGGTTGCCGTGTTGCGGTTGGCTTTGTTCTGGAGTTGAACAAAAACGAACTTTGATGTCCGGTCAAT
>NZ_QRCA01000031.1:0-2454 GCF_009833115.1 Nitrosomonas sp. GH22
TGTATACGCTTCACTGGTCACACCGTCTCGCAAGCCGGTATCAGTCTCGTGTTTGCGCACCCATTCAAGCAATGTGTGGGCTGAACAGCCGATCTTCGGCGCAATGGATTCAATCGTCGACCACAGCGAGGGATACTCACTGCGGTGTTCCTGCACCAGACGGACTGCGCGCGCTCTTACTTCGGGGGAATATTTATTTGATTTGTTCATGGCTCCATCTTCTCAGATAGTGGAGCCTCCTCAAAACCCGGGGCGGTTCACTGTGAGTTCACTATTTAATGCGAGTTGAGCCTTGCTTAAATGTCCCCAACTAACTCAGTTGTGAACTTGTTGAGACAGCTATCGCGGTAGGAGCACCCATTACTGAGCAGACGTAACGGCCTGAACTTTCTCGTGCCTACCAACTGGTGCAATTGTCTTCATGAAAATGACAACCGTCGCTGTCGACGGTTCTAAAATTATCAGCCTTATTTAAATCCCAGATTGCTGTCCGAAAAACGACCGTTTGCCGACTTAAAAACACTTGCATGACTTCCATAGATTATGCACAATCAAGGCTAGGAAAACACGCTTAACCTATAAAGGAGCGAATCATGCAAAGCATGACACTAGAGCAGCTACGTGCCACGGCTCGCGCCGGCGGCGTTGTCGGCGTCACCTTGAAAGGGCAGGGCAGCGGTTTCTTCATTGAGATTGCCACCCGCAGCGGGCAAGACGCTTTTTTGGTGAAGGCTCGCAGCACCGAGCCGCGCCGCTTCGGTAGTCCGAATTCCGCGCTAATCGTATTGCGCGATCTTGGTATTGCTGTTGTCCGGCTCGACGCGACCAACTGGAACCCCGACCAGAAAGTAGTCACGCAGAACCGGGATAGCCGCGCCCAAGCGATGCGCCAAGCGCATGAAGCCGCCGCCTATAACCAGTGGCTGGCCGCCGAGATTCAGGAGGCCATCGACGATCCACGGCCGAGCGTGGAGCATGATGAAGTCATGGCCCGGATGGATGCGCGCATTGCGCGCCACAAGGCCGCAGGAGCGAAGTAAGCATGAGCCAGCAGGCCAACTAACTGACCTATGACGAAGCCTAAGACTTCTTACAGCATCGTCTGGCGACCGATTGCCGAGGCCGACTTAGACAACATCGTTGACTACATCGCCCAGGACAACCCGATCAAGGCTGAGGAATTTGGCCAGGAGCTGCGCGCCAAGGTGTTGCCGCTTGCGCAGCATCCAAGAATTGGCCACACCGGCAGGCCCGGCCTGCCGGACTTCCTGCGCGAGCTGGTCGTGTATCCTAACTACATCGTTTTTTATCGCGTGCTGGACGATGCGCGCACCGTCGAGATTTTGAGAGTGAAGCACGCGGCCCAACAGGTGCCGTGATTACAACCTCGGCGTGCTAACGCCGGTTTTTCAGGAGTGGCGAAGATGAATACCAATCAAAACTTGAGCTTGCCACCCGCAGAAGTTGAGGCATTTGTGGGTCGCTTCAGAAAACAGAATTGGCGGCAAGGCCTGGAGTCTTTGGATCGCTTGCGTGTCACGTTTGCAAAGGAGGGGATTCCCCTTGAATTTTTGTCACATTACAAGCCGTATGAACCCTTTGCATTCCTTAGAATAAATGACGGGTTAAGTGACAAATTTTGGCGGTCTAAACTTTCCGGTACGCACTGTCCATAATCGAACGTATATGTGACAAGAGGAATAGGTGCTGATTGGCTACATGCGAGTTTCAAAGGCGGACGGATCACAGTCGACGGACTTACAGGAAGATGCTCTGCTGTCTGCGGGTGTTGATCCTTTCCAACTCTATGAGGATCAAGCTTCCGGTAAGCGCGAAGATCGTCCAGGACTCGCGGCGTGCCTCAAAGCACTACGCGAAGGGGATACGCTCCTGGTGTGGAAGCTGGATCGCCTCGGGCGCAACTTGCGGCACTTGATCAACACCGTGCACGACCTTACCTCGAAAGGAGTTGGATTCAAAGTGCTCACCGGGCATGGCGCGGCCATTGATACAACCAGCGCTGCCGGGAAACTGGTTTTCGGAATATTCGCTGCCTTGGCTGAATTCGAACGTGAATTGATCTCAGAGCGCACCATCGCGGGACTGGATTCTGCGCGGGCTCGAGGCCGCAAAGGTGGACGTCCGTTCAAGATGACTATGATATGGTCTAATAGACCCGGACACTCCAGTTAAGAGAAAATAGTCTTAATTGGAGGATGAAATGGAGCCTAGGAAACACTATACAAAGGAATTCAAGCTGGATGCAATCAGCTTGGTACTGGATCAGGGATTAACGATAGCAGAAGCTGCCAGAAGCCTGGAAATCAGGGCTAACATGCTTGGGCGATGGATCAGGGAGAGCCAGGCGGATACTAATGGTCAGGCATTCCGCGGTAATGGGAAACTGACACCGGAGCAGGAAGAAATCCGGCGGCTTAAACTAGAAAACAAGCA
>NZ_QRCA01000032.1:0-74235 GCF_009833115.1 Nitrosomonas sp. GH22
GGCTTTGGACATCGCCCGTTGCTGGTCGTGCAGGACAAACCCGGCGGAACGCGCAGTGTAGCCGTCGATGCGGTGGGCTGCATCCCGGGAGACTGGGTAATCTGTGTCGGTTCTTCAGCAGCTAGAGATGCGGCTGGTGCCAAGGATTTTCCCTCCGATCTAACGATCGTTGGCATCATCGACCACTGGAATCCGGAGGCGATCTGATGGAGATCTGGCGCGTCGTCGGTGAACTGGTTTGCACTCGGCGTGTTCCGGGACTCGGTTCGACATCGCTGCGCGTACTAAAAGGGCAGAAGGGTGAAATCATGGTGGCGTCCGACGCGGTCGGCGCCCCACCGGGAAAATGGGTGTTTACTACGCTGGGCAGCGCCGCTAGGTATGCGATGCCAGACCAGAGGACGACGACTGATCTCACGATCTGCGGCATCATCGAAGGCTGGGACGAAGCGTGAACAGACGTGTATATATTACGCGTATAGAGCAAAAGGCGCACGCATGGCGGGCGCTTGAGTGCAGAGAAGTGGCAGTTTAACCAATTTTTTGACTAAAGGAGTAAGAAAATGGCAGAAATAATGGGCATTGCCCTGGGAATGATTGAAACCCGCGGTCTGGTTCCCGCGATTGAAGCGGCCGATGCGATGACCAAGGCTGCTGAAGTACGTCTGATCTCGCGTCAGTTCGTCGGCGGCGGCTACGTTACCGTGATGGTGCGTGGCGAAACCGGCGCGGTCAACGCCGCAGTTCGTGCAGGCGCTGATGCTTGCGAGCGTGTGGGTGACGGCTTAGTGGCTGCGCACATTATTGCTCGCGTGCACAGTGAAGTTGAGGGCATATTGCCCAGGACTCCGAGTGCCTAAGAACCCCCTACCTTTTTTGAAACAACTACGAGGACAGTAACATGGCTAACGTAAACGGCATTGCCCTGGGAATGATTGAAACCCGCGGTTTGGTTCCCGCGATCGAAGCGGCCGATGCGATGACCAAGGCAGCGGAGGTGCGTCTGATTGGCCGGCAGTTCGTCGGCGGCGGCTACGTCACTGTGCTGGTGCGTGGCGAAACCGGCGCGGTCAACGCCGCAGTTCGTGCAGGCGCTGATGCTTGCGAACGTGTGGGTGACGGCTTGGTGGCTGCGCACATTATTGCTCGCGTGCACAGTGAAGTTGAAGGCATACTGCCGACCAAGCCAGACGTCAGCGGTGGCGGTGGCGGCGGCCGCGATGCCGAGATCACTTCCACGCTTAGTTGATCGACGAATCGTTTCCTGCCATGGCTGTCGATCCGAGAACCTTAGGGTGGCTGGCACGCGCTCTCAACCACGAGATGGGAGCAGTCCAGCAATACCTCGCACAAAGCGTGCTCGCGCGTCTTTGGGGAGATGTGGAACTTGCAGCACACCTGCGCGCCGAAGCCATGGAAGAGCTGGAACACGCTGAACTTTTGATTGAGCGTCAGATCCTACTTGGCGTGGCTCCTTGTGGTGGACAGTTACCCGTTGTGCGCTTGGGCCACAATGCACAGGAACTATTCGCTCACGATCAACAAATGGAAGTGCAGGCCGTCCAACTCTATGTCAATGCGCTAATGCATGCACAGCGCTTGCGTGATCAGGATTCGATAGCACTGTTCCAATCGTTGTTAGCGCAGGAGCAGGAGCATCTAGAACACATTACGCATACTAAATCCGGATGAACTTCGACATGAGTGACGAATTGCAAGGCTGGGAGCGGCGCGACAAGCCGCCGACGTTGTATAGGCGCTTTTCCTTCGAGCGTTATGCCCAGACGCGCGCATTTCTCGATGCCTTGTCGGTTCTGTGCGATGAGTTCAAGCGACATCCACAGAATATCAGTTTCGGTACCACCTACGTTAACGTCACGCTCGAACCAACCGACGACAAGGTCTTCGCGTCGCAGGATGAAACTTTTGCCGCACGCATCTCAGCGCTGGCTGAACAGGGGAAGTGATCGTGGTTGACATGCGTGTCATCGCGATCACCAACCAAAAGGGTGGTGTCGGTAAGACTACGGTGGCGATGAACCTCGCCGCTGGGCTGGCGCGGCGGGCATCAGTAGTAGTGGTCGATCTTGACCCGCAGTCCTCGGCCACGCAATGGGCGACGGCCGGCACTAAGGCCTTTCCTGCTACGGTCAAGCAGCTTCGGCTAGGCGTTGTCCTGCCTGATTTGCGCAAGGAATTCCGCGCCTTCGACTATATCGTGCTTGACTGCCCGCCATCGGTCGACACCCGCGCCGCTATGTTTGCGCTCCTGACTTGTGATATCGCGCTGATTCCGATCCTGCCTTCGCCTGTGGACCTGTGGGCCAGCTTGCGCTTGCCGCAGGAGATCGACGAGGTGCGCAAACGCTGTTCAAATCTGCGAGCCTTTCTGCTACTCAATCAAATTGAAGCGCGCAGCGCGCTATCGGCGGCGATGCAAGAAGCTCTGGCTGAGTTCGGACTGCCAGTGCTGCAAACCTCGGTACGTCGGCGTAGCATCTACAAAACGGCTGCGCTCGAAGGCGTATCTGTGTTTCAAATGGGTGCGCGCGGGCAGGCTGCCGCCGCAGAAATTGAAGCCATCATTCAGGAGATTGTTACATCATGACCAACATAAAAGACAAGCTTACCAGCAGTGTGCGCCAGGCAAAGTCTACCACGCCTACCAAGGCTGTTGCGCCGCGTGTGGCAGCTGAAGACACCAAGCAAACAAATATACAAGCCAAGCCGGTTCGCCAAACTGCTGAGCCGGTTTCGAGCGCTCAGGCGCTTTTTCCCGATCGCGTGTGGCCGGACTAAACCCGGTCGAACCGAAGAATTCTGGATATCATTATGAGTAACGAAAACCTGACGCGAACCTATATGCCCCGGTGGAATGCATCCTACCGTTCCACGACTTCAACCCAGGAGGCGCAAGCGATGTCGTTGCCGGCAACGGCCGTCGTTGCGCCGACATCGAGTTCACTCGACAGCTATCGTGTGACCCGCGAACCGTACTATCGCGCCACCGGCGATGAAGTTGCGCTGTACGAGGCAGCGTACTCGGTGCGTATGCCCATGATGCTCAAAGGACCCACCGGCTGCGGCAAGACCCGTTTTGTCGAATACATGGCGTGGAAGCTCGGCAAACCGTTGATCACTGTGGCATGCAACGAAGACATGACTGCCTCCGACTTGGTCGGCCGCTTCTTGCTCGACACCAGCGGTACGCGCTGGCAGGACGGACCGCTGGCGCTGGCGGCGCGTTATGGTGCGATCTGCTATCTAGACGAGGTGGTCGAGGCACGGCAAGATACCACGGTTGTGATTCATCCACTGACCGATACGCGGCGCATTCTGCCATTGGAGAAAAAAGGTGAGATCATCGAGGCGCACCCCGATTTCCAAGTCGTTATCTCGTACAACCCGGGTTACCAGTCCCTGATGAAAGATCTCAAACAATCAACCAAGCAGCGTTTCGGCGCCTTAGATTTTAACTATCCGGAACATGAAGTTGAGGCCGAGATCATCGCACATGAAAGCGGCGTGAGTATGGACGTGGCGAAAAACCTGGTGCATATTGCTGAGCGTGCGCGCAACCTGAAAGGACACGGGCTCGACGAAGGCATTTCTACCCGCATGCTGATCTATGCCGGCCGTTTGATCGCGCAGGGCGTGGCGCCGCTGGCGGCGTGCCGCGTCGCCCTGGTGCGACCGATCACCGACGACCCTGACATGCGCGATGCGCTTGATGCGGCTGTAACCACCTACTTCTGATGGGCGATATGGGTCTCGCATTATGGCTATTCATCTTGAAGAATTCCAGAGTTTGCTCGACGAGCTGCCCGGCAGTGCGCAGGAACTGTTGCGCGCGTCTTGGAACGAGGCGGCGCGCGCACTCACGCCGCGTGGCTTAGATAACTACCTCAAAGGAGCGGTCGCGTTGCATCACCTCGGCCGCGGGGAGGACCTTGTGGTTGGTTTCATCCAATCCATGCCCGAGTTGGCGCGCGGAGTAGGTGAGGAAGTACTGCCTGACCTAGTCAACTTCCTCCTTGGCATGGCATCCAAGACCTCGGGCCATGTGCTTGCGTTGATCGTCGGCACTGCGCCGTTAGCGGCACAGCGCTTGAGCGATGCCGGCCTATTCGTCAGTTATCTGAAGGTGCTCGAGATCATGCTGGTCCAGGCGCCTCGCGGCCTGCGACCGATGCTGGAAAACTTGGACCGTCTGCTTACCCAGCTCACTCTGGGCGGCTTGCGGCGCTGGGTGCAGTGGGGCGCACAGGCGTATCGCAGCGATTTAGACGGTCAGGTCGCGTACTTTTCTCTGCAAAGCGCCGACGCGCTGGCTGTGCTGCAGCAGGAGCGCAAGGGCACGCTGTTCGTCGACATTCAGCGTCGTTTGAACATCTATCAGCGCGCAATGTGGGGACGTGATTTTTTCCTGCGCCCTACTTCCGGCGATTACGAAAGCCGTGAAGAGTTGAAGCCCTACATTGAGCATTATGTCATTCATATTGCCGATGCCTACGACGATTACAAGCCACTGGGCCCCGATACGCCGCCCGAGCAATGCGTGCCGGCACTAGAGATCTACCGCGCCGCAGTTAACCATTGTGCTGCGCATCTGGTGTTCACTCAACAGCCGCTGTCCATGCAGATGTTGCATCCAGCGCAAATGGCGGTGATTGAGGTATTCGAAGATGCGCGGGTCGAGGAGCTGTCAATCCGGCAGTTTCCGAACATGCGCGAAGCTTGGCTGATGCTGCATCCGGTGTTCGATTACTCTCGTGAGCCGCAGAGCATCGGCGAACTGCTCGACCGCCTGGGCCGCGCCCTGCTTGAAGAGCAGAGCCACGATCCTCATCCGTGGGTGCGTAAGGCCGTGGTGGCGTTTCGCGCGCAGGCCGATCTTTCGACCAATCAGACAAGCTGGAACCTCGGCATAGACTTGTCGCACAAGCTGTTCGAGTTGCCGCTGCCCGAGTTCAACAACCGTACCGACCACCGCTTGAGCGCGATCTACCGAGACGACAACCGAGCGGTATGGCAGCTTGAAGAGTACGATGAGGCACAGGCATTGGAAGCTACTTGGCAGACGCGGCAGCAGGTACGCAAAAAAGTCAACCTGATGGAAATGGTCAACGAGGTGGATAACGAGTTTGCCGGTGATGACGCGCAGGAAGTCTGGGAACTGCCGACCGAATATCTGTTCGATGACGGCGTCAGCATCAACGAACTCGAAGGTCGACCGCCGATTTCCGAGCCTTTCCATTATCCCGAGTGGGACTATAAAATTCAGCTCAAACGCCCGAACTGGGTCACCGTGCTCGAACACCATCCACCCGTGGGCGAACTCGCAATTATCGAGAACATCATCATCGAAAATAAGCCAGTGATCTCACGGCTGAAATTCCTGATCGAATCGATGGTGCCACAAGGCATGCAGCGCATCAGGCACGTCGAGGATGGCGACGATCTCGATATCAACGCCGCGGTGCGTGCGATGATCGACATCCGCATGGGCCAACCACCGGACCCGCGTATCATGATGCGGTACAAGCGCACGCTGCGCGAGCTTGCAGTGATGGTACTGCTGGATATGTCCGAATCGTCCAACGACAAGGTGCGCGGACACGACTACACGATAATGGACCTCACCCGCGCAGCCACAGTGTTATTCGCCGACGCGCTCGATCGCATCGGCGACCCATTTGCGGTCCATGGCTTTTGCTCTGATGGACGGCACGACGTGCATTATCATCGTTTCAAAGATTTCGACCAGCCGTATGGTGACATCGCCAAGGCTCGCTTAGCCGGCATGAAGGGCCATTTTTCTACACGCATGGGCGCAGCGCTGCGTCACGCCGGATATTATCTGGCGCAGCAACCCAAATCCAAGCGGGTGATTTTTGTCATCACCGACGGCGAACCGGCCGATAACGACGTGCACGACCCGCAATATCTGCGCTATGATACTAAACATGCGGTCGAAGAACTCGCGCGCAAGGGCATTACGGTGTATGCGTTATCCCTCGATCCGCATGCTGACCAATATGTGTCGCGTATTTTTGGAGCTAAGAACTTCACCGTCATTGACGAGGTCGAGCGCCTGCCGGAGAAATTGCCGATGCTCTACATGAGCCTTACACGTTAAGGGCGCTATGCAATGAAAATCAGCTTGCGTACCTTCGTATTTCTCGACGCACTGCAACCGCAGCTCGCATCTTATCTTGCTACCTCGTCGCAAGGCTTTCTGCCGGTGTCGGGCGACGCTTGCATGTGGATCGAAGTTGCTCCCGGCATGGCGGTCCATCACCTTTCAGATATCGCGCTGAAAAAAACCAATGTGCGCATGGGCGAGCAGGTGGTGGAGCGCGCGTTCGGATCGATGGAACTCCATTACCGTAATCAAAGCGAAGTACTTGCCGCCGGAGATGCGGTCCTGCAGCAACTTGGCGTTACGATGGAATCGCGGCTGCGCTGCAAAATCGCCTGGAACGAGATCATCCGCGCCATCACTCCTGATCACGCTACGCTGATCAATCGTCAGCTGCGCAAGGGTTCGATGCTGTTACCGGGAAAGAGCATGTTCATCCTCGAAGTAGAGCCAGCCGGATACATCATTTATGCCGCAAATGAAGCTGAAAAAGCTGCGCATGTCACACTGGTGGATGTCAAACCCTTCGGCAGCTTCGGCCGACTGACCATGATGGGATCTGAGGCTGAGGCCGAGGCTGCGCAGCATGCCGCAGTAGCGGCGATAGAGCAACTGAACCAGCGCGCCGCCGCCCATCCATGAGTTGGCGCGGCGCTACCGAACCACCTATATAGTGTATATATATTATGGAAATCGACTCAATCGCCAAGCGTCTGCTGTTTTGCACAGTGCGCGTGGACTCCGAACTCGAAGACGGCAGCGCTGGCTCGGGAACCGCGTTCATTATCACCCACAGTCATGCCAATGGCACGACGCCGTTCATCGTTACCAACCGGCATCTTGTCGAGGGAGTGCGCCGGGGTGGGCTGGTGTTCACGCAGGCGCGTGACGGCAAACCTGCGTTCGGCGAGCGTTTTCAACTCAACATCGACGACTTTACAGCGGCCTGGTTTTTCCACCCCGAGGTCGACCTGGCCATCGTACCGTTGCGCCCATTAGAGCGCGCTGCGCGGGAGCTGGGCATAGAGCTGTACTACCACGCCATCGACAGCGCCAGCATTCCCGATGCCGCCGCCACACGTGGCTTCGACGCACTTGAGGAAGTGCTATTCGTCGGCTATCCTAGCGGCATGTGGGATGTGGTCAACCTGATGCCTATTTTGCGCAGAGGTACCACTGCTACGCCGCTGGAACTCAATTTTGAGGGCCAGAAACAATTTTTGATCGATGCCGCAGTGTACCCGGGATCGAGCGGCAGTCCGGTATTTGTGGTGCGCGACGATCCGTTGCGCCCGCGCGGAGACGGCGCACGCTCGATTTGGTTTGCAGGCGTCGTCGCTGCAGTGTTTTTCCACGAAGAAACCAACCAGATCATCCCTGGCCCGGTGCCGGCGCACAATACGGGGCAATCGGTAGCTTCCGAGATGATCGACTTGGGCTTGGTGGTCAAGTCCGAGTCAGTGCGCGAAGTCATCGACGCTTTTGTGCAGCGCTGGCTTAGCTGATTAGAACTCGTTTCACCAATAGCAGCGTGTGCGAAAGATCTCATTAGGATGCAGCCAAGGTATCGTCGCGCCGCACAGCCGCATTACTGGAGCAAGTATGGAAAAGATTATCTATTCCGGATCAAACCGGATTCGCATGGCATCACTCAGCTCGATCCCACACAGGTCCCGATGCTGATCAATGTAGGCGTTTTTTTCTTCAGTTCGTGGTCGAGCGGCGCCGCCTGGGCGAAAAAAGCATTGGCTGTCTTTAGAATCTCGTTGGCACGGCGCAGCTCCTTGATCTCACGCTCTCCATGGCTTTGATACGTTCACGTTCACCGGATGTTACACCGTCACGCTACATCACTACGCTTGACCCAATCCAGCAATGTAGATGGCACACAGCCAATCCTGGGTGGAATCGATTCAACCGCTGCCTACAGTGAGGAATATTCCTGACGATGCTCCTGCACCAACCGGACTGCTCGTTCTTTTACTTCCAGGGAAAGCTGATTTTGTTTATTCATGGCTCTATTCTCTCAAAGGTTAGAGCATCCTCAAAACCCGAGGTGATTCAGGATGATAACCAGATATACCAGTATATTGGTGTAGTTTGCTCATGAAATCATGGCCAAGAAGATACCGTTCAATCAGAACGGATGTGCTGACAGCTTCTTATCGTGACGATAGAGTGGGATTACAAGATTCGGTTAGAACGACTTGAATGGTCAACGATTCAGGAAAAACGTCCAAAGCCAGGAGATATTCAGGTTATTGACGACATTGCTACTCGGTATAAAAAGGAAATTCATCGCATGAAATTCTTGCTTGATGCGATGCAGCCTCAAGGTGTACAACGTATTTGCAAGCTGGAGGATGGGGATGAAATCGATATTAATGCAGCGATTTCTTTGTTCACCGATATACGTATGGGACAGCATCCAGATCCGTGCGTCATGATGCGTGCCGTGGTAAAGTGCGTGATATATCAGTATTAGTATTGCTAGATTTGTCGGAATCCACTAACAACAAGGTGAATGGTCATGAATATTCCGTACTGGATTTGACTAGACAGGCAACCGTGCTATTGGCAGGTGCCATTAACCGGGCGGGGGATCCTTTCGCAATCCATGGTTTTTGTTTGGATGGCCGACATGATGTTCAGTATTACCGTTTCAAGGATTTTGATCAGCCATACGATCAAATTCCCAAGATGCGGATTGCCGGCATGACCGGCCAGCTATCTACCCGTATGGGAGCGGCTATACACCACGCGAGCTATTTCTTAAAAATGCAGCACTCTGCCAAGAAGTTACTGCTCGTTATTACTGATGGTGAACTGGCGGACGTCGATGTGCGTGACCCGCAATATCTGCGGTTCGATACCAAAAAGGCAGTAGAGGAAGCAGGGCATTCTGGGATATTAACCTTTTGCATGAGCCTTGATTCGCATGCTGATCAATATGTATCCAGAATATTTGGGATGCGCAACTATATGGTGGTGGATCATGTTATGCGGTTGCCGGAGAGACTGCCGTTGTATGCGGGATTGACTCGTTAATCTGACTGAGGATAGTTTATGAGAGAGAAAGGTTACTCGGGAGTGGATCAGGATGCAGCTGGAGGACTGACTCCCTTGGGGCGTATCGTAATTGATGCGTGGGTTTTTGGTATATTGCCCGAGAGTGAAACCTGTACGGGATGGAATATGTCTCGGATGCAGGTTCTTTATGAAGAAGTTTACGCCGCATGGGAGCCTTACTCACATCTTCCCAGCCTCTTGCCGCCAGAATTGCAGCAGCGACATTCTGTTTTATATGAACAGAGAATAGCTATTGCAAGGAATAGCGGATGGGATACGGATCTTAGTGATGAATCTTGATCGGGTTATTGGGTATGTTCTGCGGGAGGAAGGCATTGGAGTTTTTCTGAAACCGAGCCCTTTTACTCGTGATGTCTGCTAGAAATATTCCAGGGATACACTGTTTTTTATCTCTTTGTATCTATCAAGTATTGATTTTGAATAGATACCGTGAGTGTTGTATAACCTTTATCGTTTGGAAACGATTCAGTAAATGGCCAAATTGTGCAATTTTTTGTTCGATTTGGGCGACTGAAATTTCAGGGAAACGATGGTTGTGATAAGAAAGCCGGTTTGGTCCCGGGCGGCGCATATATAACTGGGTTAATGTTGTTTTCAGATTGGCAAGCGCCCAACCCACCATGTATTTTGCAATAGAGCTTGCTGCTGGCTGAGATCGAGCATAGCCACTGTCCTCCAGTACATCCACGATACGCTCGCATGCCAGGCGATCTTGTTGTGCTGTCAAATAATAATCAATAAGTTTCTTGCGTTCTTCTCCATCTGCAACACCCAATTCACCACGCAAAATCCGGGATAAGGTCTCTTCAAGTTCGTCGAAGTTAAACGACGGATAACTAAGTTTGGTAGGCAATCCCTGGAAATCATAGTCGTAGTATTATTCATTGAAAGCAGCCAGATAAGAAATGGCAGGTACACCTAGGGCATAAGCTTCTAGTCCGGTTGTACAGCCATTGTGTATCATTGTTTTCGAAGCCAGAAGCCAGGGGATGACATTACCTTTATTTGCAACCTTTACCCGGCGACATTGGGCAGCAATATTGTGATAAACCTGTAAATTTTCACTTGGGTGAGGGCGGACAACAATAGTTACATCAGGAAAAGCGCGCTCCAATGCTGGGATAAGCTGCTTGAAACTCTCCAGTATGGCTTTCTTGTGGTGCCACAACCCTTCGGCAAATTCGTCACTTAAGCCGATCCCACCCTGTCCGCGCCGGGATGTTTTTTCTCCATTTTTACCCGAAATGAACATTCCGATACTGGGGATAAAAGGATTAACACTGGAAAAATTGGTATTGATCAGGATAAAGTTGCCATAAGTTTCACGTAAGTGCTCTACCTTTGCTGAAAAATAGGCGCGTATTTCTGGTCGCAAGATGTCGCCTCGCGGATTCCCGGTTATGTGAATGGGTAAATTTTCCGGAAGTTGCGGATATTGTTTGATGAGATCAGAATTCTCCTGACCCCAGGCAAAGAAATGAGAAACATTTTTCATCGTAACGGGAGATAACCGTAGCGAGAAATAGGTATCTGCCGGAGGATGAACCAGTGCTTCCTCTTCCCAAGCAACAATTTCGTGGCCAAGCATGCGAAGGATCCGGAATATGGAATTACTCAACCTGCGCATACTTTTTGCAAGATATATGCCGCGTGGTAGCGAAGCAACTTCAAAATGAATGTAGGCACGAGAACCGATAACAACCGGGAATCCGCGTTCGGCAGCCACGCAAGATAACAGGAGTTTTGCATCCAGTTCACGAACCTGGTTCTCAACAGGTATGATCAGTGTCGACGCGGTAGTAGCCATGTTCCGAAGTTTCTATTAAAAAACCATTATTTAATAATCATACATTAGTCGCGCGCCTAATGTTTTTATGTCATCTGCCTTTTGTTCAAGCACATGCCAGGGATGATGCAGCAACCGCTGCGGCACATAGTAAAATACGCAACTGACAAGTTGTAGTTTTATATGCTTGACGGCATGAATATATATTTTAGGAATACTTTCTCACTGTAAATATTCCCTGCTTTTATCACTAAGCGTTATCTGTAGAAACTTTGGGTCGGAACTTGATTATTTTTGCCGGGTTGTGAGGGGTTTGTTTTGCCATCATTGCATACAAAGCAAGTGGAAATTCTCTTTGCAGGCGGCGCATAACCGCTGTTTGATCTTCCTGATAATAAACTGCTTCATATTCAATGGGTTGATCAAGTGATTCACGTTCATGTGAATGGAAATTTTGCCAAGCAATATCTACCCAGCATTTGCGCTGGCCATCAATAAATACAAATTCCTCACGATCAATAATAGCTAAATATTGCATACTTCGGATAGGTATGAATAGATTTTTTGCTCCGCAGCGAGCAAATAACTGGATAGCCAGGTTATAGGTGGTTGCTGGTAACGTCCTTTTTTCCCGTTTGATTTCAGGATCGCGATAACAAGTGATTTCCATTTCCAATATCCTCAATTAAATAGTTAATCGTCACCTAATTAATTTAGGGATGGTGACAATTCTTCAGCGGATATCGTGGAATTCCTAAATATGCCGGACAAAAATCCGCGTTTACTTTTTGAGTTTTAACCCCTTATCTGTTTGTTTTGCAGAAGATAATCAGGTGGGAGATTCTTCTACTAAAACCTTAATAGTCAATGTCAATGCCTTTAACAATTATCAGATCTTCAAAAAATTGTATCGCGATTTCAGATTGTTTTGGCAGAGACTTGTTTTGGCAGAGACTTGTTTTGGAAGGAATCATTTAAACGCAAGCGCCAAACCTTATATTGTGCAAATCACGTATGAAAGATTTGGCGTGCTGTGGCGTTGACGACATTTTTGCTGCTTTCACGACTTGCAAGGCATATTTGATTTACTCAGGAACCTGATAACGATACTGTGGATCATGTCAACATTGCGTCTGGTAGTAAACTGTGATTTTCGGGTCGAGTTGCAAGCTTATTTGGTCGGGGTGAGAGGATTTGAACCTCCGGCTCCTGCGTCCCGAACGCAGTACTCTACCAGGCTGAGCTACACCCCGAATGAAATAGTTTATCGAAAACAGCACTAGCAAGGAAATATTTAGGATTTCCAGTGATAATTGCTGAAGCTGGCAATTCTGGTAAAAATTAGTAATTTCTCGAAACAGCGAACTCCGCCAATTCTAGCAAACATTGTTTATAGATAGAATCACGGAGCGTAGAGATTACGGAAGTGGCCATGTTGGCTTCTTTCTGCGCGCATTGCTTTGCGTAATCCAGCGCACCAGTTTTCTGGATGATTTCGAGTACTGGTCCAAACCCGTCTTTTCCACCAGATTCAATAGCATGACGGACCGTATTTGCTTGGTCGGTCGTGCCAGCCCGCATGGCGAAGATCAGTGGCAGAGTCGGCTTTCCTTCTGCCAGATCGTCACCCAGATTTTTACCAGTGTCATGATCATTACCCGAATAATCCAGCAAATCATCCACCAGCTGGAATGCTGTGCCCAGATGCATGCCATAAGCAGCCAGTGCTTCTTCTTCAGCCGGAGTGGCTCCGCCCAGTATCGCTCCCAGCCGGCCAGCAGCTTCAAAAAGCTTGGCGGTTTTGAAACGGATAACCTGCAGGTAATTTTCCTCTTCAACGTCTGGGTCACGGCAGTTAAGTAATTGCAGTACCTCACCCTCGGCAATGGTGTTGGTTGCGTCGGCCAGCACCTCCATAACTCGCATGTTATCGACTTCCACCATCATCTGGAAAGCACGCGAGTACAGAAAATCACCCACCAACACACTGGCAGCGTTGCCAAATAAAGCATTGGCTGTGGCCTGATTGCGGCGCAGTTGGGATTCATCCACTACGTCATCGTGTAATAGTGTTGCGGTATGGATAAATTCGACAACAGCAGCGAGATTATAGTGATGCGTACCCTTGTAATCGTATAACCCTGCGGCAAGGATGACTAATGCTGGCCGTAACCTTTTTCCGCCGCTATGGATGATGTATTCGCTGACCTGTCGAACAAGAACAACTTGAGAATGAAGCTTTTGCTGGATAACGTTATCCACCTCGCCCATATCTTTGGCGATAACGTTTCTGATTGACTCGATTGACACAATGACTCCCTGAAGAAACCGCTATGGTAGAAATGTCCCTGCCCGGGTGTCAAGGATTCCTGCAGGCAAAACAGCCGAGATACATATTGTGCGGCGTATCGCCATGGAACTTCCATTGATTGGGGCGGTATAACTTCCGTTATAATTAGCCAATTTTGAATTGGCGTCATCAGGATATTTTTCATGCAACTTTTTGCCTTTGGTGTTAACCATCATACTGCACCTTTAGATATACGCGAACATGTGGCTTTTACGGAAGAGTCGATGCAACATGCGCTTCATGATCTGGTGGGTCACCAGCTGGTTAAAGAAGCGGCTATAATCTCAACGTGCAATCGTACTGAAATATACTGCAATACTGATACACCCGATAAAGCTGTCGGGTGGCTAGCTGATTTTCATCATCTCCATTCTGGAGATCTTGAGCCCTACCTTTACAAATTGTTGCGGGAGCAGGCTGTAAAGCATGCATTTCGCGTTGCCAGCGGACTGGATTCCATGGTGTTGGGTGAGGCACAGATACTGGGGCAGATGAAGAACGCAGTGAAATCAGCTGAACAAGCGGGAACGCTGGGATTGTTATTACATAAAATGTTTCAGCATACATTTTTTGTAGCGAAGGAAGTGCGTACCTCTACAGAAATAGGTGCCTGTTCAGTTTCAATGGCTGCTGCTGCTGCACGTCTTGCCGAAAGAATTTTTGGCAATATTAGTGAACAAAAAGTGCTGTTTATCGGTGCCGGCGAAATGATTGAGTTGTGCGCTGCTCATTTCGTTGCCAAACGCCCCGTGCATGTAACGGTTGCAAATCGTACTGTAGAGCGAGCGGAAGCGCTGTCGCGACGTTTTAATGCGCACCCCATCTCTTTGGGTGAATTGCCGGATCAACTGGCATTGCATGACATTGTTGTCACCTCAACGGCAAGCCCGCTGCCGATACTTGGCAAAGGAATGCTGGAACGAGCCATCAAGTTGCGCAAGCATCGCCCGATTTTCATTGTTGATCTGGCTGTGCCACGAGATGTTGAGCCGGAAGTAGCTGAGCTGGATGATGTATTTCTATATTATGTGGATGATTTGGCTGATATTGTCAGGGAAGGACTGGATAGTCGTCAGGGGGCAGTAACTCAGGCAGAAACAATTATTGATTCAAATGTTATGGACTTTATGCATTGGGTCGCCACACGGCGGTCTGTTCCAACTATTCGCGCACTGCGCGACCAGGCCGAGCAATTTCGTCAGCATGAGCTGAGCCGCGCCCATAAATTACTGGCGAAGGGGGAAGATCCTGTAAAAGTGCTGGAATCACTTAGTAGTGGATTGACCAATAAATTTCTCCATTCTCCTTCTTCCGCTCTCAACCAGGTATCCAATGATGAGCGTGAGCAACTTGTTGAGCTTGTCAATCGGTTGTATCAGTTGCGTTATCCACGATGAATAAGGGAATTGTGGATCAGCTTACCCGGCTGAGTATACGACTGGAGGAATTGGACAAGCTGTTGAGCAATGAAAAGATCACGGCTGATCTGGATAATTATCGGAAACTTTCTCGTGAACGATCTGAAATTGAGCCGGTAACCAGGTTTTATCATACTTACCAGCAGGTTGAGCAAGATTTGGCTACCGCTATGGAAATGAGTGTGGATCCGCAATTCCGGGATTTTGCTGAAGCCGAGATTGATGCAGATAAGCAGAAGCTGGCGGATATTGAAACCGAGATACTCAAGCAGCTGTTGCCCAGGGATCCGAATGATGAGCGCAACATTTTCCTGGAAATACGGGCCGGTACGGGAGGGGATGAATCTGCTCTGTTTGCAGGTGACTTGTTTCGCATGTATAGCCGCTATGCGGAGCGTGAGGGATGGCAAGTAGAAATTGTTTCCCAGAATTCTTCTGAAGTGGGCGGATACAAGGAGATTATTGCCCGGATTATTGGCCACGGTGCCTATTCTAGACTTAAATTTGAATCGGGTGCGCATCGGGTGCAGCGTGTTCCGGCGACTGAAACACAGGGGCGTGTGCATACTTCAACCTGTACTGTTGCTGTGCTCCCGGAAGCAGATGAAATTTCTGGCGTAACTCTGAATCCGGCTGATTTAAGAATCGATACATTCCGCGCTTCCGGGGCGGGCGGGCAGCATATTAATAAAACGGATTCGGCTGTACGGATTACCCATTTGCCGACAGGAATTGTGGCTGAGTGTCAGGAAGGGCGTTCCCAGCATAAGAATAAGGCACAGGCAATGAGTGTGTTGATTTCCCGTATTCTCGACAAGCAGGTGCGTGCGCAACAGGCTGAACAGGCAGCTGCCAGGAAATCGCTGGTTGGCAGCGGTGAACGTTCAGAGCGGATCCGGACCTATAATTTTCCACAAGGGAGAATTACTGATCACAGAATTAACCTGACACTCTATAAAATAGAGCAGATTATGGACGGTGAGTTAGATGAATTATGCTCTGCTTTGGCAGCCGAACATCAGGCCGCACAGCTGGCTGCCATGATCGAAAGATGATAGGAAATATGCTTTCCTCGGAACAGCAGCAAGGTATAAACACGCCCGCTACAATTAGTGAACTCTTGCAGAATGCAGCAAGTGTTGTAGATCGGGTTGATGCGCGTTGGCTATTGCAAAGTGTACTGAACGTGGATGCGGCTTTTCTGATTACACATGCAGAATTGTTACTCGGTATGGAGCAGATTGTACATTTCCAGCAATTGCTTGCGAGGCGCATGGCGGGGGAACCTGTTGCATATCTGACGGGTGAAAGAGGGTTTTACGATCTGGTTTTTGACGTGACGCCAGATGTTTTGATTCCTCGCCCCGAAACGGAACTACTGGTGGAAATGGCATTGTCTAAAATTCCGTCAGATCGGTGCTGTAACATTCTTGATTTGGGAACTGGAAGCGGTGCTATTGCCATTACAATCGCCAGACATCGTCCTGATGTTTATGTGACAGCAGTTGATCTTTCTCCTCTGGCACTGGCAGTGGCGCGCAGAAATGCTAAAAGATGTTCCGTAGAAAATGTGGTATTTATTGAAGCAGACTGGTTTTCGGGTTTTATCAGTGAAAAGTTTGATGTGATTGTGGCTAATCCGCCTTATGTAGTTGAGGGAGATCCGCATCTTGAAGCCGATGGCCTGCGTTTTGAACCCACTATCGCACTGGTGGCCCAGAATAACGGCCTGGATTGTATTCGTAGAATAGTTGATCAGGCTCCGGATTATCTGGAACATTCCGGATGGTTAATGCTTGAACATGGATACGACCAGGCTGATGTCTGCCGCAGATTGCTGGATAAAACCGGTTTTTCCCATATATTCACCAGATCAGATCTTGCTGGGATAGATAGGGTAACGGGGGGACAGTATGGATTGGTTCCGGCATAGAAGTTTATATCACCATCTGGAAATTATTCTGGATATAAAGATTCAAACAGGATGAGTAGTATTAACCAAGGTTTTGTATAAATTTGTTCCAGTTGAAGTGTTTGCTGTTCAGGAAACAAGTAGCTGCTTTATAAATTTAAAGAGGAAATTAAATATGGATATCGCTGATTCTATTGAGCAACAGGTATCAACGCACCCGGTGGTTTTATATATGAAAGGTACTCCACAGCAGCCACAATGCGGTTTTTCCGCTAATGCTGTACAAATATTGAGTGCTTGTGGCGTTGAGGATTTTTTCGCTGTAAATGTATTGGCTGATCCGGAAATACGACAGGGTATCAAGGATTATTCCAGCTGGCCCACCATCCCTCAGCTGTATGTCAACGGGGAGTTTGTTGGTGGATCGGATATCATGGCTGAGATGTTTCAGAATGGTGAACTGAAAAAACTGCTGGAAAAGTAAATTCGATTGCTTGTGAATTTCTAACTGATTGCTGCAGCGATTACCCAGTAGCGTGCAAATTTTCCGATAGCAATAAAAAATGCTGCGGAGGCCCAGTTGATCCGCAGCCATCCGGCAGCCACACATAATATGTCGCCGATGAGTGGCAACCAGGACAGGAATAGTATGGGTGCTCCACGGCGACGTGTCCATTCCAGCCCATGAACATGGCGGCCAAGCTTTTTTGACAAAGCCTGCTCATCGGGCAGAAAACGACCAATCACGTAAGAACTCAGTCCTCCTAATGTATTTCCCAGCGTGGCAACATTCAGCGCTGGCCAGAACAGATCCGGGTAGGCGATCAATACCCCGACAAGCACAGCCTCGGATCCTCCGGGTAATAACGTTGCGGCAAGAAAACTGCTGGTAAAAAGTGCTAACAAGCTGGCGCTTTCATCCATATAGACAGTAGTGTGGTTTCTTTGTAACAGATGGTTGATCTGAAGGCATTACAGTAAATATCTGCAAGCTACATACTTACTATTGCATCAGTTTACCATCGCGGTTGCCGTTATTCTTCACTGGTGACAAATACTGATGCTGTTAAAAACGTCCTTCAGCGCGGGGGAAGATAAGAATGCTTTAGATGTCGTCATTAGGTTAAGTGGCAGTTAATTTATTATGTTCTTAGCTGCTCTTCCATGCCACGTATTCTAGTTGCATAATTGTATATACTTGATAGTAAGAGTTGAGGGACTGCAAGCCGCCGATACCGGCCAGGGGAAAATGAAAAATTTTGACTTGATGAGATTAAATATTTACTGATAAGACATTCTCACGTGAGTAATAATGAACAGGATGCACACTTTTACCCTTGAAATTGCAGTGACTTCAATAACGGAGTTGATCTATGCTGATCTATGATGCTCATAGCCCTGCGCCACGCTGTCTGCGAATGTTTTTGTTGGAAAAGCGATTACAGTTACCGGCAGTAACAATTGATGTCATGACAGGAGAAAATCGTCAGTCAACGTATCTGGCTATTAATCCGACGGGCCAGACCCCGGCTTTGCGTTTGGATGACGGCAGTATGCTTACGGAGGCTGTTGCTATTGCAGAATACCTTGAAGAGCGCTACCCCTCACCCAGTTTGGTCGGAAACTCACCCGAGCAGCGTGCACAAACCCGTCAATGGTGGCGGCGAGTAGAGCTTAATATCACTGAATTCATACACAATGCCTACCATTATGCTGAAGGATTGGCTCGGTTTGAATCGCGCATTCCAGTCGTGCCTGAAGCAGCTGATGGAATGAAGCGCGTGGCGCAGGATCGTTTGAACTGGTTGGATGGTATGTTCGGAACAGGTCCATATCTATGTGGTGAACGCTTTACTGCGGCTGATATCTGGCTGTATGTGTGGCTGGACTTTGGTCAGTCGGTCAACCAGCCGTTTGATCGCAACCTGCCGAATATAAACCCGTGGTTCGAACGTATCGCGGCGCGGCCCAGTGCTGAGCTTAGTAAGGCATTATTGAAGACATAGAGCAGCACCTCTATGTGCTGTATTTTTCAGGTTTAGAGGATGCAGTGCAGGAAATGTGAAACCTGACCTGAATGGGTAGCTGGTCAAGTGCAAGCAAAATGTCGCCGCATATTGTAACTGCAAAACTGGTTGGAGTTTCGGCCCGTATTACATTTGATTTATTTTTGTAATGTAATACAAACCGAACTGGGTTGCTCGTTGTTTCTCCCGGAGCAGTGAGTAAAAATGTGTAGTAATGTGTGTTTGTTTTTTTATTAAGGAGACGAGTGGTATGGATAAGAAAAGAATGGTATCAATGCTGGTATTGGTAGGTGCTTGTGCAGGTTTGTCCGCTTGTGCGACGACAGGTGATGTTGATGCACTCAGATCCCGTGTGGATGCACTGGAATCCAATGTGTCTGCAGTACAGTCAGATGCAGCGGCTGCCAGGGCAACTGCTAACGATGCAGTAAATATTGCGAATCAGGCAATGGATAAGGCTAACGAAGCCAATGCACGCTCGATTGATACTGAGACAAAAATTGATCGCATGTTTAAACGTGCGATGCACAAATAAAGTAATTGTTTTGTAATTACCTCGGGTTTTGCTTGTTCATTTGTGATTTTGGCTCTTACGCTTATTCATTTGAAACAAAGTAAGGCCCGAGGTGATTCTGGTGTCTGTTTCGGTTAGCAGATTCTTGAAAATATTACAGTATTGCTGACGCTTGTAAGAATTCAGGAGTACTTCAGAGTTATCTATAGCTGGCAGTGATACCACTCGTGTCAAGGGTATCTATCTCACATTGTATTCGCCCAAAATATTCGGAAGCAGTTTGTGGCTACTTGAAAAACGAATGTTCAATATTAACAATATGCTTTACCACAGAAAGGTCAGGAAATGAGTGGGCGGGAACAATACGAGATGCACAAAGACCATATCCGATCAAATGGACTGGATAAGGTTATAAATTTTCAAGAAAACATCGACTACAAAGATAGCGCGTTTGATGCTGTCTCTGGGAAATAAAAAATCCCATTCCCGCCAAAAACTGATGATTTAGTTCGCTTGCACAAGTTAATCAGGCATAGAAGGCCCTTTACAGTCCTTGAATTTGGGCTTGGGTATTCAACTGTGATCATGGCGGATGCTTTGGAGAAAAATCAGAAAGAATGGGAAAATCGGCGTAAGAAACCTGATATACGGAACAGATTTATGTTTCAGTTATTTGTGGTGGATGCTTCCAGTGAATGGATTCAAAATGTAGAAGACCGGTTTCCAGCGCATTTGCTTTCACGTGTGCATTTCCAGCATAGCAATGTTGAAATAGGTACATTTAATGGCCAGCTCTGTCATTATTATAGGAATCTGCCTGACGTTATCGCTGAATTTATTTACCTTGATGGGCCATCCCCCAAAGATGTACAAGGAAGTATTAATGGCTTGAGCTTCAATTGCGACGAACGAACAGTGATATCTGGTGACCTGCTGCTAATGGAATCAACTTTTCTTCCCGGTACACATTCATTCTTGTTGATGGGAGAATCAATAACACACGGTTTCTCCAGAGAAATTTTACAAGAAACTATGATGTGAAGTATGACAAAGAGGGGGATATCACTACGTTTGAATTATTGGAAGAAAGGCTGGGCAGATACAACTTATTAGGATTGGATTTTTTTAATAGCCTGCTGGATCTGATGTTGGCCTGATATATTCACTTTTTAACCTGTCCCAGCAGCGTGCAAAGGACTCAAAAATAGCAGGATTGCTGGAAATGGCAGCAATCTCATGATTCAACCAGAACGATGGCTTGGTCCAATTAAAGCTCCCGAAGATTGACCAGGCACAATTGCCATCCTCAACCAGTACAAATTTGAGGTGCATGGGCAGGGAGTCGGAATGCCGGATGCGTTTAAAACGGACTCCGGCGCTGGTTAATTGCTGCTCCACCTGTGGAGTGACGCGCCTGAGCGTCGATTCTGCCAATATTTCCAGGTCAACGCCCTGCCTTGCCAGCTTGGTCATAATATCAACTGCGCGACCCATCCTTATATGCGAAGCCGCAACCCGAACACGGCCGCTGTTAACATTATGCAGGAATCGCACGATAGGATGAGTATCGACCCGGGGCCAGAAATAGATATCGGTGTCTGCGCTGTGGATACTACTGCTTATGCTCTTGGTAAAACGATAGAAAAGCCCTGGTGGTGACTGGTGTAGCTGTCGTGCATGCTCGGTCAGTTTCTCGACCAGTGTTGGATCCCTAAATCCAACTAAAACGTTATAACCACGATCCTGATCACCGATTTCTAGAATGATATTGGGATCGTCTTCCGAACCGTTTCCGGACGGATTGAATGAACCGATAAAGGCAACCGGTTCAGGGTGTGAAAAACAGTATAGTTTCTCATGCAGCTGGGGTTTCCATGGTTTTGTCGCAGGCGATGGCAACCCGGGGATGGTAATAACGCGTAGTGCATTGCCTATTCCATCTGGCCCTGAGAGCAGGGTAATTACTTCGTCGTTAGCATAGGGAATACGCGGCCTGCCTTCCAGGCTTAGTGTGACACGGACACCACGTTGATGCGCCCGAATGAGTGCTTTCGCCAGACAGATATCACGGAAATAATACGTCACCCAATCAATGGTTCCCCCAGCAGGGACGGCAGCAATTCGGGCTTCCAGCAAATTGCGCAGCTGGCCAACAGGCTGGTTTGGGCCACCAAAATGGACTTCAGGAGAAGAAATTGCTCTGGCTTGTGGTGCCAGAGCTTTGTTCAATGAAATCCACATAACGCTTTAATCTGACCCCATACTGAGTGGGATTCCTTTTGTTTATCTGTTTCGCCAGCTTCTTCTGTTTTCATCCGCCTGGCCTGCTCTTCCAGCAGAGCGACGTAACGCGGCAAAACATCGGCGCCCCCAACGTGCAGCATTTCATTAATGAAGCGCTGGCGATGTGCCTCGATATAAAAATTGTCACAGCCAGTGGTTAAGAATCTATCAATCAGTTTGTATACATCATCGCGGCATTTCAGTTCCGTTTCGGGCATGAAATGCGCGAGCGCAGATCGGCCGGCATGCAAATAATCAGCAGCCAGTACGGGTTTTTTGGCTTTGACCGCTTCAAATACCACTGAAGTGGCCAGGTCGATAATGACATTTGCCCAATTCATCAAGGAAATGGAATGAACACTGTCTTTCGCTATGCTGACGTTTGGAAGGTGGCGCAGGGAGGTGCTACCAGTCAGTGGTTGTCTCCAGCCGCCGCGTGTGTGCGGTTTGATTACCAGTTCTACCCCGGGGAATGCAGCAATCATATTCACAATGATATTAACCTCTTCCCAGAATGTGGTGAATTCACGCTTTCTCAAGAACATGACGATTCTAAGCCGGGTATCTGAGTTGGTACTTAGCTGGTGGGGAGGTGACAGCTTGGCCAGTTTATTCAGCCATTCGTCACAATAGCGCGGTGAACCCAGCACGGCGATTGCCTGATTGTTCAGAAATGGTCGGAAACGGATCGCACATAACTCATTCGGAACCACGAGTTTGTCAAATATTTTTGCATCCGCATACAGGGTATTCGGTTGTATAGCTCGTTCATGATAGCGTATCAGCTGGTTGGCATGAGGGCTGTCGCCATGTGGTAGCGATACCGCACCGAGCCCCTTTGTTTTCGCCATTGTAACAATGGTTTCGATCCACTCGATGGGGATGGGCGAGACGCTAGTGACCCAATCAAACACAATCACACCTTCATCGGTATCAGTAAAAGTGCGTTTCAATAGCTGTTTAGCCGTACTTTGCCAGATCGGATCGCGCTTTCGGGCATCATATTTCCTGGCCAGCACTTCTGCGAGTTTACCAATCAGGAAGATACGTCTTACGCCTCTGATCAGCAAGAATGTCTGTAGACGCCATTGCAAAAACTCCAACGGGGAGAGTAGTTCCCGGATATGCGCTATGCGAACATGGTCGAGGCTACCTAAATATTTAATGCGGTAATCATTCAGGAATTTTTCATGTCCCAGCAGAACCACATCTCCATGATGACCTGATTCAGACCATTTTGAAACAACTGGAGTAATATGATCTATATCGTTGTAGTGACGAAGAAAAAATAGGGCTTTCATAATGAATTATTGCTGAACGCTGGCGGGCGTAAGCAAGTAAAATTTCGTCATTGGTAAATTTATAATCAGAGCAGAGACTGATGTTTAGTCCCACTTTGTGTGGTGGTATGGATTAATGGTTACCTTGAAAACCCCTGTTTTTGAAAATATATTGCTCGTAAAATCAATGTGTTACATACAAATCTTTTCGGAATTTATAGGTTTTTCGAGGTGCCCTAATGATAAATTGCTCTGGTTCATTTTGCCAGCATTTAATGATGTGTTCATAAGATGTGAATCCTAGCAGGACTAAATAGCTACGTTTGGCGATTTGTATTGTCACAAATACTCCCGGGATTTCGCACACTCACCTGGGTGGAAGGTTTACCCACATAGACGCTGTCGCACAGCAAATTTTGTACCTACTGCTGCTCCTGTTTGCAACGACGCAGCGCCAGCAAAGCCCCCGGCCTATCAACTCAGCCGTACTATACGTCTGGGACAGGTCTTCTTGCACGCACTCTCCGGCAACGACTTGCTAATTGCAAATCGTTCAGGATCAATATCGCTCGGATAACTTTTTCTCATGCCCTAAGCTCCTCACATTTCCAGAGACTTTCAACGGTTTCTTAGCCGTTGAGGTTTACCTGGATTGATATTCAGCGCTTGCGGCGACGAGAGGGTGATGATGGCTGTTTAGAAAAACTGTCCAGAAAATCATCCAGCATCTGCAACTCATCAAACTCGTCGGGCTCGTTATCCACCTGATAATGCTTGATAAAAGCAGCAAGCTGTTTGCCATCCTGAAACGCAACCAGATCAATATCAACCTGCCGCAAATTCATCTCCAAACGTGCAACTTCAGCATCTACCGCTTTATCCACACGATCCGGCTTAAGTTTTGGGGTCAACGGTACCAGCGCCCGATAAGGAGCCAATAACGATGCCAGTTCCGCCTTGAGCTTCGCCTGTTGTTCACGTAACACCTGGATATAATGGTCAATCTGTTCAACCGGCAAGTTGGTAAGATAGTCGGTATCAATTTGTTCAATTTCAAGTTGAATATTCAATAGTTCAAGCAAATCGCCTTTATCATAAGCTTGATTGACGCGCTGCATCAGGACGGTTTTTTCATCTGCTGTCAGATTGGCGCTTGTGCGATCAGGATGCAGGCTGCTGGCCAGTTTACGATAGACTTCACGCACTGACTGGATGATCTCTTTTTTTGCCGCAGCACGCTTCTCTTCGGCGGCTGTCTGTTTGGCTGATTTTCGCCGGTGCGAGCTTTGTTTAGCTTCACTTCTGGTTTCTTCCTCCTGCTGTTTGCGCATGGCTTTTGCAAGCATTTCTTCCATGCTGCCATCCGTATCGTCATCATCCAGGTGCACACCAAACAGATTTTCAACTATATTTTGCGAGAATGCCTTATCAAGCTCAGTCTGTTCATCATAAGTGAGATCACTGTATCTATCGTACAGTGCCACAATGTCTTCATCGCGCTGTTCGAGCAATAATTCATGCGCCAGATCAAGCATGATGTCGCGCAACTTGGCACGCTGCTGTCTGCCGCGAACTACATCACGCTGATGAAATTGCGTATCAAACAGATGCAACATGGCGATACGTTTTTCACGCAACTGTGCAAGCAGGGGCATCAATTCACTACCTATGCGCTGATTGTAACGCCCGCCGTAAATGTGCCACTCTGCAACCTGGGTACGTTGCTCGTCAATTTGCTGGATCAAGCGCTGGAAAGCGGCTTGCTGTTTAGTTTGCGGTTTTGTGTGCACCACAACATCGGTAACAGTGAGTTCGTTGCTATTGACAGGATCGAGTAATGATTCCTGACGAGGGATACAGGGCATAGTAAAAATTCCAGAATATGGAAGTCCAAAAATTCATTCAACGCCATTTCCAACAAAATTTCCAGTTTTTTTCAGCATTAGCAAGGTGGTGAAAAGCATTGGTGACGTTGCGAATACCTCGGCATGAAGCAATCCAGTAGTTAAGAGGATGAAGGCACTGGATTGCTTCGCACCAATGTGCTCGCAAAGATGGTGTTTTTTGTGCTCTTCTCCAAATACAAGTGCCACCATACTCCACCCTGTGTTTGCAAGGTGGCTGCAGGCTGACGTGACAATCCAGCACTATTATCTCTGCACTGCAAGATTATTGCCTCGTACTGCTACGTTAGTAAAAACAGGATAAAGCAAATAATATCGCCACACACCATTCAAAAGGAGTTGTTTTTTGTACGTTCAAGTGCGCTGCGGATGCTATTCAGTGCCTGCCTGATCCGGTGGCGGGGAGCTCCAATATTCATGCGCATGAAGCCGCTGCCTTCCCTGCCATAGGAAATACCAGCGTTTAGCCCGATTCCAGCTTCAAATATGAAAAAGTGCTTGAGTTCATCATCAGTCATACCCAGCTCGCGACAATCAAGCCACAACAGGTAGGTTCCCTGTGAAGGAATCAGCCGGATTTGTGGCAAATACTCAGCCAGATAGTGCTGAACCATCTCACGCGAAGATTCCAGATAGGCCATCAGTGCATCCAGCCATTCACCGCCTGCACGATAAGCTGCTTCAAACGCCACTATGCTGAACGGATTGGCGGCACTGATATGCATTATCTCCAGTTGATCGCGAATGGCTGCCCGGTGTTGCGGATCAGGAATAATCAGTGCAGACAAATTGAGCCCCGGAATATTGAACGTTTTACTAGGTGCTACCGCAGTGATAATTGCTTCCGATGAATCTGCCAGGTCAGCCAATATGTGATGCTTGTTACCCGGATAAATCAGATCCGCATGGATTTCATCCGAGACAACAATCAGGTTATATTGCCTGCTAATGTCCAGCAGCTTTTCCAGTTCCGATCTGCTCCACACCCGGCCAACCGGATTATGCGGGGAACAAAATAACAGCATGCGCGCAGAAGCCGCCTGCCGGGCCAGATCAGCAAAATCCATACCGTAGCTCCCCTGTGCCTGTTGCAAGGCATTGTTCAGCAGCTTTCTGCCGGTTCTTTTGACCACCGAGAAAAACGGGTAATACACCGGCGGCTGAACTATGACAGCTTCACCCGGTTTACTCAACGCAAGAACAGATGCACTCAGCGAGGGTACTACACCCGGACAGAAAACGATCCATTCGCGTGCTATCTGCCAGCCATGACGTGATTTCAGCCAATAGATTAGTGATTCATACAGACTGTCAGGAAATTGTGTGTAGCCATAAACAGGGTGAGTGGCGCGCTTGACCAGCGCTTCGGTGACGGCAGGCGGAGCGGCAAAATCCATATCGGCCACCCACAGCGGTATGACATCCGGGCGATTGAACGTTATCTCACGGCCATCATATTTGGTGCTGAATGTCCCGTCCCGGCCGATTTCACGATCAAAATCGTAACTCAAGTGAGTTTCTCCCAGAGAGTCACTTCTGACAACGTATGTTGGAATTTACGTCGTGTTTCACGAATGACAAATGGTACCTGTTGCGGTTCTCCAAGCAAACGGAAATGGCTGCCGAGCATTTCTTTCAGTCCATCCAGCGTGGTGAAATTTTCACCATCGCGCTTGAAACCGCCCACCCAGTGCTCCCGTTTGGTGTGTTCCTCCAGCCAGGTATAAGGTGAGGCCAGCAACAACAACCCGCCCTGATTCAGCCGTTCATGCACCATGGTCAGGAATTTGGCAGGTTCATACAAACGATCAATTAGGTTGGCTGCCATAATCAGATCATAGCCAGTCAATATCGGCTTGAGATTACAGGCATCCCCCTGGAAGAACTCAACCTTGTGCCTGAGCTCTTTCAGGCCGAGCCCGGCAAGGGTGCATTCCCGGTAAGAAACCAGCTCCCCTTCATCTGTCAGGGTATAACGCAGGATGCCACGCCCCGCCAGCATCACACCCTGATTAATAAAGCGTGCAGAAAAATCAACGCCGGTGACATGATCAAAATGGTGCGCCAGCTCGAATGTTGCCCGGCCGGAAGCACACCCCAGATCAAGCGCTTTATGCGCGGGGCGATTTCCCATTGCAGCAATGGCCAGTTTTGCCAATGCCGTCGGGAAATTGGGCACATCAAAATAAGTATTGCCATAGTGAAATTCTGCATACTCCGACAGCAGCTTGTCCGTTTCGTAATGTGAGCTGTGGTGCACAGCAGATGCAGCAGAAATCACATAGCGAAAGCCGGCATGCTGAAAAAAATGTCTGCGGAACGCATAGCGTGATGTGCGAATGGATTCATTTCCGCATGCAATCCATGACCCCCCCTTGATGAGATTATGCTGATCATCAAAAGTGGGTGTGGTGAAATCATCGTACAGTGGGTGGACTTCAAAGCCGGGAAATGGATGCATAGGCGTTTCTGTCCATTGCCAGACATTGCCGATCACATCAAAAAATTCACCGTGCTGGAATTTATCCACCGGGCAGCTGGAGGCATAGTAATCAAGATGGATATTGCCTTGTGCTCGTTCAGTACGGGGTACTTCGCTCAATCCAGCAACATCATATAAACGATACCATTCATCTTCAGTGGGTAAACGCACCGGCTGCCCAGTTGTTTTCGCTTTCCAGTTACAGAATGCCTTGGCTTCATGGTAATTGACCTCTACCGGCCAGTTCCACGGCATCGGTACCTCTTCCGTCATCAGGCGCAATAACCATTGATCCCCCTGCTGCACCCAGAACGTTGGATGAATCGCAGCGCTAAATTTTCGCCATGCCAGCCCTTCCTCTTCCCAGTGATCATCTGTTTTGTAGCCTTGTGCTTCGATAAAACCGAGAAATTCCTGGTTGCTGACCAGATAGCGGCTAGCCTGGAAATCAGGCAGCTCCGCCTCATGGTGGCCATATTCATTATCCCACCCATAAACAAGATCGGTTTTGTTCTTGCCCAGCACCACTTTCCCGGCCGGAACCGTAACCATCCCGTTTTCTGGCGCACTGCCGCTCTCGTGGCAAGGCTGCCAGGCAGAATGAGGCTGCACATAATCAAGTTTGTGCTGGCGGATCAGTACAGAAGACGTTTCCAGGTGAATACGCTCATGCTCCACCCCCATCACAATCGCCCACCACGGGCTTTCCCATGTAATTGGTAGTGTTAGTGATAATGAGCTGATGAGGGCATCTATCTTCTGACGCATGGTACGGCGATAGGTCATCACCTCCTCAACAGTTGGCCAGTCATAATGCGTGGCATCCAGATCATCCCAGCTCATCTCATCCACGCCCACGGCAAAGATGGATTCCAGCCTTGGGTTGATACGCTCCGTCAGCACGCCAGCCAAAACCAGCTTGTTGATAAAGAAAGTGGCGGTATGGCCCAGATAAAAAATCAGGGGATGGCGCAGAGAAATTGGTTTGATGTAATAGGCTGCATCACTGCGCAGAGTTTCGAACAACTGCTCATACCGATCCAGCGTCGTATGAAAATAGGCGCGCACTTCTTCGCGCTTGGCTTCGACATCATCGCCGTCCAGCACGGGTGTTCTTTGAAACAGATCAGGTTTAACAGACATAAGCTATTCAGGACAATGCTCCATCCTTCTTTAGAAATAGCAGATTATAACGCCACTTGTATAACGATCGTCGTGAAAGCAAGCTACTGAACAGGATCAGGCAGCAACAACTACTCCCCGTGCGGTAATGAAGTAATAAAGTCGAGACCAGTAAGAATGGAATGAAAATACCGGGGTAGAAACCAAACCAAGTAAACATGAAATTAGAAGTTGTTATCGCCGGCATTTTTCCGGCCATGAAAAAGTTTGTTCCACAATCCAGCACCTGGGAATGACCGCGAAAGTGTGCGGTTCACTTCTCCTGGCGTCAATGCAGTAATAGCGCCTTTGCGGTCGGTAACCCGCGGTTGTTACAGCAATGGCGTGAGGCAGTCCCAAGGTGTCAGCAGCATATGTCGTTTGATTCCAGACACTTTCTTACCTGCATCTCAGTTCTTTTCCCCGGCGGTATCCGTGTTTTTTATACTCTGGGTATCAACAATCATATGCTTGGGCATGCCTTGCGGCCAGCTTGGATACAGGCCTCTGATACCTGATTTTTTAATGCGCACTCTAACGCACTTACATCATCGACATCAGGGTTTTTCCATTTGGAGAAATACGCGTAAACTGTTTCTCATTTCAGGTGGTCACTGGATGTCCGTCTGCAGTCTCCTCGCAAAGATGAGGGAGTGGGATAAGAAGGTGTGGAGGAAGAGTTTGGGTGAGCGCACAAAAAAAGCGCCGGTTACCCGGCGCTTGAGTTTTATTTTATGAATAGATATTTGTTTTTGTAATGATTCAAGCCTGTTTACGACGGCGATTCAGACCAAGCCCCAAAAGTCCGGCACCAAACAACAACAGGCTGACGGGTTCGGGTATTTCACTGCTGCCGCCACCATTTTGCAGATCACGAACCAGGATGTCGAAATTGGAAAGGCCTGGAAATTGATTACCATTATTTACAAAGTTGATCTGGAAAGTGCCAGCGTTAGTGGCATTAATTGTTCTGTCATCAAAGAAGTAAAAAGCATTGTTATGCCCACCGTGCATATGAATCAGAAAATCCATCGTAAACGGAATAGACGGCGCGGTATTCAGGTCATTATCCGTGACCATCAGTTTCCATATGTCGGGGGTGGGTTGACCATTCTGGCCGTTATCTGCGGAAAGCGTGAAGGTTAAACCTTCATAAACAGCAGATACGGAATTAGTGGTGCCTGTGTTATCTCTTACCAGAAAATCCCATGAACTCCCAAAGTTCCAGCCCGAATTGGAGGCATTTGCGAAACTTTCAATTGAACTGGGGCTCTGGTCACTAGGATTAGCCGTGGGGCCAAAGAAACCATTTGATGCAACGCCATTAAATGTTACATCCGCGTTGGATAAAGCTGCATTCGCAGTACCAACGATCATCGTCAGCATGGCGCAGGCGACGCCTGCCTTAAGCGTAGCTGTCAGACGAGTCGCCTGTTTCTTCCGGGGGGGGCGATATGTTCGCCGTAAAAAGTTTTATCCAGTTTTGTCATTTTAATTTTCCTCCTGAAATCTTATTATTGATTAATGAAATTCTATTTATATATTAAGCACAAAACATGCCATATTGCTAATTGATTGAAATATAATGAATATTTGCAGGTGATCCTCGTCAGCAGGATATTTATGTAAAATTTTCCGACAAAAAACGCCCTGCGGGAGCAGGGCGCTGAATGCTGGGAATCAAAGGTAAGAAAATGATCAGGATATTTTTACAGATCCTGGTATTACGAGACTCTCCAGGCCGTGGCGATTACCAACGCCGCTGGATTACTGCCTGCTTCTCTGCGCTCGCAGTCACAAAGACGATAGTAGCGGCGCCGGATTGCCTTAATCCTGCAGATTGTGTCAGGACAGGATCAAGGTTATACAGCCTCCCTAATTTCTGACGCTGACAGTTTGGCTGACAAATTCACCATCCACGTTACCGGCTTCCACGGTAACGGTAAGCGTGCTGCCGCGCGGGGCGCTATCCCATGTATTCCAGCGGTAATTCAACGAGTTGCCGTCAATAGTGGTAAGGATGTTGCCATTCACTTTCAGGTTGATTTTGCGGGTGTTGTTGTCGGCTTTCACTTTGACGTTCTCAAAAAGGCTGACTTTCTGTCCATCCTTGAGATTGAACTGGTTAATTTTGGGTAAAGGCGCTTTCTGTGGATTGTTGTCGGAATTTTTTACACTGACCACCACCGGTGAGGAAGTGCCCAGATTACCGGCAGCATCAAACGCATACGTCACCAGGGTATAGCTGCCATCGGCCAGCGTGGTGGTATTCCAGGTAAAACGGTTGCCCGGTTCGGTGTCTTCCATCGCCTGCTTACCGTTAATGTGCAGTTCTGTACGCGCCACGCCGATGTTGTCGGAAAAATTTACACTTACGGATACGTTACCGGAGACTGTGCCACCAGTGGGAGAGGTGATGCTGATGGTCGGCGGTGTGGTATCTGCCGCCGTATTTTTTACGGTGATTTTAACCGGGGCAGAGGTACCCTGGTTACCGGCAGTATCAAACGCATACGCTACCAGGGTGTAGCTGCCGTCCGCCAGTGTGCTGGTATCCCAGGCGAAGGCGAAAGGCGGCTGGGTATCTTCGATCGCTTTTCTGCCGTTGACGTACAGCTCTACACGCACCACGCCCTTGTTGTCGGAATAATTGACATCCACCAACACATCTCCCAACACTGTGCCACCAGTGGGGGAGGTGATGCTGATAACCGGCGCAATGTTATCCACGTTAAATTGTGCATGAGCAGCATTCACCGCACCGGCAGCATTAATACGCCCGTGGCCGTAGTAGGCATCATGGCCGGGATCGCCGAGATCGAGAGAGGTGTTTTTGAGTATCTGATCGACATCTGCCGGGGCCAGATCCGGATTGGCAGAGAACATCAGTGCAGCGGTGGCGGCGACAATCGGGCTGGAGAAGGACGTGCCGGAAACGGAGCCGTACCCGCCGCCGCGCGTAGTGGTGTAAATACTTGCTCCCGGTGCAGCAACATCCACTGCGGGGCCGTAGCTGGACCAGCTGGCGCGTGTATCGTTACTGCCTGTTGCTGAGGCAACGATCAGCGCATCACTGGGGGCATAACTGATATATCCGCTGGAATTGCCTGCGGCGACGACCACCACTCCTCCCTTGCTACGCATATAGTTGGCAGCGGATTGCACGGTCAAGCTACCGGCTGCGCCTTCATAGCTGATGTTGGCAACACGCGCGCCGTGATCAGCCGCCCAGCGAATGCCATCTGCCATGGCGCTGAAATAGGCGTAAGCGTTGGGATTGGCAATGCGTATTGGCATGATGCGTGCATTCCAGGCTACCCCGGCGCTGCCAATACCGTTATTGGCCGCTGCTGCCGCTGAACCGGCCACTTTGGTGCCGTGGCCATGTACATCGCTGGCATCGTCGTTACCATTGTAAATATTCCAGCCGGGAACCATGTTGGCGGCCAGATCAGGATGGTTACTGTCCACCCCGGTATCAAGAACAGCAATGGTTACGCCATCGCCAGTAGCAATATCCCAGGCGACAGGTGCCTGGATTTTGGGTAGCGCCCAACTGCTGTTGAATGCGGGATCAGAAACCATTTGCGCTGGGCCAACCAGTTGATCCAGCTCAACCGCCTTGAAACGGCGATCTTTTTTGAGCTTGTTCATGACCTTGATTTCATCCACGCCATCGGGCAATTCGTAAATATGCGCACTTAGCCTGCTGAGTTTACGTTTGGATTTGACGCCATGCGGTCTGATGGCCTTATCAAACTCTTTTGCGGTCAACCCGGCACGCGGAATGAGCAGCAGACGACCTTTTTTCCAATGGGAGGGAGAAGCGGCGGTTTTACTGGTTGATTCAGATCTGGCAGCTTCCCGGATATCCTTGCCTGGATTGGCATGGCTATTGCTGGAGAAGATGATCAGGAGAAACAGAAGAATTGAAAAACTGAAGCAATGATATAAGTGATCTGAAAATGGCGAATGAATTGATCTTGCATTTGACATGCGCGGCTCCTTGGAAAGATAGGTTATAACGAAGCCGACCCGCAGTACGCATACCTGTATGAAGAAAGGGAGTGGATGCGAACTTCGGCAGTCCCGCTTTCCTGATGCAATCAGGATCGGAAACTTTGCGCCCCTGCCTCACGACAGGTTGGCCTTTGTCGGTTCTACATGATGCAAGACTGGATAACGACAGTTTCAGCGCTACTCTTTATACACATTGTGCTTGGCCAGTGTTGCACTGTGCTGGATTGCTTTGCACTGCTGTGCTCGCAAAGAGCGGGGTGGAGTATACCCATATCAATAAATGCATACCCTGCGAATTATAATTTTGGTGGTTTCGTACCAGGTTGCTTGCCGTTGCCCGCAAAATAGTGTGGAATATGCCGCATGAAAAACGACCAAAAATACGACATCAAGGTGCAAGTGCGTACCACTTATCTGCAGGATCAATCCGATCCCGCGCAGGAGCAGTATGTGTTTGCTTATACGATTACGATCAATAATATCGGCAGCGTGGCTTCGCAGCTGGTGAGCCGTCACTGGATCATCACTGGTGGCGATGGGGAGACACGGGAGGTGCGCGGATTGGGCGTGGTGGGAGAGCAGCCGCTACTTAAACCCGGCGAAAGTTTTGAATACACCAGCGGCACTGCGATTTCCTCAATAGCGGGTTCCATGAAAGGTTCTTATCAGATGGTGGCCGAGGATGGTTTTCATTTTTCGGTGGAAATTCCTGAGTTCATTCTGAGTGTGCCGCGCGTGCTGCACTGATTTGCAAACATCATGCCTGCAGATGTTATGCCTTACGGTACGCTATACCTGATTCCGACTCCGTTGGGGGAAGGCGATCTCAGCTGGATACTCCCGGCCGGAGTTCAGCAACGAGTCAGTCTGCTGGAGCGATTCATCGTCGAGCATCCCAAAACAGCGCGCCATTTTCTTAAACAGGTAAATCGAGAGCGCGTTGTACAAACGCTCAAACTGGAAGTGCTGGATGAGCACACTCCCGCCACTGAGCTGGAAGCACTGCTGGCGCCATTGCTTGTTGGGGAGGATATTGGTCTGCTGTCCGAAGCAGGCTGTCCGGCGATTGCTGATCCCGGCGGGATGCTTGTCCGGCTGGCACATCGCAGGCAGATTCGGGTGGTGCCGTTTGTCGGTCCTTCTGCAATTTTGCTGGCGCTGATGGCTTCCGGGCTGAATGGCCAGCGTTTCCGCTTCCATGGCTATTTGCCGGTTGCCCCGGAGGTGCGCAATAAAAAGATCATCCAGCTGGAAAAGGCATCCATCGTGGCGGATGAGACCCAGATTTTTATCGAAACACCTTACCGCAACCAGAAATTGCTGGAAGCTCTGGTACAACAGTGCCGTGTGGAAACAGATTTATGTGTAGCCAGTAACCTGACCCAGGCAGATGAAGTTGTCCTGACGCAAATGATCGGTGAATGGCGACCAGGCAGCAACTGGCCGGATCTGCACAAGAAACCGACGGTATTTTTACTGCATGGGCGGGGTTAAAGTAAACCCTGAAGCGGCTGCTGGATTACTTCGGCGTACTGCCTCAGGTATTTAGGGAATCTCTGTACGGTGGTTCTTACCCGCTTTTTAAGCCGATCTGCTTTTCATCCAGCGTTCCATAATGACAACAGCGGTGAGATCGCCTGTGACGTTGATCGTCGTGCGGCACATGTCAAGGATACGGTCAACACCGAAAATAATACCGATGCCGGCGGGAGGTACGCCGATGCCGGATAAAATGGTGGCCAGCACGACAATGCCAACGCCAGGAGTGGCGGGAGTGCCGATTGATGCCCCCACGATGACACACATCAGCAGGGTCATCTCGGTAATACTAAGATCCACACCGAAGATCTGGCACAGGAAAATAGCAGCTACGGCTTGATAAAGCCCGGTGCCATCCATGTTGATGGTTGCACCAATAGGGATGACGAAGCGGCTGATATCTTCACTGACACCCAGGTTATTTTCTGCAGTACGGATGGATACTGGCATCACAGCTGCCGAGCTGGAGGTTGAAAAAGCCAGCAGCTGCACTTCACGGATTGCTCGCAAGAAGGTGGCTGGTGAATAACCGCCAAATACGGTTGCTCCAAACAGATACAAACTGAAAATAATGGTCAAACCCGATAATACGGAGGCCATATACCAGCCAATGGCGCTAAGGGCATCAAAACCCAGGTGAATCATGGCGTCGGTCATCAGGCCAAATACAGCGTAAGGCGCCAATGCCATGGCCCAGTCAATAATTTGCATCGCGGCGCCTTGCCCGAACAGACATAGCTCCTCAAATGGTTTCACGAGCTCGCGTGGCATGGTCAGCGCGGCAACACCAAAAAAGATGGCGCTAATCACAATTTTGAGCATGTCAACGTGCAAAGCTGCTTCGACAAAATTTGAAGGAATAAGGCGGGTAATGCGCTGTGGAACAGTCAGTTCATCCAGTATTGGTGCACTGGCGGTCGATATTGCATCCGTTACCATTGCATGGGCACCGGCACTCATCATGTGTCCTGGCTGGATAAAAAGAGAGAGTGACAGGCCGATTGTGACTGCTACAAAAGAAGTTGCTATGAAATAGGGCACGATAAATGCCCCCATCTTCTTTAGTTGCCGGGGTGAGCCGCTGCTCAGAATGCCCAGCACGATGGAGCAGATGATCAGCGGGATTACCACCATTTTCAGTATTTCCAGAAATACGGCACCGGGCAGAGCAATCCATTCTGCCGTAGTGAGCGCGGTTTCATTTTCCAGCAATGCAAAGCCACCAGGGGATAATGCAAGCCCAGTGACCGTGCCTAATCCCATACCCAATAAGATCCTTGCCCATAGCTGCTGGGCAAGCAAAGAGCGTACAGATGTGAATATTTGCTGGTATCTGAAAAATGTCACGGCTAGCTTGCAAAGATTGGAGGTTGGACGTGACTCGGATTGCGAGTGGCCTTGATAGTTTGTAACGAAACCGGTCGCCAGGGTTGTTAGAGCCTGTTCAATATCCCACTGAAGGGCGCATTACGGCGTTGAAATTGAACTCAAAATGCTCAACATACTTCAAGTATGCTCCGCTTTCTTGTTTAATTTTGCCTTGCACTGCATCCCTTGATTGAGACCTTGAATAGGTTTTACAACATTGGTTGAATGATTGCTTCGATTTGCCGTTTTTTGATTCGCCCCAGGTGGGTATCGACGATCGTACCATTGCGATCAATTGTAACGGTAAAAGGCAGGGCGCCTTGCGGGTTGCCCATGGCTTCTGTCAGGGTAAAGGCATCGAATTCTCCGACCAGTACGGGGTAGTTAATGTTGAATTCCTTGCTGAACGCGGTTACTTTTTCGGCATTGTCTATGGCAATTCCAACGATAACCAGATCTTTCTGGTGGTATGTTGCATAGGTATCGATTAATTCCGGAATTTCATCCCGACAGGGCAGGCACCAGGTTGCCCAGAAATTGATAACAATGATTTTCCCCCGCCATTGCGACATGGCCTGGGGGATACCTTCCGGAGTGGATAACGTTGTGTTGAAGAATGTTTCTGCTGCAGTTTTTTTGGCGTTATCCGACAGAGAGGTTGTAATACCCATTTCTCTGGATTTGTAGGCGATACCAGCGGCCAGTGAAAGAATGGCGACAATAATGTAGAACGAAAACTTGTTGGGCTTGGACATAAGGGATTCCGGGGAAGAAAAGTAGATATTTACGCGGCATAACAGATACCGGATCAATTTGGTATTTACCGTACTGGCTACCACCGTACTGGCGCACTCAAGGCGCAGCGTGTACTGCTATATGTCTGCAAAATAGTGCAAATGTGGATGGTTGCTGCCTGGTTGTCAGAGCAGTATTGCATCCAGTACGGTAACAAAGTCTTTTTTGTCGAGATAGCCAATAATCTTGATGTCAGGAATCTCAACTCCCTGTTTATCAAAAAACAGAATTCCAGGCGGGCCGAAGAGTTTGAAACGTTTGAGTAGTTCGGCGTCATCCGGTGTTCCTTCAGTTACGTTGATCTGGACCAGCTCGACATTTTTTAGACGTGCCTGGACCTGTGGATCGGTAAAGGTGAAGCGTTCCATTTCCTTGCAGGAAATACACCAGTCGGCATAAAAGTCGATCATGACGTAACGTCCCCGTGATTGCCGGATGAGTTCGTCCAGTTCTGCAGCTGTTTTTATTTGCTTGAATGGCAGGGGAGCGTTCATGCCAGCCGGCGATTCAGCAAGCTGCGCGGAAGAGGTGGATGCAGTCAGGTTGAATTTTGACAAGGGTTGCAGGATATCCCGGCTTCCGGAAAGTACGCCGATGAGTAATGCAACACCGGTCAGCAATGCAATAACGCCGATCCCCTTGAGAAATTTACTGAAGCCAGAGGCCTGATGAGGTAGCGGATCAAGCGCATGTAGATAGATGGCTGAAATAATCAGCAACGCTGCCCAGAGCAGCATGTGGACGACTTCTGTAATTACGGGAGAGATCAGCCAGATGGCCACAGCCAGCAGCAGGACACCAAAAAATTGCTGAATGGATTTCATCCACGCACCAGCTTTAGGTAATAGTGCACCAGCAGAAACACCGAGCAACAGTAGGGGAACACCCATTCCCAATGCCATGACAAACAGGGCGGATCCACCCAGCACGACATCGCGAGTCTGGCTGATATAGATCAATGCACCAGCGAGCGGAGCGGCAACACAGGGGCTGACGATCAGTGCGGACAGTGCGCCCATTCCAAACACGCCAGCCAGTTGGCCACCCTTGAAATGATTGGCTTCTTCTATCAACTTGTTTTGTATGAAAGCGGGCATTTGCAGTTCGTAGAAACCAAACATGGAGAGTGCCAGTGCAGTAAAGATCAGTGCGAATGTTCCCAGTACCCAGGCATTTTGTAGTGAGGCGGATAACATGGCCCCGGATAAGCCTGCGGCAGCACCGACTGCGGCATAAGTGATCGACATCCCCAGTACATAGGCCAATGCCAGTATGAAGCCGTGTGTTTTCGACATTTGCTGTCCTTTGCTGGCGATGATGCCGGACAGAATTGGCAACATGGGGAATATGCAGGGCGTGAAAGCGAGTAGCACGCCAATGCCAAAAAAGCCACTCAGAATCAGCCAGAAATTGCCACTGGCGAACAGGCGTTCTATTTTATAGGATTCTGTTTCAAATAATGGGGCAGTATTGCCAGGTGATTGAAACAGTTCGGCAGTAGAGTCAGCATTGGCTGCTTGCACATTGTTGCTGATAGCGCCGGCGGCTGTGTTCACTATGGCCTTCAGGGCGGGCAGCAGTAGTTCATTTTCCTTGTTGATCGGCGCATAGCACACACCGATTGGTTCGTTACAACCCTGGTAGGTAGCAGAGAGGGATAGCTGCTCCGGAGCAGATGATTCGCGGCGCAGTGTGATAACAGCTTCCAATGGCTGGTAGTACACTTCAGTGTTGCCAAAGAGCTGGTCATTCTTCATTTTCCCTGATGGCAGGGTGACTTGCTCAATGTGAATCCCTTCACTCTTTGATTCAAAAGCAATCTTGTCACGATAAAGATAGTAATCCCTGGCTGGTGTCAGGCGGGCAATCAGTGTGTGATCATCCCGTACTTCGAGGGACAGCTTGAAGGCCTCATCCGGTGGCAACAATTCCTGCTCGGTCTGATCGGTACTCATCCCCAATCGTTGCAGAATACTCATCAACCCCCCGGACCGGCTTTCTTCGGCCATGGTGTGCGTACTGATCAGGCATAGTGACAGTAAAATCAAAATGAATTTTATCCAGCGCATTGGTTATCCTGGTTAAACATCTGTTTCGGTTGTTTCATTAGCGACCCACTGCAAGTAAGCAGGCAACCCGTTATCGAGAGGGACAGCAATAACTTCAGGGAGTTCGTAGGGGTGCTGTGATTTGATCGTTTGTTCCACAGCTTGGTATCGTTGCCGGGTAGTTTTGATCAGAACCGGTATTTCACTGGCCGTTTCAATTTGACCCTGCCAGCGATAAATTGAAGTGCATCCCTGCAGGATATTGACACATGCTGCCAGTTGCTGGTCAACCAGTATTTTTGCCAGCTTCCTGGCGCTTACCTCGTCCGGAAAGTTGGTCAGAATGAGTAAAATTCGAGATGATTCGGTCATTTCATGTGGTTCTGGGTATTGTTGCCCCGGCATAATGATCTAAGTTTCTATGATATTCTATTGTAGTTTAAATGCGGTTTCTCGTGGCAATGAGCAAGATAGTGTGAGACAGTACAATGAAGAATCTGTTTTTGTTACTCCAATCCCTTATGATCATTTTTCCGATTGGTGTTTTCTTTACCTACATCATTATGGATGAAGGTGATCAGTTTACCTATGAACATTATCTGATGACGACACTGAGTTCCATTCCCTTTTTTCTGGTTCTGCTGATTAAATATTTTATATCAGGATTTGATGACAACAAGTAGCGTTAGCGTTTCCAGATCAGGTCCGCGTAAAAACCGGATGTTTTGGTATGTGTTAACAATGGCCGTACTATTTTGTTTCCGGAACCAGCCACTATAAGTGAAATGAGTAGACTTACCCATCTTCTGATTATTTCTATCGTTTGTGTGTGTATATTGCCACTGCCGGCTCGGGCTGAAAAAGGCTATGCCAGCGATCAGGTGGAAGTGTTAGTACGAACAGGCCCCAGTCATAAACATGCAATTGTGAAGGTGTTGAAAAGTGGTGCTGAGCTAGAAGTGCTGGAGCGCGACCGGAAGAGCGGGTATGCCAGGGTCAGGACAGCTGGTGGTGCTGAAGGATGGGTGTTGACACGGCACCTGATGGCCGAGCCGGCAGCGAGAGTGTTACTCGAAGCATTAAGCAACCAGTTTTCAGGCGATGACAATCGCCCGGATAATCCGCGTGCGCAGGCTGATCTTATCAGGCATGAGTATGAAACACTGATGCAACGGGCAACGATGCTTGAGAAGAATAACAATCAGCTGGAGGCGGAGCTATCCAAAATAAAGCAGTTGGCCGCCAATGCTGTACAGCTTGATAATCAGAATCAGGAACTACGGCAGCAAACAGATGTTTTAACGGCAAAACTTGGCAAACTTGAGCAAGAAAACCAGACGCTGGGCAAGCAGGTCGAACGTGAGTGGTTTTACGCTGGAGGATTGGTGCTGTTTGCCGGTTTATTTTTGGGGCTAGTTATTCCACGTATTCAATGGCGCAAACGGTCACGCTACAGTGATTTTTCTTAAGGGTATCTCGTCTGAAAGCCAATCTTCAGAAGTGACCTTAATGCAGGATCAATGCACTCGGGTGCTGAATACGTATTGAAAAATGGTTTTTCTTGCGTGATACCCAGCCACGTACCTCCAACGGCTTGTTCAGATAAGTTTCCAGAGGTGGGAATAAGGCCAGATCCTGGTTGGCAATAGAGATGTCGATATTTTTGCCGATGATAAGGCGGCTGAATCGGCGATTGCGTTTGAGTGCCGTGACCTTTACCCGGTAGCGCTGCCAACCAAATGGTTTTTCGGTTAGTTTGACCAGCTGACGTGGCTGGTATTGCTTCATTGACCAGATCCCCAGTTTCTTTGCTTCTGCCCGTTGTTGTGCCTTGATCAGGGTATTGGCATGCAGCAGGTTTGGAGATATCAGTGTGACAACAGCTAGCCCTTTTTCCACCAGAGACAGGTTGATATGTTCTCCATCTGCAAGATATAGATGAGCAAGCATTCTTTTATAGTGATCTTGCGTTTGCCGATCATGTTCCAGATAAACACTGCGTCCTTGTAGTTTTCCTTGCAGCCATTTTTTTGCTTCAATCCCGCCTGGTTCTGCCGGATGAAACCGGTTTTCGATCTCGGGTGCATTCACACCCAGCAATCTTACCCGTTTGTTATTCTCAAGCACGACGGTATCGCCGTCGATAACTCTAGTGACCCGATATTTGCTCCGTACTGGCTGAGCAGCAAGTTGCAGAGGTTTTGCAGTTGGGGTGGGGATATCAGAATAGAGGATTCGACCATGGGGATTGATAGAGCGATAGATGGTGTCAGCCAGCCCCGGTTGGGCATGCAGAAAAATCAGAAAGATTGTAAAGAGACAAAATTTCAGGAAAGAGAGTGACGGGTTGAGTGGTATCCGGGGGGCTCTGGTAAAATGCATGAATTGGATTATGTTAGGGGAATGTTCGGGTTGGAATGTCTATGCGGCCAGTATTGGAATTAGGATGCAACCTTGGAGATGTTACGCATGTCACTGAAATTTTGGAAGTTAAAAGACAAAAACTGATGGCTACCAGTCCGTTGATTGAATTCAGGAACGTTAATTTTGCCTACGGTACCCGGCCAATTCTGAAAGGTGTCGATATGAGCATATCGCGCGGACAGGTGATTGCCATCATGGGAGGGAGCGGGTCAGGAAAAACGACGCTATTGCGGTTGATTGGAGGTGAAATCAGGCCTTTGGTTGGATCTGTCAGCGTAGCGGGGCAGGTTGTACATGAGCTAGGCCGGAATGAGTTATTCAAGTTACGACGTAAAATGGGTATGCTATTCCAGTTTGGTGCATTGTTTACCGATTTGTCAGTGTTCGATAATGTTGCTTTTCAGATGCGTGAACACACGAATTTGCCTGAATCAATGATCCGGGATCTGGTGCTGATGAAATTGCACGCGGTCGGTTTGCGTGGTGCCCAGCATCTGATGCCGGCACAGCTTTCTGGCGGAATGGCGCGGCGCGTGGCACTGGCGCGTTCGATTGCGCTGGATCCTATGCTGATGATGTTCGACGAACCGTTTACTGGTCTGGATCCAATATCATTGAGCGTGATTGGCAGTTTGATTCGCCGCTTGACCGATACACTCGGCATGACTTCCATTATGGTGACACATGACATTCAGGAGTCGCTGCGGATTGTTGATTACGTTTATTTTCTGGCCGACGGGGTGATTGCTGCGCACGGAACGCCTGATGAGGTACGTGCATCAAAAGTGCCGTTCGTACACCAGTTCGTTCATGGTGAAATAGATGGCCCGGTGCCCTTTCATTACCAGGCACAGGCTTATTCTCAGGATTTGGGAATAGGCGTTGGAAGCAATGCCTGACTGGATATTATCAGCATGAATACAGGGAGTGATCAGTTTGGCTAGACGGATCAGGATCGTTATCGAATCCATTGGGCATAGGATGGTTGATAGCATCTGGCGACTTGGATGTGCAACTCATTTTATGCTGTTGGTATTGCTGAAATCTGTTCCCGGTTTTCTGCGTTTTCGTTTGATTACGCGCGAGATCTATTATGCCGGAGTGATGTCGCTGATTATTATTCTGGTATCCGGGCTATTTGTCGGCATGGTGCTGGGATTGCAGGGTTATGAAACGCTGCAGAAATTTGGTTCCGAATCAGCGGTGGGAACATTGGTGGCGTTATCTCTGGTGCGCGAACTGGGGCCAGTGATTGCTGCATTGCTGTTTGCCAGCCGGGCAGGTTCAGCCATGACTGCCGAAATCGGACTGATGAAAGCAACCGAGCAACTGGCCGCCATGGGTATGATGGCAGTGGACCCGATCGCGCGCATCGTTGCGCCGCGATTCTGGGGTGGAGTTTTTTCGATGCCGTTGCTGGCTGCCATGTTTTCTGTGATGGGTGTGTTTGGTGGCTATCTGGTGACGGTGATTTTTATCGGTGTGGACGAGGGCTCTTTTTGGTCACAGATGCAAAGCTCGGTTGATTTCCGTTATGACATTGTAAATGGTGTCATCAAAAGCTGTTTCTTTGGTGTGGTGGTGACGGCCATTGCCGTGTTTGAAGGATTTGATGCACCGCCAACGGCAGAGGGGGTGTCGGGCGCAACGACCCGTACAGTGGTTACTTCCGCGCTGGCAATTTTGGGTCTGGATTTTGTTTTAACTGCATTTATGTTCAGAGGGGTAAGCTGATGCAACGTACCATGATGGATTTTTGGGTGGGCCTGTTCGTCATGGCGGGGATTGGTGCATTGCTGATTCTGGGGTTAAAAGTAGGTAACCTTACGGATTTTCAGACAGATAAAAGCTATGTACTGGTGGGTAATTTCGAGAATATCGGTGGTTTAAAGGTACGTGCGCCCGTAAAAAGTGCGGGTGTAGTGGTGGGCCGTGTCACAGATATTCAGTTTGATGTGCAGACCTATGATGCGGTGGTAACCATGAAGGTGGATACGCGCTATCGGTTTCCTAAGGATACATTTGCTAGCATTTTGACCTCAGGGTTGTTGGGGGAACAGTATATCGGATTATTACCAGGTGGGGATGAGGAGATGCTCGCAGATGGTGAAAAGATTATGAAAACCAACTCGGCGATTGTGTTGGAGGAGATGATCGGGCGCTTCTTGTTCGATAAGGCTTCAGAGAAAAAAAATTTGGATCCGGAAATTTGAAACAGGCGATAAAACATGAAATTATTATTTAATAAGATTATTTTTCTGGCGTTACTGGTTATTGCGCTCCCTGCAGCAGCACAGGACTCTTCACCTGATGCACTGATTAGAAATACAGTTGATGAAGTGATCACCATACTCAATCAGGATGATGGTATCAGGGCAGGCAACCAGGATAAGGTATTAAATCTTATCCGGGAAAAAATATTGCCGCATTTTAACTTCACACGCATGACCCAGCTGGCGATGGGTAAAAATTGGTCACTTGCCGGTCCGGAACAAAAGAAATCACTGGTTAGGGAATTCCGCACGTTACTGGTGCGAACCTATTCCAACTCGCTGACCAGCTATCGTGATGAGATCATCAAGGTCAGCCCAACCAATGTCAACCCGCAGGATACCAGGGCAACAGTCAAGACTCAGGTGATCCAGGGGAGTGGTAAACAGCCGGTGCCGATCGACTATTCCATGGAAAAAAGTAGCAATGGCTGGAAGGTTTACGATGTAACTGTTGCCGGTGTCAGTCTGGTGACCAATTATCGGGGCACCTTTAACAGTCAGATCAGAAACGGTGGTGTGGATGGTCTGATCACAGCACTTGTGGAGAAAAATACATCCATGCAGAGCAAGTAAACAGGCATGGATACGGAAACCGGTATTCGCGTGGAGAAAGATCGTCTTTTTATTCATGGTCCGATAGTTTACGATAATGCGGTTGAAGTCACTCGAGCAGGTGTGGCGGCAATCAAGCTGGACAATCGGGTGATAGACCTGGCAGAGGTTACCCAGGTGGATTCTTCGGCTGTTAGTATGCTACTTGAATGGGTACGTGCTACTCAGATACACGGCCGGAAAATTGAATTTATCAACCTGCCGGGAAATCTGGTTGGTCTTATTGAGTTATATGACGTAGATACTTTAATTCCATCCGGCTGTACAGGTAAATCCGATTGATCGGGCAGGTGTTACCGTTCCTTGTTTTGTTTAATAAATTCTGATTGTTTCCCGTGATGAGATGACCCCAGCTATCGAGATACAGCGGCTAGGCAAGTGCTATGGTGCGCTGGTTGCGCTGGATAATGTCGATCTGGTTATTCAGCCAGGTGAATTCTTCGCGTTGTTGGGCCCTAATGGTGCAGGTAAAACCACGCTGATCAGTATCCTGGCTGGTTTAACCCGTGCAAGTCATGGGACTGCCAGCGTTATGGGGTACGATGTCTTGTCCGGTTATCGTGAAGCGCGAAAAAGGCTGGGTGTGGTTCCACAGGAACTGGTATACGATCCCTTTTTCACCGTACGTGAAACACTGGTGATCCAGTCAGGTTATTTCGGTCTTAAACGAAATGATGTCTGGATTGATGAAATTTTGCATCATCTTGATCTCACAGAAAAAGCACATGCGAATGTACGCGCCTTGTCAGGTGGTATGAAGCGGCGTTTATTGATCGCACAGGCATTAGTACATAAACCTCCGGTGATTATTCTTGATGAACCGACAGCAGGCGTAGATGTGGATTTACGTCAAAGTTTGTGGCAATTCATCCGGCAACTTAATCTTCAGGGGCATACGATTGTTCTGACCACGCATTATCTGGAAGAGGCCGAAGCCTTGTGTAATCGTGTGGCGGTGCTCAAGCAGGGAAAAATTATCGCACTTGATAGTATGCATAACCTTGTGCACAGCACGCGGGGTTACACACTGGAGTTTCGTTTGTCTTCGGAGAAATTGCCATCCGGTTTACAGGCATGGCCAGGTAAACAGGATGGCTGTCTGCACAGTCTGAAAATAAAGGACAGTTCAGAGATTGAAACGGCGTTGTCAATATTACGAGAATCTGGAATACAGGTGTTTGATATTAAACTGCTTCAGCCTGACCTTGAGTCGGTATTCATGAAGCTTATGGAAGCTGATTCGGCAGGTAGCGCATGACCGGTTTTTATACCTTGTTTTACAAGGAATTATTGCGTTTCTGGAAAGTCAGTTTGCAGACGATACTGGCGCCAATCTTGTCCAGCTTGCTTTATCTACTGATTTTTTCTCATGTACTTGCTAATCGGGTGCAAGTTTATGATGGTGTTACTTATGCTGTATTTCTGATTCCCGGGTTGGTAATGATGACGGTTTTGCAAAACTCCTTTGCTAATTCATCTTCCAGCCTGATCCAGTCGAAAATAACGGGGAATCTAGTATTCGTCCTGCTGTCACCCCTGTCTTACCTGGAAATCTTTCTGGCCTATATCAGTGCCTCAACATTGCGTGGACTCATGGTTGGCATGGGTGTGTATGCTGCTGCCCTTCTATTTTATCCGTTGCCCCTGCAGTCGCCACTCTGGGTTATATTATTTGCGTTGCTTGGTAGCGCTCTGCTGGGAGTGCTAGGCGTCATTGCCGGGATTATGTCGGATAAGTTTGATCAACTGGCTGCTTTTCAGAATTTCATTATTCTACCGCTGACTTTTCTTTCCGGTGTGTTTTATTCCATTCATTCTCTGCCACCTGTATGGCAGCTTCTGTCGCATCTGAATCCGTTCTTTTACATGATCGATGGTTTCCGCTATGGTTTTTTTGGTATCTCTGATATTTCGCCTTATATCAGCATGAGCGTTGTGCTGTGCTGTCTCATCGTGATTTCAGGGTGGGCATTATGGATGCTGAAAAGCGGCTACAAAATACGCTCGTAAGCGAAATGGAATAGCTTTTATATTTTTATGGATAAGGAGTAGTTGTGGTTACAGCAGAGTCAATCGAACATTCAATTAAAACTGCGTTGCCTTGTACCTGGATCAAGGTAATAGGGGATGACGGTCATCATTTTAGCGCTGTGATCGTCAGCGAACAGTTCCAGGGAAAGAATATCGTTAAGCAGCATCAACTGGTTTATCAGGCACTTGGTGATCGTATGCGCGAAGAAATCCATGCGTTATCTATGAAAACCTACACGCCTGAACAGTGGGAAACAGCAAAAAAATCAGCTGATTGATTGTATAGCTGTTCCTGATTATGTCAGTCTGTTCAAGTGAATGATGTTGTTGTTTTCTCAATCATCAAACAACGGGCTGGCTGGATATTCCAGTGCTTCCTTCATGGCTACCAGCGACAATACTGCTTCGCGTCCATCGATAATGCGATGATCGTAGGAAAGTGCAAGGTAGTTCATGGGGCGGATGACAACCTGGCCGTTCTCAGCAACGGGGCGCGGTTTGGTGGCATGAATACCCAGAATAGCACTTTGTGGTGGATTGATGATCGGCGTGGAGAGCATTGATCCAAATACACCGCCATTGGTAATAGTAAAGGTGCCTCCCGTTAGCTCTTCTATTGTCAGTTTTCCATCTTGTGCCCGTTTGGCCAGATCAGCAATCTGCTTCTCAATTTCAGCAAAGGTGAGTTTATCAGCATCGCGAATAATCGGCACAACCAAGCCGCGCGGGCTGGCTACGGCAATACCAATGTCGTAATACTCGTGATAGATGATGTCGTTTCCATCCACCGATGCATTGACGATGGGGAATTTCTTAAGTGCCGCAACGGCTGCCTTGACGAAGAATGAGGTAAAGCCAAGTTTGATACCGTGTTCTTTTTCAAAACTGCTCTTGTAACGGGCGCGTAAGTCCAGAACTGCTTGCATATTGACCTCATTGAAAGTGGTCAGGATAGCTGCGGTAGACTGGGATTGTACCAGCCGTTCAGCAATGCGCAGGCGCAGGCGGGTCATGGGCACACGTTTTTCTTGTCTTGCTGATTGTTCTGTTTGAGAGGCTGATGAGGCTGTGTCAGGCTGAATTTTTCTGACAGGCTGATTCGATGAGGAATCTGGTTGTTGGCTAGTGGCAGAGCTTTCTCGATTCTTGATGTGGTTTAATACATCTTCCTTGGTAATTCGTTCACCACGGCCAGTGCCATGTATGGCTGTTATTTCCTCGGCAGTCAGACCATTCTCGTCTGCGACTCTTTTTGCAGCCGGCATAAGCGGGCGGCCTGGTTGTGGTGATACGTCGTCGGTCTTATCAGCTGCTGGCTGTTTGGGATCGTCAGCAGATTCAGCCTGAGTGGTTTGTGCAGGTTGCTGTGGGTCTGTTTTCAAGCCTTTTGCTGCGGTGTCGATACGAGCGATGATTTCCCCGCTGGTGACGATAGCCCCATCATTTTTGACGATTTCAACCAGAACACCGGATTGCGGGGCAGGGAGCTCCAGAACCACCTTATCTGTTTCAATATCAATCAGATTTTCACCGCGTTCAATATGTTCTCCCTGTTTTTTAAGCCAATTGATCAGCGTGCCTTCTGTCACTGATTCTGAAAATACGGGGACTTTGACTTCGATCAGCATGATGGTTTCTCCATAACCTTGTCAGATTGTGTCGCGAAATGCCGCTTCAATTAATTCTCTTTGCCTGAATCTATCCATTGCGAAATACCCGACCGAGGGGGAAGCAGATGAAGGCCGGAGTGCATATCCCAGTTTTTGATCTGGTCGCATGTGGCGCAGCAGGTAGTGCTGAATACGATGCCAGGCACCCTGGTTACCTGGTTCTTCCTGGCACCAGAGGATTTCTTGCGTGCGTGCGTAGTGATTGATTTCCGCCTGAAAATCTTCGTGCGGAAATGGATAAAGCTGCTCCAGTCGGATGATGGCCATATTGGTGATGGCATGTTCACGTCGATAGGCGATCAGCTCATAGTATATTTTTCCGCTGCAGACGATCAGACGCTTTATTTTCTCTGTTGCAAATGTTCCTGTTTCAGAAATAATAGGCTGAAATTGGTCGTTTGCCAGTTCTTCCAGAGATGAGACTGCTTCCTTGTGACGCAGCATACTTTTTGGGGTAATGACGATCAGCGGTTTGCGTATCGGCCGGATCATCTGTCGCCGGAGTAAATGAAAGATCTGTGCCGGCGTGGAGGGGATACATACCTGGATATTGTATTCAGCACATAGCTGCAGGAATCGTTCCAGGCGCGCGGAGGAATGTTCTGGTCCCTGTCCTTCATAACCATGCGGCAAAAATAAAACCAGGCCGCACAGGCGTCCCCACTTGGCTTCACCTGAAGCGATAAACTGATCGATCACAACCTGAGCGCCGTTGGCAAAATCTCCAAACTGTGCTTCCCAGATGACGAGTTCATCCGGTCGCGCCGTGGCATAACCATATTCAAAACCCAGCACTGCTTCTTCTGAGAGGATTGAATCAATCACAACGAAATCAGATTGTTTAGGAGTGATATAGCGCAGAGGAATATATATGCCATCTTCCCATTGATCCTGTTCACGATTCTGGTCATGGAGGACAGCATGGCGGTGAAAAAATGTACCGCGTCCACTATCCTGTCCGGAAATACGCACCGGATAACCTTCTTTCAGCAAGGCGGCATAGGCCAGGCTTTCGGCCATCCCCCAATCAAGCGGCAAGCTGCCTTCGCCCATTTTTCGCCGATCTTCAATGACTTTCTCAACCCTGGGGTGTAATTGGAACGTGGCTGGAATAGTGGTCAGGCGCTCAGACAGATGTTTCAGATCTTCAATAGATACACCGGTTTTTACCGGTTGATTCCATTTCGCGGGGGATAGGAAAGGCGCCCAGTTGGCTGTATTGGGTGATTTGTAGTCGTAGCAGATCGTGGTGTTGGGGTTGCGGCCTTCGTCCATGGCATCCTGATAGGATTGCACCATAGCTTCTGCATCGGCTTCCTTGATGACACCCTGTTGGATGAGTCGGTCAGCATAGAGTTTACGAACCCCCGGGTGTTGATGAATAACACGATACATGGAGGGCTGGGTAACCATGGGCTCATCTTGCTCGTTATGGCCCAGTTTGCGGAAACAAACCAGATCAATCGCGATGTCCTTGCGGAATTGCATGCGAAAATCAAGCGCTATTTCAGTTGCCAGTATGACTGCATCAGGATCATCTCCGTTGACATGCAGGACCGGCGCATCAATCATCTTGACGACATCTGTGCAATACAGTGTGGAGCGGCTGTCACGCGGGTCTGATGTGGTGAAACCAATCTGGTTATTGATGACGATGTGAACCGTTCCGCCTGTACCATACCCTCGTGTTTGTGACAGGTTCAGTGTTTCCATGACAACACCCTGCCCGGCGAAAGAAGCATCGCCGTGGATCAGCACCGGAACGATCAGATCACCATTTTTATCGCCAATTCGGTGTTGGCGTGCGCGTACAGAGCCTTCCACCACCGGGTTGACGATTTCGAGGTGTGACGGATTGAACGCAAGTGCCAGGCGCATAACACCACCCGGCGTCATGACTGCGGAAGAAAATCCCTGGTGATATTTGACATCGCCGGAAGTCAGCTCCTGCGGCTGTTTGCCTTCAAATTCCTGAAACAGCTCGGAAGGCATTTTCCCCAGCGTATTGACCAGTACACTCAAGCGTCCGCGATGAGCCATTCCCATGACAATTTCCTGTACACCTGCTGTTCCCGCATGTTGCAGCAGTTTATCCAGCATTGGGATGAGACTTTCATTACCTTCCCCGGAAAAGCGTTTCTGGCCAACGTAACGAGTGTGCAGATATTGCTCCAGGCCTTCTGCAGCGGTCAGCCGCTCAAGAATATGGCGTTTGTACTCTGGGGTGAAATTGGGCTGGGAGCAGACGGATTCGAGCCGGTTTTGTAGCCAGCGTTTCTGTTTCACATCCGTGATGTACATGTATTCTGCACCAATGCTGCCGCAATAGGTTTGTTGCAATCTATGCAAAATTTCCTGCAAGGTGGCATGTTCCGGGCCGACAAGAGAGCCGGTATGAAATACCTTGTCCATGTCTACGTCAGTCAACCCGTGAAATTCCGGGTCAAGTTCGGGAACATCCTGTTTTTGCTGCAAATTGAGCGGGTCAAGGTTTGCTCTGCGCACGCCCAGGAAGCGGTAGGTGTTGATCAGCTGCAGAACAGCAATTTGTTTACGTTCCTGTACTTCAAAGTCAATAGCTTGCTGTTCCGCCTGTTTTGAGGAAGTGTCGGAAAGGGAAGATTCATCCCGTGCAGCTGATCGAATCAGTGACTCGATAACCGGAGTATGGGAAATGTCCCGGATGGAAATACTTTCTGTTGGCTGCAGTGAGTCGAAATACAGGCGCCATTGATCCGGTACACTGGTTTGATCTTCCAGATATTGGTCATAGAGCATTTCGATGAATGCCGCATTGGTGCCGAACAGTTTTGAATCTTCTAAAAGTTGTTTTATCACGATAGCCACCTGAAGCCTGTGAAATTACCGCAACATATTTTCTGGGGGCAGAGAAAAAGACAAATGGCGAGGTACGGGTAATCTGCTGCTTGTCTTTTATTCTTGCCAGCTGTAGCCGCCAGGTTTGTAAATTTCCTGTTGATCAGATATAGCCATGGTTGTCATGGTACATCTCTGCGCGGGACTCCAACATATAATTGGCGGGGTCTACCTATTTTCTGTTCCGGATCAGAGATCATCTCGTTCCACTGCGCAACCCAGCCAACGGTACGTGCGGTAGCAAAAATGGCAGTAAACATGGATGTTGGGATACCCAGCGCCCGTTGTACGATTCCCGAGTAGAAGTCAACGTTGGGGTACAGCTTTCTGGTAATAAAAAAGTCATCTTCCAGGGCGATTCTTTCCAGCTCCAGAGCAAGCTTAAACAGCCGGTCATTATGTAGCCCCAGTTCATCCAGTACTTCGTGGCAGGTGTCGCGCATCAGTGTGGCGCGTGGATCAAAGTTTTTGTAGACCCGGTGGCCAAAGCCCATCAGCCGGAAAGGATCATTCTTGTCCTTGGCGCGGGTAATGTATTCATTGATGCGTGAAACGTCTCCGATTTCTTCCAGCATATTGAGGCAGGCTTCATTCGCGCCGCCATGCGCCGGACCCCATAAGCAGGTAATCCCGGCAGAGATGCAGGCAAATGGATTGGCACCGCTTGAGCCCGCCAGACGGACTGTTGATGTGGAAGCATTTTGCTCGTGATCCGCATGCAGAATCAGAATGCGATCCAGTGCCCTGACAATGACCGGGTTGGGAACATATTTCTCGGCTGGCGTGGCAAACATCATGTGCAGGAAGTTTTCCGTAAAGCCCAGATCATTACGAGGATAGATGAAAGGCTGGCCGATATTATATTTATAGGCAATTGCCGTAATGGTTGGTAGTTTGGCAATCAGACGAAATATGGATTGTTCACGATGTGGCGCATCAGAAACGTCCATGGCGTCATGATAAAAAGCAGACAATGCACCCACCACGCCGACCATGACCGCCATGGGATGTGCATCGCGGCGAAATCCGCTGAGAAACTTGATCATTTGCTCATGCAGCATCGTATGGTTTTTGATGTTATTGACGAATTGCTTTTTTTGGTCTGCTGTAGGCAATTCTCCATTCAGCAGCAGATAGCTGACTTCCATGAAGTCACAGCGGGTGGCCAGTTGTTCGATCGGGTAGCCGCGATACAGCAGGATACCTTGATCACCATCGATGAATGTAATGGCTGATTTGCAGCTGGCGGTGGATACAAACCCGGGATCGTAGGTGAACATATTGCTTTGAGCGTATAACGAGCGAATATCAATAACATCAGGACCCTCATTACCGGACAGAATGGGCAGTTCAATCGTTTTCTTGTTTTCACCCGGTGACAAAGTGGCAACATCTTGTGGGGGCATAATTTTCTCCATTTATCCTGCAATTCAAATTTTCCTGATAGATGACCAGGGTTTTGGTTAATTTTCCTGTAAAAGTCTCAATATGGGCCGAAATGCTTCATCAGGTACTCCCGTATTACGGGCAATCATATTCCACAGATCATGATCTGGGTACGTTAGTAGCGCTTCAAACAGTTCATGTTGCTGCTCATCCAGCTGTTCATAATGAGCATCCATGAAGCGCAACAGAACGATATCCAGTTCCAGCATGCCGCGACGACAACGCCAGCGCATGCGGGCCTGGTGGTTCATACCGTTTTATTCAGCATCATGATTTTTATACTTTCTATCGCGGCGGTCGGGTTTAATCCCTTGGGGCAGGCATCGACACAATTCATGATGGAATGGCAACGGAATAAACGGTAGGGGTCCTCCAGATCATCCAGCCGTTCAGAAGTGGCCTGATCCCGGCTGTCGGCCAGAAAACGATAGGCTTGTAGCAATCCGGCCGGCCCGACAAATTTGTCGGGATTCCACCAGAATGAAGGGCAGGCAGAGGTGCAACAGGCACACAGAATGCATTCATAGAGACCATCCAGGCGAGCGCGTTCTCCCTGGGATTGTAAACGCTCGGTTTCTGGCGGCGGGTCATTATTGATCAGATAGGGCTTGATTGAATGATATTGCTTGAAAAACTGGCTCATATCAACAATCAGATCGCGAATAATCGGCAATCCCGGTAGAGGCCGGATTTCCACAGGTTCACGCAGGTCAGCAAGCGGTGTGATGCAGGCAAGATTATTTCGACCATTGATATTCATGGCATCGGAACCGCACACACCTTCCCGACAGGAGCGGCGCAGACTGAGACTGTCATCAATGGCCTTGATACGTATCAGCGCATCCAGCAGCATTTTATCTGTCGGTGCGAGCTCAACGTCATAATCCTGCATGTACGGTTTTTCATCCTTGTCCGGATCATAGCGACTAATCGAGAACAGCATAATGCACTCCTTTTTCCGTTTATTTTAATTTGATCAGAAAAATACCTTGTTCCGAAAGAATACAGATGATTTTATGATAACGTTAAGAAGATGATTACAATGTACCAGGATCGGGGTCAGTTTTTTCGTTATCCGTGCATCTGATTTGATGGCCCAACCTGATGGGCAATGAACCGTTTAACTTGTTCGGCATCTGCTGTCATACGTTCAAAACGCTGGGGCAGTTTCTCCAGGTTATCGTATCCATCCGGTTGTTCCGGTACGAATCCGACTGCTTCCTGGATACTGTCCGCAAACTTGACTGGCAGTGCTGTTTCCAGGCAGATGAGTGGAACATCAGGTTCGCGCAATTCCATACCCACTTTCAGGCCATCTGCTGTGTGTGTGTCAATCAGGATATTGAATTTATGGTGTATCTTTCGAATAGTGGTGATGCGTTCAGCATGGTTGCTGGTTCCAGAAATAATGCCAAAATCCCTGATTTTTTTCCATAGATCAGTATCGGAAAGATCGAATGATCCTCCTTGATCAACCAATTTCCAGAGTTCTTTGATGCGTGCCGCATCCCGACCGGTCAGATCGAAGATAAACCGCTCAAAATTTGATGCTTTGGAGATATCCATTGAAGGGCTGCTGGTTTGCTTCGTTTCAGTTGTTGTGCGGGGACGATATAAACCGGTACGAAAAAACTCATTCAGCACATCATTTTCATTAGTTGCCAGAATCAGTTGCTTGATGGGTAGGCCCATCATACGGGCGACATGGCCGGCAAAAATGTTGCCGAAGTTGCCGGAAGGGACTGAAAAAGATACTGCTTCCCCGTTAGAGCGGGTAACTGCAAAATAGGCCTTGAAGTAATAGATAATTTGCGCGGCGATACGCGCCCAGTTGATCGAATTGACCGCACCGATCCGGTATTTTTGCTTGAATACCTGGTCGTTACTGACAGTTTTGACAATATCCTGGCAATCATCAAATACACCTTCGATAGCAATATTGAAAATGTTGTTATCCTGTAACGAGAACATTTGTGCGGTCTGAAAAGCACTCATTTTTCCGTAAGGTGACAACATGAATACGCGAATGCCCCGTTTGCCGCGCATGGCATATTCTGCACTGGAGCCGGTATCACCAGAAGTTGCGCCCAGGATATTCAATTCATCATTATTTTTTGCAAGCACATACTCGAACAGGTTGCCCAGGAACTGCATGGCGATGTCCTTGAACGCCAGGGTAGGGCCATTAGACAGGTGCAGCAGGTGCAGATTGGATTCCAGTGTCTGGACAGGAGTGACCTCCTCACTGCCAAAAATTTCGTCCGTATAGGTGCGTGTAATTAAGGTGCGCAAATCGTCGGCGGGGATGTCATCCATAAAACGCGACAGAATTTCAAATGCAAGCGACGGGTAGTCAAGCGAGCGCCAGGATTCAAGCTCTGCCGGGCTGATTTTAGGATAAGATTCAGGCATGGCCAGCCCGCCATCCGGAGCCAGTCCGCCTAACAGAATTTCAGTAAATGTTTTGGGCAGCATGCCGCCTCGGGTCGAGAGATAACGCATATTAGTCTGTGATAAACGAGGAAAGAAACAACCAGGTGCTTCGCGTTGGAAGCTGATCAATTCCGAAAGAAATCAAGGATTGAATTGAATATGAATACAGCAAAATTTGAAAAGCTGTGCAATTTTAACTGCCAAGCTCCTCAAGTCGAATCCGAATGATTTTATCAGCCATAGCTGGAAGGTTCTGTATTTTTTCAATAGCTGTATTGATGTTCTTTTCCCTGGTTTTGTGCAAAAGCATAATGATGTTGACCTTGTCTTCCCCATCTGCATGCTCTTTCTGGATCATTGCACTGATGGAGATTTCACTGTCTGCCAGGATGCGGGTGATATCGGCCAGCACACCAGGTTTATCCGTGACCTGCAGCCGCAGGTAATAGGCGGTTTCCACTGCCTCCATCGGTATGATGGGTGTGTCAGACAGCAGCTCCGGCAGGAATGCCAGCACGGGCACCCGGTGTTCCGGGCTGGAGGTGAGCAGACGTGTGACATCTACCAGATCAGCGATCACTGCGCTGGCAGTAGGTTCCGCACCGGCCCCGGCACCATAATACAGCGTCGGCCCGACTGCATCCCCTTTTACGATGATCGCATTCATTACACCTTCTACATTGGCAATCAGTCGTTTGACTGGAATCAGCGCCGGGTGGACACGCAACTCAATGCCATTGGTCGTGCGTTTGGTAATACCCAGCAGTTTGATGCGATAGCCTAATTCTTCAGCATAACGAATATCGTCATTGGCCAGTTTGGTGATTCCTTCGATGTAAGTTTGATCGAACCGAACCGGAATGCCAAAGGCAAGTGCCGCCATGATGGTGATTTTGTGAGCAGCATCGATGCCTTCTATATCATAGGTTGGGTCAGCCTCGGCATAACCCAGCTGCTGTGCGCTGGCGAGAACGGTGCTGAAGTCCAGCCCTTTGACACGCATCTCCGACAGGATGAAGTTACTGGTTCCGTTAATAATGCCGGCAATCCATTCAATGCGGTTGGCTGCCAGACCTTCTCGCAGAGCCTTGATGATGGGAATGCCTCCCGCCACGGCCGCCTCAAATGCGACGATAACATTGCGTTGTTGTGCGGCAGCAAAGATTTCATTGCCATGATTTGCCAGCAGTGCCTTATTGGCAGTAATGACATGTTTGCCGTGAGTAATGGCTTCAAGTATCGCTTGTTTGGCGATAGCTTGCCCTCCGATCAGTTCGACGATGATGTCAATGTCGGGATGTCTGGCAATTTCAAGTGCATCGGATGTGACGACGACATCGTCACCCGCGACCAGAGCACGTGCCTTTTCCTGATCCAGATCGGCGATCATGCGAATGATGATATTGCGACCAGTTCTGCGTGTGATTTCCTGCTGGTTGCGTTTCAGAACGGTATAAGTACCGCTACCAACGGTGCCAACGCCGAGCAGTCCTACATGAATTGGCTTCATAACGGAATTTTTTGTGTATCAATAAGGATAAACCGAAGATTATATACGGAATAAAGTGGAGTACGTTAGTTACCCGCTTGGTTACCGTGCTTTCCAGGAGGTAGGATTAGCAGCTGTGACGAGCGCGATAGCGGCCTAAAAACTGTGCGATACGGCCGATGGCTTCGGTTAGATCGTCACTGTTAGGCAGAAATACAATCCGGAAATGATCGGGCTGAGACCAGTTGAACCCGGTTCCCTGAACGATGAGTACCTTTTCTTCCAGTAGCAGATCCAGTGCAAATTGTTCATCATCTGTAATCGGATAATAGGCGGGGTCCAACCGCGGGAACAGGTACAGTGCGCTTTGGGGTTTAACGCAGGTCACGCCCGGAATGTCGGTGAGCAGTTTCCAGGCCAGGTCACGCTGGCGCTTTAGCCGCCCGGTGGGCATGGTGAGATCGTGAATACTTTGATAGCCACCCAGTGCAGTCTGGATGCCGAATTGTGCTGGAACATTGGCGCACAAACGCATGGATGCCAGCATATTGAGCCCGGCAATGTAATCCCGCGCTCGTGTTTTGTCGCCGGAGACAACTGCCCAGCCGGAACGAAAGCCAGCGGCGCGATAATTTTTGGATAAGCCGTTGAATGTTACAAATGGAACATCATTGGCCAACGAGGCAATTGAAGTATGGCGGGCAGAGTCATAAAGGATTTTGTCGTAGATTTCGTCAGCAAAAATGATCAGGTTGTTTTGTCGGGCAATTTCTATGATATCGCGCAACAAATCATCCGGATACAGTGCGCCAGTAGGGTTGTTGGGGTTGATGATGACGATTGCCCGGGTTCTGCTGTTGACCTTGGCTTTTATGTTTTCCGGATCCGGCAGCCAGTCAGATTGTTCGTCGCATATATAATGTCGCGCGATTCCGCCCGCCAGAGAGACTGCAGCCGTCCATAAGGGATAATCCGGCGAGGGAACCAGCACTTCATCATCATTTTCCAGCAGCGCCTGGGTAGCCAGCATGATCAGTTCTGATACGCCATTCCCGACGTAGATGTCATCCATCCGCACGTTGGCGATATTTTTTTCCTGCGTGTAATGCATGATCGCTTTACGAGCGGCGAACAGCCCTTTGGAATCGCAATAACCGGATGCGGCAGAAAGGTTTTGGATGACATCCTGCAAGATTTCGTCCGGCGCTTCAAACCCGAAGGAAGCAGGGTTGCCGATATTGAGCTTGATGATACGATGCCCATCTTCCTCCATCTGTCTGGCACGATCAAGAACCGGTCCCCGTATGTCATAGCAGACATGGTTGAGTTTGCTGGATTTTTTGATGGGTTGCATGGACGGATAGAGAAAATTCTATTTAAAATACGGAAAAAGCATACCATGTTACGCTGATTTTTATTAAAGGACATTTCTAAAAACTCAGCTGTGCGGGATGTGGTGCAAGGCGTATGGGCGCAGCAACGAGATCTGTCAAACAAGTAACAAGTAGATAGGTGAGGCAGGGAGTACCTGCACAACGTTGCTATTTGTCTGGAAAATCAATTGTTAGAAGTGTCCTGAATGAAAATGGTTGGGCTGATTATCCAGCCGGATCAAAGCTGAATTTTTCGTTACGAAAGGATTTATATGAAATTACATCTTTCGGATAACTCCGGTTTGAACATTTTTTCCGGTTACGGAGATGGTTATGTTGCGGTCAATCAGGTGCGGTATACAGATAGCATGATCGTGCTGCCGGAACAAATTGTTGAACACTGGCCAGTAAGCAGTATTAACCAGTTGGAAATGGAGCATTTTGATCCATTGCTGGCAGTGCAGCCGGAAATTATTTTGCTCGGAACAGGAATATCATTACAGTTTCCAAATGCATCGCTGATAAAAAAAATACTGGCTCGCGGAATTGGATTCGAGACAATGGATACGCACGCAGTATGCAGAACCTACAATATTCTGTCGTCTGAAGGAAGGCATGTTGCTGCCGCAATATTTGTCCGACCCCCAGACAGATAGCAATCCATGGTTCGTTCAGGTTATTTATTTTGATAAAAGAAGACGATAGTGCACAGATGTTATCGTATCCGTTCTGTTTTTCAATGAGAGTAAGTTATGGCTGGTCATCCTGACTATATTTTGTGGCTGGATCAGGTAGGTATGAACGATGTGGCGAGCGTAGGGGGCAAGAATGCCTCGCTGGGGGAGATGATCGGCAATCTTTCCCGCGCCGGGGTGAAAGTGCCTGGCGGATTTGCTACGACAACATACGCTTATCGTGAATTTCTCAGGATCAATGATTTGAATGATCGCATCAATCAATTATTGACCCCACTGGATGTTGACGATGTGGAGGCGTTGGCCGTTGCGGGTAAACAGATTCGCTCTTGGTTGCTTGCCGCCACGCTGCCGGATGATCTGGTAGAAGTAGTGACTCGGGCATACCAGAAGCTCATTGCTGATTCGGGTGAGAAAGTATCCTTTGCAGTACGTTCATCGGCAACAGCTGAGGATCTAGCGGATGCCTCCTTTGCCGGCCAGCAGGAGACGCTGCTGAACGTGCAGGGGCTTGATAACCTGTTCAGTGCACTCAGAAGAGTGTTTGCTTCACTTTATACGGACCGGGCGATTTCCTATCGGACCCATCACGGGTTTCATCATGATCAGGTATTTTTATCTGCGGGCGTACAACGGATGGCGCGCAGCGATAAAGGTGCCAGTGGCGTGATATTTACACTTGATACTGAATCTGGCTTTCGGGATGTGGTGTTTATTACTTCTGCTTATGGTTTGGGGGAAACCGTCGTACAGGGAACAGTCAATCCGGATGAGTTTATTGTTTATAAACAAAATCTTAAGGTGGGATTGCCCGCAATTCTTTCCCGCCGGCTGGGAGCCAAGGCAACCGAGATGATCTATAGCGATGAGCAGGCAGGGCAGGCGACCGTGGTACAGCCGGTATCGCCGGAACGAAGTCAGCGTTTCAGTTTGTCCGATGAGCAAATTGAATTATTGGCCCGACAGGCGGTGATCATCGAACAGCACTACAACCGGCCGATGGATATCGAATGGGCACTGGATGGAATAGATGGACAGATTTATATTGTCCAGGCCCGCCCGGAAACGGTGAAAGGTCGTGCCGAGCAATCAGTAGAACAATTTCACCTGAGCGGACGAGGCCCGGTGCTGGTGCAGGGGCGCGCGATCGGCCAGAAGATCGGACAGGGAACGGCGCGGGTCATTATGAGCGCGGGGCAGATGGCCGAGATTCAGCCGGGCGACGTGCTGGTAACGGACATGACAGATCCGGATTGGGAGCCAATCATGAAACGAGCCGCAGCGATTGTGACCAATCGTGGCGGGCGTACCTGTCACGCTGCTATTGTTGCGCGCGAGCTGGGCATTCCTGCGGTGGTCGGGTGTGAGCTGGCCACGACAAAAATCAGCGATGGCCAGGCGGTGACCATATCCTGTGCGGAAGGAGATACAGGTTTTGTTTATGAAGGTCTGCTTCCTTTTCAGCATACTTGTTCAGAGATCAGTAAGCTGCCTGAATTACCAGTCAAGATCATGTTGAATATCGGAAATCCTGCGCAGGCTTTTGCATTTTCACAACTGCCCAATCATGGAGTGGGGCTGGCACGTCTGGAATTTATCGTCGCCAACAATATTGGTATCCATCCCCGGGCCGTGCTGGAATTTGATGCGCTTCCGGATGATCTGAAAGCATCTGTCAGTAAGCGAACGACAGGTTACCCCGACCCGGTGTCTTTCTATATTGAGAAACTGGTGGAAGGTATTGCCACGTTGGCGGCAGCTTTTCACCCACATCCGGTGATTGTGCGTCTATCTGATTTTAAATCTAATGAATACGCGAATCTGATTGCGGGAGATCGCTTTGAACCACATGAGGAAAATCCGATGATTGGATTTCGTGGTACTTCACGTTATCTTGCTGATTCTTTTCGTGCCTGCTTTGAGCTAGAGTGTCGGGCTTTGCGCAAGGTACGTGATGAAATGGGTTTTACCAATGTTGAAGTGATGGTTCCTTTTTGTCGAACCCTGGAAGAGGCGCAGCAGATTACAGAATTACTGGCGGCTAATGGATTAAAACGCGGAAGCAATGGACTACGTTTAATCATGATGTGCGAAATTCCTTCCAATGCTGTGTTGGCTGAAGAATTTCTCGAATACTTCGATGGGTTTTCCATCGGGTCTAATGATATGACCCAGCTGGTACTTGGGCTGGATCGTGATTCGGAGCTCGTTGCTCATTTATTCGATGAGCGTAATCCAGCTGTGAAGCGGCTGCTGAAAATGGCAATTGATGCTTGCCACAAACAGGGGAAATATATTGGTATTTGCGGCCAGGCACCCTCTGATTATCCGGATTTTGCACGCTGGCTGGTTGAACAGGGTATCAGCAGCCTTTCTCTTAATCAGGACACGGTAGTGAGCACCTGGCTGCATCTGGCGGACCGGGAGCAGTAGGGCGATGTTACAACGCAGCGTTTTTTTTCTGTCTGATCGTACGGGCATTACAGCGGAAACACTGGGTCATAGTCTGTTGACCCAGTTCGATGGAATAGAGTGGAAGAAGCACTATGCTTCTTTCCTGGACAGTGCAGCTAAGGTTCAGGAGATCATTGATCGTATCAATACAATTGCGAAGCAGGAAGGCCAGCCATCATTGGTGTTTAGCACATTGCTGGATCCGGTTATCCTCGCTTCTGTCCGTCAGGCTGATTGTTATCTTATTGATTTTTTTGAATCTTGTCTTGGTGTGCTGGAAACGGCACTGCAACAGTCGCCTGTGCGCATACCCGGACGCTCCCATATTCTTGGCCAGGATGCTTCCTATTTTCGACGTATTGCTGCGATTCAGTATGCGCTGAACAGTGATGATGGTAGTAACTCTAAAATTCTTGCCGATGCTGACGTGATTTTGGTAGGAGTATCACGCTCTGGTAAAACCCCAGTGTGTGTGTATCTGGCTTTGCAGTATGGAGTGCTTGCTGCTAATTATCCATTTACGCCAGAAGATATGGGAGTCGTGCGTCTTCCTTCGTTGTTACAACCACTGCGTGAGAAATTGTTTGGATTGACATTGAGCACGTCACGGCTTCAGGCTGTTCGTGTGGAACGGTATCCGGGCAGTCATTATGCTTCATTCGTTGAATGCCAACGTGAACTTCAGTGGCAAAATGAACTGTACCAGCAGTTTAATATCCCGTTTATCGATACTACCGGAGTATCAATAGAAGAGATCAGTGCATCAATTATCAACCGGATGCGGCTGGAAAGACGTTTGTATGGAACCTGAATCAGTACCCATGCCGAATATGACGGGTGATAGTATGATTTTTATATCCTGATGGATTTCCAGTATCTGGATTTCCAGTATGTATTATCCAGGCTGGATATAGTGACTCCTTGACTGGATGAGGCATGAAGAAATTTCTTGCTATCCAGATAGATCCCTACATGCCAGGAATGCCCACCTGTTTTGAAGAACACCAGATCTCCCGGCATAAGCTCATTCCGACTGATTTTTTCACCAAATTCTGCCTGGGAAAGCGCTGTTCTGGGCAATGTGAAGCCGAATTCTTCCTTGAAGATAATTCTGACAAGCGCAGAGCAATCTACCCCAGTGTGATCTGTACCTCCCAATCGATAGCGTGTGCCACGCCATTCCTGATATTGGCTGTACAGACGTTTCCGCACGAAAGACGGATCATTTTCCAGAATTCCCTGAGGAATCGCAAATCCGGATTTATATGAATATCGTGAAATCCCATCACGCGTTGAATCTTTGGGAACCGAGCTGCATCCAGCTATCATACCTGCGCCGAGCAACAGAATGACAATATGTTTTAAGGACATGTTTCAATTCATGTTGTTGGAATAAGAGGCAAGTATAGCAAGAAAATAATCTGGTTGTGAAATAAGAAAGGTTCTTTTTAGCGAATGTCCTGGTAATTTGTCATATATGCAGATGTAATTCACACAATTGCTGATTATCCACTGTGCTCCGGCTTGTCCGTGATTTTCACCCAGGTATTGCGTAGTGATACGGTTCGATTGAATATCGGCTTTCCCGGTTTTGTATCTGCCAGATCAGCTACAAAGTAGCCATGGCGCTCAAACTGAAAACGCTGTTCTGCTTGAGTTTCAAGTAAAGAAGGTTCAACGTACCCGACAATAATTTTCCTGGAATCCGGATTTAACGAGGTTTTGAAATCTTTACCTTCCGTGTCGGGATGTGCGTCGCTGAACAAACGGTCATATAATCTGATTTCAACAGCCTTGGCATAAGTAGCTGACAGCCAGTGAATATTGCCACGGACTTTTCGAGTTTCAGCCCCGGCAGTACCGCTTTTGGTAGCGGGATCGTAAGTGCAGTGAATCTCCAGGATCTTTCCCTGATCATCTTTGACAAGATGTGTGCATCTTACGATATATGCATAACGTAACCGCACTTCTGCCCCAGGTGCCAGGCGGAAGAAGCCTTTGTCTGGCACCTCCATAAAGTCTTCACGGTCAATATAAAGCCGTTTTGTCAGCGGTAGTTCGCGTGTGCCAAGTTCGAGTTTTTTTGGATGATTGGGTGCATAGCAGGTTTCCATCTGATCATCTGGAAAGTTATCTATGACCAGCAGCACCGGATTAAGGACAGCGATGCGGCGCGGTGCGTTTTCATTAAGGTCTTCGCGTAAGCAATCTTCCAGCACTGTCATATCAATCCAGGAATCTGCCTTGCTGATACCGATTCGTTCCGCAAACAAGCGGATTGATTCCGGCGTATAGCCCCGACGGCGCAGACCTGCCAATGTATTCATGCGTGGATCGTCCCAGCCATCTACCAGTTTGTTCTCTACCAGTTCGATCAGTTTACGCTTGCTCATGACACTGTAAGTCAGATTCAGTCGCGCAAACTCGATCTGCTGCGGGTGGCAGGGAACTTTTTCACTTAATTGATCCAGTATCCAGTCATACAGTGGCCGATGATCTTCAAACTCCAGTGTGCAAAGGGAATGCGTGATCCGCTCCAAAGCATCGGAAATACAATGGGTGTAATCGTACATCGGGTAGATACACCATTTATCACCCGTGCGCTGGTGGCGGATATGGCGGATGCGATAGATAACCGGATCACGCATATTGATGTTGGGGGATGCCATATCAATTTTGGCGCGTAGTACGTGCGCGCCATCCGGAAACTCTCTTGCGCGCATGCGCCGGAACAAATCCAGACTTTCTGATGGCGGACGATCACGATAAGGGCTGTTTGTACCTGCTTCAGTCAAGGTTCCACGTAATCGGCGGATTTCATCTGCCGATAGGCTGTCCACATAGGCCTTGTCTTGCGTGATCAGATATTCTGCAAATTCATATAGCTGATCAAAATAATCGGAAGCGTAGTAAAGATGTTCCTGCCAGTCAAAGCCCAGCCAGTGGACTGATTCAATAATGGCATCGACGTATTCCTGAGCTTCTTTTTCCGGGTTTGTGTCGTCGAATCGCAGATGACAGGCGCCGTTATATTCGAGCGCAAGCCCGAAATTCAAGCAAATGCTTTTTGCATGGCCGATATGCAGATAGCCATTTGGCTCGGGCGGGAAGCGTGTCTCTACGCGCCCGTTCCACTTACCGGTGCGGTTGTCTTCTTCAATGATATTACGAATGAAATGAGTAGGGGCTGAAGGCGTGTTCACAGATATTTTTCAGTTGAATTCAATAAGATGTTGATTATTTTCATGGAATAAATGACAGTACATAGATCGTAATATGTGCCCAGGCAGCGTGCGATGCCGTGTAACTGTAAGTTTCCTGCCAGATGGTTTTTCGTGAGCCCGTTAGAATGGAGCAGGTAAAGTAACTATATAATACACGTTGATTACGCATGCGGCAGCGGCTCCAGGATGTCCGTGCCGCTTGGTACGATACAGAGAGATTTTATACCAATAAAAATTACATAAAATTTGGAATAGATATGACCCAGGAAGATACATCCGGTATTTCCCAGGATGAAAACAGCCTTATTGCAGAGCGTTATTCTAAATTGACTGCATTGCGCCAGATCGGCAATGCTTTTCCGAATGATTATCGTCGGGATAGCCTGGCTCGTGACCTGCATGCAAAGTATGATAATGACTCAAGAGAAGAACTGGAAAGTGGGCAGGTTAAAGTAAAAGTTGCAGGACGCATGTTGTTTAAGCGTGTAATGGGAAAGGCAAGCTTTGCAACGATCCAAGATATGAGCGGGCGGATACAGCTCTATATCTCCAATGATCATACCGGAGAATCCGCTCACGAAGCATTCAGGCATTATGATCTGGGGGATATTCTCGGCGCGGAAGGTATTTTGTTCAAAACCAGGACGGATGAATTGTCATTACGGGTTACCCGACTTCGTCTTCTGACTAAATCCTTGCGCCCGCTACCGGAGAAATTTCATGGCCTTATCGATCAGGAACAGAAATACCGGCGACGTTACCTTGATCTGATTACAAATGAAGAAACACGCAAGGTATTCCTGGTTCGCTCAAAAATTATTCAGGCAGTACGTGAATTTCTGGTTAACCGGGGCTATCTTGAAGTTGAAACGCCGATGATGCACTCTATTCCAGGAGGGGCTACTGCTCGACCTTTTATTACGCATCATAATGCATTGGATATGTCACTGTATCTGCGTATCGCACCGGAACTTTACCTGAAGCGGTTGGTAGTGGGTGGTATGGAAAAAGTTTTTGAGATTAACCGTAATTTCAGGAATGAAGGTATATCCACTCGCCATAATCCGGAATTCACCATGCTGGAGTTTTATGAGGCTTATCAAGATCATCATTACCTGATGGATCTGACGGAATCCATGCTGCGTGAAGTTGCGCTGAAGGTGTTAGGAACCACTCGCATTGTCTATCAGCAGCGCGAAATGGATCTTGCCCGGCCTTTTGCCCGGTTGACTGTCATGCAGGCCATCCTAAAATACCACCCTGAAAATTCCGAAGCACAACTTAACAACAGGGATGATTTGATCAAAATTTTGCAGGCAAAGGGAATCGGATTCAATCCGGACAGTGGAATCGGCGGACTGCAATTGGCCTTGTTTGATGAAACAACCGAACATTTGCTGTTTGAACCCGTATTTATCGTTGATTATCCGGCCGAGGTATCGCCTTTGGCACGCCGCAATGATCAAAATCCGGAGATTACGGATCGTTTTGAGCTTTATATTGCCGGGCGGGAAATTGCGAACGGCTTTTCCGAGCTAAATGATCCTGAAGATCAGGCCAGTCGTTTCCTTGAACAGGCCAGGGCTAAAGAGGCAGGTGATATGGAAGCGATGCACTATGACGCTGACTATATCCAGGCACTGGAATACGGATTGCCGCCAACGGCAGGTGAGGGAATCGGTATCGATCGGCTAGTAATGTTGCTGACAGATTCTCCAAGCATCCGCGATGTTATTCTGTTTCCGCAGTTACGCAAGGAAGACTAGACGACAGGTACTGATCCCGTGGTGCGGCTCGGGATTCTTCCTCAAGCACGGGGTGTGATTGCCGATATTACTTTGTTTGTGCCGAGTCATGGAGTTCAACTATGTTTACTGGTTCTCTTGACAAACTGATATTCACCGTGCTGTTCTTGATGATTGGTGCGGGATTAATGAGAGTTGCGCTGGCTTCCGGCGCGCGACAAGATAAGATTGTGAATAGCCAGGAAATAACAGAAGAGTATTCAAAACCCCGTCAACAGGTAAAATCTAGTGTAACAGCTACTACTTCCTCTCCCAACAAGATTGATGGGAGTGCGGGCGGGCAGAAACGGTCAACCTATCGTCGTATATACAGCACCGATGCTTCCAGAACCTTGATTAATCCCGCCCGGCTTCCGGCTGATTATTGCGGAGTAGTGGAACACATCGTCCCCGTCATGCTTAACCCCGCCAATGGTGGCAATACGGATACATTTATTTCAGGGATAGTCGCAGTTCCATTGGGCAGACACTGGGGAAGTTTTTTTACTGAAGTCGATGTCCTGGGTAATAGCAGCTACGTTCCGCCCGAGAGGAACATTGCCGAGCCGATTTATTACAGAATCAGCTTGCTGGCAAATGATGGCAATCGCTATGTGATAACCCAGCAAGTGCCCCCCGGGTTTCAACCGGGAGAGACAATCAGATTCAATGACGATGGTTTGCTGGAGAAAGCTGGTTGTGTGATGCGCGAACCCGATCCGCATCAGCCGGGCCGGTAAATTTTTCTTACGAATTCAGTCTCCTCGCACAATTCGAAGCATTCTTGCCTTCCTTGCCCCTTTACTCAAATAAGCCCTTTTTTATCAGGGAAGAATTCTGTTCTTTCCGTTCCTGTGTTTCTATTTAGTCACCCCTGAAAATCACAATAACAGATTGATTTTTATGAGACACGCTATTATTTATGCTGATCGAATCGACCGGGAATGATAAGACCTGCGTTATTTTTCTGGTCGAAACGGTGATTGTCGATGCTCACTCCGAGTAAAACTTCTCATCAACCTAATTTGTTTGCAACCGATCTTTTATGGCAACTTGATCCTACGGATCCACTGTTGCAACTGGCAAGTGTTGTCCCCTGGCACAAATTTGATGAAGCATTCTCGGTTCATTACAAGAAAGGAACAGGTGCATCTGGCAATTCACCAGCGGGTATTTTGATCTGGGAATTACCGCAACCCTGCTTGTTTGAGCATTATCAGCGTATGGACAAGTGCTGCAGCAACAATCCAAAGACAGCAACAAGCTCTATTCACTGCATGAGCCGCAAGTGTACTGCGTGGCTAAAGGGAAAGATCACAAACAGTACGAATACGGCAGCAAAGCCTCCATTGCCAGCGCTGCGCAAGGCAGTTTGATCGTAGACGTTGCGAGCCATGAGCAAAATATGCACGACAACCATACGCTCCCGGCTATCTTGCATCATGTAGAAGCCTCGCGCGGCAAAGCCTGCCAGGCCAGGCAGCAGTGTGTGATCGCGACTATCGTAGCAAGCGTGAAGTCAACGGAATCCATCGTACTACCGGGCAAGACCCTCAAACAGGATAACTGTTACCAGCGAGACAGAAAGCGCAAGCAATGTAAAAGACGTGCAACCATTGAACCCATCATTAGTCATTTAAAAGCAGATTACCGAATGACAAAAAATGACCTGAAAGGCGCTATTGGTGATCACATCAACCTCTTGATGGCCGCTTGTACCTGGAATTTGAAACAATAGCTGCCTGGCCATCTTTTGGCTGTATTTTCCGTGTGTAAAATACAAAAATCACCCCAATCTTCTGATAAAAACCTTAGTTCATGCGAATTAATCTGAATGAGCAATAGAAAATCAGATGTAATTCCAAAAACTGCAATCAGTAGCAAGTGTTTTTCAGTGGCGACTATTTAGATAAACCCTATAAAGAGTCAAGGAGAGGCGAAATTGAGTATGTGGAAGAACATTGCAAAACAGTGGGACATCATTGCAAAACAGTGGAACATCATGACCTTCTATCAACGCTTCGAAAGCGTGATTGCCCTTTTTCTCACACTGCTGATTACGTTAATTGTTATTGTAGCCACCTTCCGTTTATTTACCGGAGTTATCAGTGGCCTCGTGTTTGGTGCCATGGACCCGCTCGACCATAAAATGTTCCAAAACGTCTTCGGCGAGATCATGACGGTATTGATCGCGCTAGAGTTCAACCATACCCTCCAATACACGGTCACTCGGCAACAAAGCGTCATTCAAACGAAGGTCGTCTTGCTCATTGCCCTGCTTGCGATAGCTCGTAAAGTTATTATCTTGGATCTTAAGGAAATAACTGCCGAAAGCATGTATGGCTTGGCCGCTATAACTCTGGCAATAGGTATTGTCTACTGGTTATTGCGTGAGCGTGACGATCGTCTTCCTCAAACGCAGGCACTACAACGTCCCGAGAATACATCGACAGATGCCGAGAGGCATACAGCCTAACATGTCGTTTAAACGGGACGCCGCAAAAGCGCGGCGTAAGTGTCAGCAATGCGTGGAACATGAGCAAGTCGGCGCACGATCAAAACACCGGCGCTGACTCAGACACTTCCCTTGCACTACTTTAATCATCTGGGACTGAACATATAGCGACCTACTGCGGGTTTACTGATGCCCAGCTGCCTGACCCGTTTTAATCCAACTGGCAATTTGTACAGCTCGCCGCGCTTGATGGCGCGCGGACTCCAGCACTTCGTCTGAAACTGTTACGTCGCGGCTGGCGGTGGCGCTGGCACCATAGGGATTGCCGCCGGATTTATAGATACATTCGTTGGTGTAACCAGGAGCGACGACGATCGCACCCCAGTGATGCATAATATTGTACAAGGTAAGCGTTGTAGACTCTTGTCCACCATGCAAATTTTGCGCGCTTGTCATCACGGTCGCCACCTTGTTGGCGAGCTTTCCAGCGGACCATAAGCCACCTGTGGAATCAAGAAACATTTTCATTTGTGCTGCCACGTTTCCATAGCGTGTTGGTGTGCTGAAAATAAAAACATCTGCCCAATCCAGATCATCCAGGCTTGCTTCTGGAATACCTTGAGCAGCTTTCATATAATTTTTCCAGCCTTCGTTTGATTCCAATTTTTCTGTCGGAATTAGTTCCATAACACGCGCCAGGCGTACTTCCGCGCCCGCTTCTTTCGCAGCATCGGCAGCAGCTTTAGCCAGTTGCAGGTTGTGGCCAGTAAGGCTGTAATAAATGACAGCAACTTTGATGGATTTCATTATAGTGAAACTCCTTATTAAATAGAATGCAATAATTTTTGACACCAAGATGAACATCCGGGATGCGATATTTAACTAAGCGGATTTACTCTGTCAGCATATAAAATTGCTCAGCAAAAGACATCTTGTCAGCTCCTTCCATCATCATCTGACCTTTGCGAATCATGTGCATGAGTTCAATGCCAGCCAAGCTATTTTTAGCGGATTGAAAAGATTTGAATCTGAGCATCGGTTTTGTTATTCGCTTCACTGCCAGATGGGCTTGTTCCACAATATTGTTGAGGTATTTGACCTGACGAACCATCATGAGCATCTCCCTGTTGGCATTGATCTTGTCAATTGCTGCTTTATAGGCGCCATTTTTATCCATCGTGATCCTTTCTCAGGAGCGCCATTGGCTTGCATGGCTATGTCAAAAAAGCATTTGGCATCACGCTTGGCCGTTAATTGAAAGTCGATCGTCTTACCATCCTGTCTACAGTACGATAGAGGTATTTCCAAGTGCCTTTGATCTTAATATAAGCTTTGTCCATCCGCCAGCCGGGTGCTTATGCTTCTTGAAAATTTCCCCCAGTAATGGTAAAAACCAGATTGCCCAACGGTCCACTGTAGAATGATCCACAAATACACCACGTTCCTCTATCATTTCTTCCACGTGCCGGCAACTTAACGGATATGCCGCGTACAAGCGTATACGGACCCGAATCACCTCAATCGAAAATCACATTCCTTTTATAACCAGCATGTAACCTCACCATCTTTTCGATGTCAACAGCCTACTACACAGAAGGTATCTATGATCTCGACGAGGCGTTGAGCGACTTCTCTCCGTATCTGCCGGGTCATCGCAAAATCGGCTTGTGATGACCCGGGGGACAATGGATGGTTACCGGCGCGCCGAGCGATTGTTGATGCGCGGGAAGGCCATGCCCACACGTTGCACAAGCGGCGTCTCAGCGGATGACCCGCCAACGTGCACCCGGTAGGCGCCAGCGTGCGACACCCACTCTCCCTCGGCCCATGCTGCAAGGTTGTCCGGGTCGTCCGGCACGAACGAGGAGAAGGGGTGGTTGGGGGCGGAGGCGTCTATATCAACGGTGATGCGAGCACTCTCATTGGGCTCGAGGAATACCTTCTTGAATCCGACGAGACGTTTGGATGGTTGATTCGCCTGCCGTGGTAGTTCGAGGTAAATCTGCGATGCCTCAGCACCGGCGACAGAACCGGTGTTGGTAAGAGTGTACTCGACCGTCAGTACGGGTACCAGTTCAACGAGCCGACGATAGAAGCGCTGTGGAATGTTTTCCCTGCCGGTGCCCGGAACCGGCACCTGTTCGAACACACGACGATATTTCCGTTTGAGCCTCAGATCGTTGTACTCGAAGGTCGTGAATGAGAGGCCGTGGCCGAAGGCAAACGCTGGTTTGACACCATTGGCCTCGTACCAACGATAACCCATCTCCAAGTTTTCGGAATAGTGGCTGACAAGTTGCGGGCTGCCATCGCCGAGCGGAAATCCCGGGCCGCCGGGCAGACCGTTGTTCTCGCGTGTTCCCGGATACTGCATCTCGGTGGCGAAGGCCGCCTCGTGCTCGCTGGTCGGGAAGCTTACGGGCAGTTTTCCAGACGGATTGATGACCCCAAATAGGATGTCGGCTACCACGTCGCCGTCATCCTGACCCGGAAACCATGCGGCCACAAGGGCAGGTACTAGGTCAAGCCAGTTCATTATCACTCCCCCCGCAGAATACAGCACCACGACGTTGTTAGGATTCGCCGCCGCAACCTCGCGCACGAGTTGATCCTGCTCGACACAAACCTCACCGGCCGCTTTTATGGTCCCGGGCAAACCGGAGTCAGAAGGATCGGACGGGTCCGGGTCGGACGGATCGCCATCACCATCGTTAGTGCACAGCGTAGGCAGCGTGAGCTTCAACAGATCACGTGTCTCGCGCGGATTGGTCCCCACCATGAGGATGACGACATCGGAATTCATTGCCAGATTGACGGCGGATGCGATATCGGTGCCGTCATTGTAGGTCACCGTGGCGGATCCACCGATTTTGGCCAAGGTATTTTCGAGGCCTTGCTTCGGTGTCACCGTGTAGGGCGCCACAACCGTAGTGAGTTCGCTCGGGCTGAGGTTGCGCGGTGGCATGGTGGCCGAACCGGCAAACCACTTGTGGCCGATCAAGGCGATCGATTGGACGTTGGGTTTCAATGGCAGGGTGCCGACGTCGTTCTTGAGCAACGTAATGCCCCCTTCCACGAGTGCACGCGCCTTGGCGGCGTTGGCGTCGAGATCCACATTGATGATCTGGTTGAAAGGATTTTCGAACTGGTCGAATTCGAACATTTTGACGTAGCGCGGCCTGAGTGCCGCGTCGATATGCTGTTCGGTGATATCACCCGCTGCCAGCGCTGCCATGATCTTGTTTTCGGTATAGAACCGCGGTTCGGAGTCGAGTTCGTAACCAACGCCCGCCAGCAACGCATCCACAGTGCTATGCATCGCGCGCCGGTCACTTTCCACCCATCCATCGAAACCCCAACGCTGGCGTAAGGTCTGTACCAGCAGTGCATGGTTGTCGCAAGCGTAAGCGCCGTTAATGTGCGGGTACGCGCACATTATCGATGCGGGCTGGGCATCCTTGACTACCATCTCGAAAGGTAGCAGATAGAGTTCGTGCAGCGCACGGCTGGGAATGTGCACAGCTGCGGTCCAGCGTTCAAACTGAAACTCGTGTTCGTTGCCCGCAAAGTGCTTTGGCTGAGCCTGAACACCCTGCGACTGGATACCCTTGATTTGGGCGATAGCGATGGTGCCGGCGAGGTAAGGATCCTCGCCCGGGGATTCCTGACCACGGCCGGCATACGGCGAGCGCATGAGGTTGATGACCGGCCCCAGTAGTACCTGGTGCGCAAAGGAAAACGTTTCGGAGCCCACCACTTCCCCCCAGCTCTCCACCCGCTCCGGGTCGAAACTGGCCGCGGCCAGCGTCATTGACGGTCCGGCCGTCCTGACGGGCTCGGGCGTGCAAGCGCCGCCGCGGATGCCGTTGCCGTTGTTGATCTCGCGGAAGGTTGGAATGCCCAGTTCGGGAATGCCCGTGATGTGTCTCGCCAAACGCGTGAAGCCGCATTCAGCGATCTTGTTTCCTTGAGCTAGATATGTCCCTGATGGGAGATCTATGTCTTCAGCGCGGTTGCTGATCTGTTGAATCTTCTGTTCCAGCGTCAGCGCGCCGATCAATTGATCGGCGCGCTGTTCCGCACTGGGACCGGCGATCTGTGCGACGGCAGCAGGCGGTGATGCAATTGCGCCAAGTACGAGCGCACCAGCAATCGACAGCAACAGCCGATGCAAGTGGAAGTTTTTACGGTTCATAACAGTTCCCCAAAGATGATCGCTTCGAATAGCGAGGTTGACACTAACATAGTGTGGCACCGTCTCTTCTCCACGTATCGCTGCCAAGGCTATTTTGGCTTTGAATTCTATTGTATTGAATATTGCATACGTGTCTTGCCCATGAGTATGTCTCTATTTATCTCATGTCAGAGCTTAACAACGTGTCCTGTTTTGCTGCTACCACTTCACTTCTTTCCGGTTAAAAAATCCACATGGGAAGAAGTACCCATAGATCAAACATTATGGCCATCAGCCGCATCTTGGGCCACATGACCTTCCAGAATCCTCGCTCCTTGACCTGGCGCAGCTCCTGGATTCCTAGATGAACGCTTTGCGCCTTGTCATCTGCAGGACACCATCCAACCATTTCCGGATGTCTGAATCTCACCGTCCTTCTCAAACACGTAGATCGTCGCCCGGGACGTAGCAAGCCACAAGGCCAGGTAGAGAAAAAGCCCGCCTACAATCGGAAACAGGATGACGATGATGACGAACAGCCATCAGTTGAACGGCCCCCGGGTGGTGAGCGATGCGGTTGTTTCCGTGGAGGTGCAGGGCTTTCACCCCATGTCGACGAGTTCCGATACCTTGACACTAACCTGTTCTTTCATTTTTTCTGCCTCCCTTTTCTGTATGAATTAATATAATTAATCCTTTATGGAATAGCATTATGAACCAGATTGCAGAATCAGCAATAAGTCACAAAAAGGTGTTCCATGAATAGGGACTGCAGAATAACCGGTATGTGTAAATCGGTTCTGTGCGTTAACGCACAGAACCGTACATCATCCATGTGAACGGTTCTTATATTCTTGTTTTTGTGAAAGGAAGTTGTATTTATTCTTCCATTACATGATACATGCATCACAACTACCAAAGTGGAGTTTTTATGGCTCTTTCGATTCGGCTCCCCTATGCTGTGGAAGCCAGACTAAAAAACCTAGCGGCAAAGACTGGGCGAACCAAAAGTTACTATATTACTGAGGCGACCTGTGAGCATCTGGATGACCTCGAAGATTTATATCTCGCCGAACAACGTTTGCGCGACATCCGTGCCGGTAAAATTCACACCATATCAATTTGTAGTAGTCTAATTTGCCTGGATACCTCGATAGGTGGAAAATCTACCGTTCGATGAGCTTTACATCATTACGTCATGGTCAAGCCCCGCCGGAATGGAGCATGAGCTAATTATCAAGCGTACACGCGCTGGGTTGGATATCGCCCGACAGCTTGGTCGCAAGGGTGGACGCAAGCCCAAGATGACAGAGGGCAAGACCGAATCCGCCAAGAAGCTGCTGGCCAGCAGCGTCCTGCCAAGGACGTAGCCAAGAACCTCGGCGTGTCCTTTCCTACGCTGTACCGCTTGGGTGCCAGCCTCGGCACAGGCTTAGCGTACGATTTTTTCTGTTTTCAAAAGCGATCCCAAAATATGTGTCTTTGCGGTTGCTAATGCGTGAGAACCTTATTCCTGAGCATCAAAAAGGATAACGGCGCGGTATGTGCTGAACCGTTATCCACTGGTCGGTCGTAAAAGCCGAAATTGACCAGACTCCATTGAAACAGCCGACACCTGAATTCTTTTCACCGCCAAAAGGGTTGTAAGGCAAATCATTCACTGGTTGATCATTGATATGCGCCATGCCTGATTCGAGTTGTTGCGCGAAACGTGAGCCACGTTCGACATCTTGTGCCAATTCCAGGGGCTGATCACCCCGACAACTCCCACGGGTTTACGATACATGCGGCTTTCCTTGCCGGGGATATCCGCCGGAAGAATTCGGCCTTCCACCAAATAAGGGAGGGTGGTTGCCTCCAGAAGTGCACCATGTACAGCGTTCCATTCCAGATTGGCCTTAATACGTGTGCTACCGGATTCATGAATGATCCACGACGCTATCTCTTCACGTCGTGCTTCCATAATTTGTGCCGCGCGGCGCATGATTGTCGCCCGCTCGCCCGGCATTAATGCCGCCCATTCGTGCTGCACCTCGGCAGCACCGAGATAGGCTTAGTCCATGTCATCGCGATTGGCATGTGGTATTTCAACAAGCGTACTGCCATCATAGGGATTGAGGTCTCGCAAAATCTTTGCTCCCTTGCCGTTGTGCCATTGGCCATTAATGAGTAGCTGGTCGAAATTTGAATAAGGTGATTGGTATTCGGTTTCCATTTCCATTTCCATTTCCATTTCCATAAAGCATTCATTCCTCATGCGTGTTTTTAGAGAAATTGTAGTGGTATCCAAAATTTCTTGATGACTATCGTATTTAATATCTGGCTAGAGCATTTTTAATTTATTTACACATCCACATGAAGCGAAGTAGTTGGCACACTCCTCCGGAGTGAACAGATCCAACACTTTAACGTGGTCAAGTAAAATCGGACACCTCAGTTAAGCTGCTTTTATCGATTTTGCTGCTTCTGCTTCATATTGATTCGGACTTTTGTAATCCAGGTATGAATGCAGTCTTTGGTTATTATAAAACACGGCGATATACTGCAAAATATCCTGCTGTGCTGCATGGCGGGTTTGGTAATGCCGCCATTGGCAGCGTTCCTGCTTGAGGCTGCCAAAGAAACTTTCCGCAACCGCATTATCCCAACAATTTCCCAGACGACTCATACTGCCAATAAAACCGTATGCTTTCAGTAGATTT
>NZ_QRCA01000033.1:0-43706 GCF_009833115.1 Nitrosomonas sp. GH22
AGCAGAAGACGGCATACAGTATGGCTGCCTGTCTCGGGGACTCAGATGCCCAGTATGAGTGGACAGTGCGCCATTTGGGAAAGTCATTAGGCAGGGCTCGCCACTGGCAGCCGCTCTTGAGCAAATACAGCACCGCACAAAAAACCTCGTACAGATCTATTCGTCGAGGGCTGGTCTTCCTGCGCGCGCTCTCCAGCAAAGGCTTGATAAGCTCGAATTGTTCACGACTGATGTCGCCCAGGTAACTTTTTCTCATCTCCCGAGTCTCTCATACTCCCAGAGATTTTGAACAGGTTCTTATCAATCTGCAAGGATTCAAAAAAAGCTGGGCAGCAAAATCAATAAGCGTCAGCAGATGTTAATTATCCCTCGATAAAAAACCTGTTTTACTTCTCTACTTTAACTTGTGTGGATGTAACAAAAATCAGTTCATTAAAAGTCCGGTTCAGGGTTTTGCTGGTGAAGTTGTGCATTTTCATATTCTCTACGAAGCGAATATGTTCCCCTTTCTCAACTTTGGTTGTCGGCGCTGCAATCCAGAATTTCTTGTCACCGTTTGCCAGCTCCATATAGGTATATCCCGCTGTATCGATAGATGAGACAACAATGCCCTCATCAGCAGGAAACGTTTCACCTCTGGCAGGTGCTTCTGCGTAAGCAGTAGAGATATTAAGGCTGATAAGTGAAGCCGACAAAATTACAGCAAATAGCGTTTTGAACATGTTTTTTCCTTTCCAAAGTTGAAAAATACGATTCTGGCCTATCAATCAGAACCGGAAGTTATATTGTGCATAGAACAAATCAGGTGAAACACCGGGACGCTGATTTTTAACAAATGTACCGGTAAAAAATTTTGAATAGCCCAACAAAATATCATGGTGACGACTGACATGGAAATTAACCACAAAATCTATTTCATCTCCGACATGGCTGCCTGATTGACCATTAATATCCCGTATAAATCCCATCCCTGCTGCGTTGTACAGATAGTCACGCTTGTTTGCCAGATAAAAACGGTGATACTGCCCGGTGAGTGATACCCATGGCTGCGGATTCATCGAAAACTGGGCATTGAAGTCATGGATATTCTGCCGCCCCACTTGATCCATATACCCGAAATAATAATGGCCAAACGGGAAAAGCTGGTTAAACGTATTGCTATGTCCATCACCTGGGTTTTTATCTCCCGAGGCAAAGTCATAGCGTAGCCAGAATTGAGGATTCATCGGCAAAGGCAAATGATAACCTACCCCGGAAGCAATAGAAAAAGCGGAAATATCAAGATGGGAACGTCTCCCGAACTGATACATACCCTCCAGTTCGTAGAGGATGCGTTCATAATCACCCGCCCAGCGCGCGCCAATGGTATGCAGCACCGAATCACCTTGCAACACATTACCCTGGGTAATATTGGCAGGAGAAACAGCTCTGTTATCAATCAAATTCAAGTAATACAGATCAAGCACCTGGCCTGGAATTGCTTTATAAGTTCCCCACAAACCAACAAAGTTACGATCCTTATCCCAGTTATCGAACTGATTGGGCTCGGTCACCATTGGTCGCACCCAGAATGCATCCAAGTTGAATGTCGGATTTTGCCAGAATGTTTTTATCCCCTGGAATGTGCGACGGGTATTTGCCCAGTCTAGTGTTGATATCAACCGCTGCGATCCGTATAGCAGTTCCTGGCGCCCTACTCGCAGATAGACCGGATCATCCATGAATTGCCCCAGTTTGACATCTGCAAACAGATTGAGCATATCAGTATGATTCTTGTCGATAGCAAGCGGCGGCAAATCCAGCCCCAGTGCGCGCGCATCCAGCATCTCGGCAAACAACCGGAAGCGATCCTGATACCAAAGATCAGCATGAAGCCGTGTTCGTAACAAATGATAATTATTGTTGGCTTTTGCTGGATTCAGGCGGCTGTCAGTTTCATGCATGTAGCGATACCAGAAGCTGCCACCGAAAGACAGTAGCCAGTCATCACCCAGATGAATACGTTTAACTGGATCAAAAAAATCCTTTTCATGATCTGGTTGTTCAAGATAGCGGAAATCAAAATCAAATGCCGGAGTTGTTGTCAGCGCTGCAGGTGGGTGAGGGTCAAACTGTGGTTTATCCTGTCTGTTGCCATCAAACCAGTCCAGTAATGAAAAATAGCCGGGGCCTGCTGGAGGCTTGCCAAAAATTCCAGAGCGAGGTGGTGGTGTTACCGGAGGGGCTTTAGACCAATCAATCTGATGATTTTCAGTAACGGAACGCTCGCTGGCAAACACCGGGCTGCTCCCGTTTATACAAATGAGGCAGGTGATGGTTACCTGCAGACCAGCTCTGATTGTATCTGATAGTTTATCTATAAATGATTCAGTCAATTTCTTAATCAAACTGTTCTGGCTAAGGCTGAGGTCAGTAGCATCAGTTATATACATTCTGGAATAATTACTATGAGAAGGAGTGATTAAAAGTTTCAGGTTGATTATTCTTCGTATCGAGCTCTGAAACATCCGAAAAACTAATTTCCTGACAAATTTTACACATATTCATTTTGACACCGGGATAAAAAATTTCTCTTAGCCATATTTTTCTCAAACACACCCTCACACAACTATTAATGTGCCACATCGCTGAAGAAAAGGTAATCAGGCACTTGCACCGACTGCTACACTTGGTTTCCCAGAACGCCGGGGTTATCTCGAATTAGGTAGAATCTGCTTAAAACTGTCAATTATTTAATAAGGTTAATTTTATGACCAATACCAACCTTAATCGTCGCCGGTTCTTGCAATATGCCGCATCTGGAACACTTGCCGCAGCTATACCCGGGTTTGCGTTTACAGAAAGCAATAAACTCAATAAAACACCCAATAGCGCATTCAAGGCCGACGTTGAAATTGCCCTGACAGCACAAATGACCGAGGTCTCAATCCTGCCGGGAGCAAATACCCGTGTTCTTAAATATACCGGAAAATTACTGAAAGGACCTTCTGGTACGCTTAAAGAACTGCCCAGCTATCTGGGGCCTGTGCTCAATTTTGAACAAGGCCAGAAAGTCCGAATATTTTTTTACAATCAGATACCAGAGCCCTGCGTAACGCATTGGCACGGCATGCATGTACCGCAAATTATGGATGGACATCCGATGTATGCAATCAACCAGGGTGAGCAATATGTATATGAGTTTGAAGTGAAAAACCCGGCTGGTACTAACTGGTATCATTCTCATACACATGAAGTAACTGCTAGACAAGTGTATCAGGGTCTCGCCGGACTCATTACTATCACAGACGAGATTGAACGCAAACTGGATCTGCCAAGTGATGAATACGATATTCCGCTTATCATCCAGGATCGAACTTTTACATCCGGGAATCAATTGTATTACGCACTGAACATGCATCAGCGTATGCAGGGGTTTCTTGGCGATACCATCTTGGCAAATGGCCGGCGCAACCATGTTATTCCCGTAAAAACACGTGCCTACCGTCTTCGTATCCTGAATGGATCAAACTCCAGAATCTACAAACTGGGCTGGAGTGACGGCTCTCCGCTTACCATCATCGGTACAGATGGCGGATTACTGGAAAAACCGCAAACCTTCCCCTATATCATGCTCGCCCCAGCAGAACGGGTAGAACTATGGGTTGATTTTAGCGGTCGCAAGCCTGGCTCTGAGCTGGCTCTGCAGACTTTATCCTACCAGGGATTTTCCATGCGCATGGGAGGTGGAATGGGCATGGGAAGTAATACGATGGACCAGGGAAACAAAGGTACCATCGTCAAATTTGCAATCACCAAACAAGTAAGTGATTCACCCAGATTGCCTGATACCCTGGTTCCCATACACCGTTTCACTGCGAAGGATACTTCTAATCCGGATATCGTGGTGCCAATTGCCATTGGCATGCGTCGTATGACCTTCAATCTCAATGGCCGAACCTTTGACATGCTGGATTATACGAACCAAGAGAAAATACCAGTAAATACCGTGCAAAGAATCCGGATATCCAATATCAATCCGGGTATCGGAGGGGATGGGGGCATGGGTGGCGGGATGCGCGGTGGTCGGGGAGGAGGAATGATGGGGATGATAATGGCGCAGCCGCACCCGATCCATCTTCATGGCCAGCAATTCCAGATTCTGTCACGCAAACCTGGCCATGCTGGCAGTGCTTACGCTGCAATTAAGGATGGATTTATCAACAGTGGCTGGAAAGATACAGTGCTGGTGATGCCAGGAGAGGAAGTTGAAATCATCAAGCCATTTACGGACTATACCGGGCTATTTCTTTATCACTGTCATAACCTGGAACATGAAGATATGGGTATGATGCGCAATTTCTTTGTCAGCTGAATCCGGGTTGGTGTTGAGTACAGGCATACAATTTACCTGTGCCGTGCTATACGAATACCATCCAACTACCGGCAGTCTTCAGATTCAGGAAAATCAGCGGGCAGAGCCAGTATCTGGCAAACGCGCCCTGATCCAGTCACGCCACTGAATGAACAAATCATGATCAAGCGCACCGATAACTGAACGACGCCAGGGATAGCTTGCCCAGTAATCATCCTCCTCCAGCGTACACCGATGGCCACCCGCCTCCTCCAGTATCAGGCAGCCAGCGGCATAATCCCAAGGTTTCTGGCCACCATGTAAATACAGATCAAAATACCCCGCTGCGGTATAACACCATTCCAGCGTGCAAGTGCCATAGTTTCTTTGTGAGGAATAAGGAGGTTTGGCAACAATTTCTACTGCCAGCTTGCGATTCAGCCGCTTGAAATCGACATTGGCAATCGCTTTGTTTAACGGAATTTTACGTCTGGAAAGAGGTAAGGCTTTGCCATTAAGAAAAGCACCCTTCCCCTGCTCAGCATAAAACATTTCATCTGTCGCCGGATTGTAGACAACGCCCAGCACACTTCTGCCCCCTCGCATCAGCGCCACAGAAACAGCAAAATAAGGCAAGCCATTCATGAAATTGGAAGTTCCATCAATTGGATCAATACTCCATATCCCCTCCTGGCCGGCTTCCCACTGCTCCAGTTGTTGCGATTCCGGCATTTCCTCGCCAATCATCGCCACAGGAGAAATTTCGTATAATCTCTCCAGTAAACTTCCTTGCGCAGCCAGATCCGCCTCGGTACAAAAACTGCCATCTGCTTTATAGATACGTTCAACTTGCAGATAACGCGGAATAATCTCCTTGTGTGCAACCTCCCTTACTGCCGTGATGACACGATCCAGCATGCTCAATCTGCTCGCCACTTGATTGAACAACCAATACTGGAAATCTGTTCTTCAGGCCCACTTCCGGTTTTCGCCACCTGAACCATTGCCTCGAACAAATCACGGCGTGCATCAGCAGGTGCTGCTTCCTTGCGGGAGGCATCCAGCCGACCACGATACTGCAGCTCCAGTTTATTGTTGAAGCCAAAAAAATCAGGCGTACAGACTGCTCCGTATGCTTTAGCAGTTTCCTGGGTTTCATCCATTACATAGGGGAACGGATAGGCATATTCCCGGGCAATTTTACCCATGCTCTCAAATGAATCCTCCGGATAATCTGCCGGATCGTTAGACATGATGGCAATTGTACCGATGCCATGCCCAGCAAGCTCTTTGACGTCTCGAATGATCCGGTCACGAACAGCTTTTACATAAGGGCAATGGTTGCATATAAACATGACCAATAACCCATTCTCACCCAGCACAGATGCCAGGTTGTAACGCTTACCGTCCACCCCGGGAAGATCAAAATCTATCGCCTTCCAGCCAAAATCACAAACCGGTGTTTCAAGACTTGCCATCTAGCCACTCCTTTTTCATTAATCAATTTCATTCTTACCTATACTATCATAAAAATATTTTGTTACTTTTTCTCTCAAGATATCAATTCTTTTTTATATGACAGCACGCTTTTTTCATACTCTCCCTATTCATCCCGATGCCAAACAGGTTACGCTAAACAGCGATACCAGTCATCACGCAGTTCAGGTACTCCGATTAAAACAGGGAGATCCGGTGATCCTGTTCGATGGTACAGGAGGTGAATTTTCCGGTTGCCTTGTCCAAGTCAGAAAATCTGCTTGTGTCGTTAAAATCGAACAGCACCTGCCAGTTGAGCGTGAATCCCCCTTAATGCTTACGTTGGCACAAGCTGTCTGTACCAATGAAAAAATGGACTGGATCATTCAGAAAGCTGTTGAACAAGGCGTCATTTGTATACAACCTTTGATTACTAGCCGTACACTCATCCGACTCACAGGGGAACGTGCCGATAAACGCTGGCATCACTGGCAAAAAATCATTATTTCTGCCTGTGAACAATGTGGACGGAACAGAATTCCCCAGCTGTTGCCACTTATGTCCCTATCTCATTGGTTAGAACAGAAACTGGTGCAAAAACAGGAAAATAGTAATCTATCCGGGCACGATATAATACTCTCCCCTGTCGCTCGTCTACGTTTGGCCAAGTTGTCTCCTCCAGAATCCGGGGAGTGCATTACATTACTGACAGGCCCGGAGGGAGGATTTACTGAAGAAGAAACCGACGCCATGCTTCACGCCGGATTTATACCTATCTGCCTGGGCACTCGTATTCTGCGCACCGAAACCGCTGCATTGGCAGCCATTGCCGCCGCCCAGGTGCTTTGGGGTGATTATTAATAGTGCTTCTACCTTGATCAGCCATGCAATCGGACATCGAATTTGTTACCTGGTTTCGCTCCGTTACCCCGCATATCCACACCAGTCGTGGGAAAATCTTCGTTATCGCTTTTGGTGGTGAAGTCGTTGCAAATGGAAAATTTGTCGAGCTGGTGCAGGATTTTAACCTGCTTGCCAGTCTCGGTATCCAGCTCGTATTGGTGCATGGCGCGCGACCGCAAATTGAATCCAGATTACAGGCTGATCAGCAGGAAATAAGTTACGTACAAGGTATGCGTGTTACCGATGTCACTACACTGCAATATGTGAAAGAAGCGGTCGGTAAAGTCCGGGTTGAAATCGAGGCTCTGCTGTCGATGGGGCTGCCTAATTCGCCTATGGCCAATGCCGCCATACGGGTAGCCAGCGGAAATTTCGTAACTGCTCGCCCGATCGGTGTTTTGGAAGGGGTGGACCTGCAATACACTGGAGAAGTACGCCGTATCAATGCCGCAGCCATCCTCGATCAACTTAAACAAGGGGTTGTCGTGCTGCTCTCACCTCTGGGCTATTCACCAACGGGAGAAATTTTTAATCTGACAGTAGAAAATACTGCCGCTGAAGTCGCCATTGCCCTGAGAGCCGACAAGCTGATTTTTCTGGTAGATACGCCCGGCATCCAGCAACAAACAGAATCAGGTAATACGTTATTGCAGGAACTTACTGTCAGGCAGGGTAAAGCGCTACTTGCGGCAATGGATACTGCAGCAGATCAACCAAATGAAGATATCCGCCTCTATCTGCCATGGGCATTGCATGCCTGCGAACAGGGAGTGGAACGTGTTCATCTTATCAGTCGTCATGCTGATGGCGCTCTGTTACTTGAGTTGTTCACGCACGGTGGCATTGGCAGCATGATCACACGTGACCCACTACAAATTATCCGTCAGGCTGATATCAAGGACATTGGTGCCATACTGCAGTTAATCGAACCACTGGAAAATACGGGTATTCTGGTGAGGCGTGGCCGGGAATTACTGGAAATGGAAATTGAACGTTTTACAGTGATTGAACATGACAACGTGATCATTGCCTGTGCAGCACTCTACCCTTTCCCGGATGACAAAGCATGCGAACTGGCCTGCGTCGCAGTACATCCTGCATATCGCAAAGCAGGAATGGGTCGGATACTGATTGATCACCTGGAAGAACAAGCCAGAAAACAAGGCTACCGCCATATATTTGTCCTCACTACCCGTACCGCTCACTGGTTTGTAGAGCGTGGTTTCTCGGAAACCACCCCTGACCAGCTTCCACAGTCAAAGCAGCATCTCTACAACTATCAGCGCCGCTCAAAGGTTTTCGTCAAATCAATCTGAAACCTGATCGCCTACTCTGCCTATTGTTCTTTATCGCTGAGGAACACAAATCTGGAATCATGCAAAATCAGCTTTGAGGATTATCTTCTTGAGGCTCATCTTCATCCGGTATTCGGTAGGAATCTGTAGCCCACAATCCTAAATCAAGTAATTTACATCGCTCAGAACAGAACGGACGATACTTGCTTGATTTTTCCCAGACAACGACTTCACCACATTGGGGACAGTTTACGGTTGGAGATTTACCTGGTCGCCTTTCCATTTAATCACACCACTACTCATAAACTGCAGAAAGTCAATTCAAAAGGAACATCTTCTTCACACACTTCTGTCTTGTGATCCGAGTGCCAGGGAATAAATCGTATATTGAGCGCATATTTATTGGCACTGATCTCCGGGATGCAGGAAATTTCATCACTGATATGCAGGCACAAAAGATGTGCCTGATGCTCTGAACCAGCCTGCTGGAATACTCCTTTAGCAGCAATGTAACAAAATTTTGTTCCGCTGTTTCTCAATATATTCAGTATGATATTGATCCCGCTACGGATAGCAGTAAGAGGTGTAATCCAGTTCTGGAGATCTGCCCTGCGGGCATCTGGAGCCATATTCAGCCAGTAATGATAGGCTGGCAAATCAAACTCGCACGCCCCTCCTGGAATGCTCATACGCTGCTTGACACTCATCAGCCATTCATCATCCCGCAAATGTCCGCCGATCCTGCCTTGTATATCAAGCAATCCACGGAAAGCAGCTCGAATATCCTGCAATATATGAATGAGTGCTTTTTCTGATACGCCCGGGTTATCTTGCAAACCTTCCAGCATGGTTCGTTGTTTATCCAATTCCTGCAGCAGATCCGACTTAAGATCAGATCTGCTGGTAACATCAAGAATTTCAAACAATGCAACCAGAGCAGCATGATGTTCGAAAGAGGTATCCCTAGCCGAAAAAAAATCAATTTTGTCGAACAAATCCTCCAGTCTCAGTAACATGCGGATTCGTTCGTTCAGGGGTAATTCGTAACAGATCACAGTAAGTAAGATGACGTGGGAATGTTAAAGCATAGCAGAAAACTGCAGTTACATGCATCTTACCAGAATCGTTCAGAAGCTGTGTTTGTCAACAAGCGCAAGATATTTCTGATGTAGCATTCGTACCTGTTGCCGCAGGTGCTGATTGTCGGAGTCGTTGATAATCACATCATCAGCCAGAGCAAGGCGTTCATCACGTGAGCACTGTGCGGCCATCACTGCACGCACTTCCTGTTCCTTCAGTTTGCTGCGCTGCATGGTACGGGAAATTTGCAGGGATTCTGGACAATCAACTACCAGCACACGATTAATCAGCTCGGGATAATCTTCAGTCTCCAGTAACAAGGGCACAACCAGAATGCCGTAACTGGATTGAATCAACGGGAGACGTCGCCTGCTTTCCTGATAAATCAGCGGGTGAAGTATGGCTTCGAGCTTATGCCGCGCCACTTCATCAAAGAATACGAGCTCGCGCATGGTCACTCGATTCAGTGAACCATCTTCCAGTATAAAATGATCACCAAACGCGATACGAATTGCCTGAATCGCACTACCACCTGGTCGGATCAGTTCATGCGCCAGGTGATCAGTATCAATAATTCCAATGCCCAGCTCCTGGAACAGATCAGCTACACTGGTCTTGCCACTGCCAATTCCACCCGTTAGCCCGATAATGAATCCCATGCGTCAAAACATGGTCAGGTATGCCTGATTGATCTGATTACCCCAGAACAAGGCAATCAATCCCCCTCCTGCCAGATAAGGACCAAAGGGAAGTGTCGTACCTTTTGAACGATTAGCGGCCAGGATCAGGATAGTGCCAATAACAGCCCCCGCCACAGAAGAAAACAAAATTACCAGTGGCAACAATTGCCAGCCCAACCAGGCACCGATTGCAGCCAGCAACTTGAAATCACCATACCCCATACCTTCCTTACCGGTAATCAATTTGAACAACCAGTACACGCTCCAGAGTGTCAGGTAGCCTGCAACCACACCGATAACAGCTGAATGGATATCCACAAAACCATTATGCAGATTCACGATCAAGCCCGCCCATAACAGCGGCTGTGTAATACTATCTGGTAAAAGCTGGGTATTCAGATCAATAAATGTCAAAACAATCATTGCCCAAACAAAAATCAGCGCAGCAAGCAAAATCCCACTAAAACCAAAATGCCACGCAGCAAAACCACTTAGAATGGCTGTCAGAGCCTCAACCAGGGGATAATCAAATGAAATACGAGCCTGGCAACTTGAACAGTGTCCACGCAAAAGAAGGTAGCTGATAATCGGAATATTTTCGAGAGCGGAAATTTTATGACCACACTGTGAACAACCGGAACCTGGTATAGCCAGGTTATACGTCGGCAACACTTTTACCTGTTCTCCGCGCAACTCAGCACATTGTTGCATCCATTCACGTTTTAACATCACGGGCAACCTGTAAATTACTACATTCAGGAAACTTCCCAGAACCAGGCCAATAAGCGAGACAAATGAAATAAAAAAAGCTGGTGAAGCTTGCAGGGTATTAAAAATATTCATGCACTACCTGTCCTGATTCGGTTGCGAAAATAACACTATCCAGTTATCCGACCACCTGCCCCATTTTAAAGATAGGCAGATACATGGCAACCACCATGCCGCCAATGAGCGTCCCTAGCACCACCATGATGAGCGGTTCCATCAGACTGGAAAGCGCCTCCACTGCATCATCCACTTCTGCCTCAAAGAAATCTGCAATTTTGCTGAGCATCGCATCAAGCGAGCCTGATTCCTCGCCGATGGAAACCATCTGCAGCACCATTGGAGGAAAAACACTGGTTGCCATCATCGCATCCACCAGACTGCTGCCGATACTGACTTCGTTCTGGATATCTTTTGTTGCCTCGTAATACACCTGGTTTCCAGCTGCACCAGCAACAGAATTAAGTGCCTCAACCAAAGGAACGCCAGCAGCAAACATAGTTGAAAGTGTCCGTGACCAACGAGCGATCGTAGCTTTACGGATCACTTCCCCAAAAATTGGTAACCGCAGAGCTAATCGATCCATGACATGCTGCATCGCGGCAGAACGCTTCCAGGCATAAAAAAATACATAAAGCCCCCCACCGATGCCTCCAAAAATCGCCCACCAGTACGCTACAAAAAAGTCAGAAATAGTCATGACCATCAAGGTTGGGGCGGGCAGATCAGCACCAAATCCCTGGAACAACTCCTTGAAAGCCGGGATTACGAATATCATGATTACTGCGGTAATGATGAAAGCAACCACAATGATTGAAACAGGATAAAACAATGCCGATTTTATTTTCCCTTTGATCGCCTGAATCTTTTCCTTATAGGTAGCCAATCTGTCAAGCAGGTTATCCAGAATACCGGCAGCTTCCCCCGCTGCCACCAGGTTACAAAACAGGGAGTCAAAATAAAGTGGATGTTTTTTGAATGCATTGGCCAGACTGCTACCTGTTTCCACTTCTGATTTGATATCCATCAGCAGTTTCCCGACTGTACGATTACTGTGTCCCTTGCCTACAATATCAAAGGCTTGCAGCAAAGGCACTCCCGATTTCATCATCGTCGCAAGCTGGCGTGTAAACAGCGTAATATCCTTATCGGTAATTTTTCCACCCGCCCTGGCCTTGGTAATTTTTGTTACTCTGATACCCTGTTTACGCAGTGTAGAGGTCACCACAACAGTACCAGCCGCACGCATTTCGCCTTTAATCGCCCTTCCGGTTTTATCTTTTCCTTCCCATAGAAAATTGAATTCTTTGACTTTCTTTTCTGATGTCGCAATCGTTACCATGCCAATTTCCTTTTATCTTGCTGATCTGGATCATAGTTACTACGGCAGAAAATTCAGGATTATTTAACTGGTGTTTTTTCTATCTCTGCCAGGAAAGCTCCCACAGTCGGGTAGCGTAACCGGACTTGCAATTCGCGTTTGATACGATCATTGGTTAAACGCCTTGATTCCAGCATGAAAGATAATAGGCTTGGAGAGAGTGTCTCTTTGGCTTCCTGACGGGTAATTTTTCTTGTGCCGGGCAAATTAAAATGATTCGCTACCAGATCAAAATATTCTCCCATTTTCAAACAGGAATCATCACTCGCATGATAGATTCTGCCCGATTTACCAAAACGCAGGGCAGCCACAATAATGCGTGCCAGATCATCAGCATGAATATGATTCGTATAACTATCCTCGGCTGGCAACAAAGCGGGGGTACCCTGGCGCAAACGCTCCAGCGGAAGTCGATTGTGCGCATAAATTCCTGGTACGCGCAAAATAGATACTCGCACCCCATTACGTATCCCCCAGTTTCTGATTTGTTGTTCAGCATCTAGCCGCCGATAGGCACGATCATTTCTCGGATTTGCCGGGTAACTTTCATTAACCCGGTTGCCACTGCAATCCCCATAAACCCCGCTGGTACTGATATAGATCAGCTGTTGTGGTAGTATTCTTTTTTTTGTGTTTGATTGCCGCCGGGAAAGTGCAGACAACAAGTGTAATGTACGCGTATCACGCTTGCCCTGACCTGGAGGCGGGGCAAGATGCAAGACTGAATGAGCAGCAACTCCCGCCATTCTTTCAAGACTTGCAGGCTGATCCAGATCACCCGCTATTGGCGTGATACCCAATATGCGTAAATGATCGAAATTTTCAACTCTGCGACATAAACCAAACAGTTGATAGCACTGTCCGAGTAGGTTGGCCACTCTTGAAGCGATATCACCGCATCCCACAATTAGCAACTTATTTTTCATAACCAATATTTGTTAGCTATATCTCCCCAATGGAGTCTTACCGTATCACTTTCAGGCCAAGTGGCCGTATCATCACGATCGAACCAACCGAGACGATCCTTGAAGCAGCTTTGCGCCATGGGCTGTCTTTACCTTACGGCTGCCGTAACGGATCATGCGGCACCTGCAAGGGAAAAATTATACAAGGGATTGTTGATTATGGCGCTTATAGCGAAGAAGTGCTGACGGAACAGGAAAAAGAACAGCAGCTGGCACTTTTTTGTTGCGCCAGGCCCCTTTCTGATCTGGAAATTGAATGTCAGGAAATCGAAGCAGTCAAGGATATCAGGGTTCGTACCATGCCCTGCCGGGTACATAAGCTGGAACATGTGGCATCCGACGTCATGATTATTTATCTGAAATTGCCTGCAAATGAACGGTTACAATTTTTGCCGGGGCAGTACATCGACATCCTGATGAAGGATGGTCAGCGTCGCAGCTTCTCTCTGGCTAATGCTCCTGGGAATGATGAATTTCTACAGTTACACACACGCAATTATGCCGGTGGAGTATTTTCTGAATATGTCTTTTCTTACATGAAGGAAAAAGATATTCTTCGGTTTGAAGGGCCTTTGGGATCATTCTTTCTTCATGACACCCCTAAAAATGATACTCCCATTATCTTTCTGGTAGGAGGCACCGGCTTTGCTCCTGTTAAAAGCATGCTGGAATATCTCTTTTACACGGAGAATACCCGCTTCAAGCATAACAAAATAAAACTATACTGGGGAGCCCGCACTCGGGATGGTCTTTACCTGAATGATCTGGCTAAAAAATGGGAAGAAGAAAACAAGAACTTCAGTTATATCCCGGTATTATCTGAACCACTTTTAACTGATAACTGGCAAGGAAAAAACGGCCTGGTACATCAGGCCGTTATGGAAGACATGGACACATTGTCGGATTGTCAGGTTTATGCCTGTGGCGCTCCTGCCATGGTAAAGGCTGCCTTCGACAACTTTACCAGTCAGCGGAATTTACAAGAGGAGAATTTTTTCTCTGATGCCTTCATCCCCTCAAAACCGGCAGTAACTTGACACAAATCAAGCCGAGCTGATCTGCTTGAGTGCAAAGTCTAGTCCCTTGCGATAATGTTCGCTTGCTGCCTCTTGCTTACCCAATTTCTCAAATAACTGAGCCAATGCAAGATGTGCCGGATATCCTGGATCAATTGATAAACTTGCTTCAAGGTAGTTTTGCGCTTTACCCCATAACTCCCCGTAAGTACAAAGCCGTCCCAGCGCCAGCAATAAATCAGCATTGTTCGGATACTTCACGAGCCAGCTTTCTGCCCGTTGTATTTGCCAGCTGACTATACCGCTTTGACAATCTGCATATAATGCAACCAGCTCTGGATAGAGCCCGGCATCCAAACCATTTTCAATAATTTTTTGTGCAGCAGCATTATCTCCTTGAGCCATTAACGCGCGAGCTGCTGCTACTGCAATCCTGCCATCAGTTTTTTCCTGCCATGGCAAGGTTCCCCAGTATTTCTTCAGTAAAACAATATCTTTTGTGTTCTTTTTAATATTTTCCAAGTGTGCCTGGTGCCGTAATTCATCCACATGTGCTCTATCAACAGATGAGCGATTTGACAACACTTCAGTTAATTCCAGCACAGCATCCCAGTTTCCAGCCATCTGTTGGGCTTTTAGCTCCAGTAAAAGTACCGCAGTACTTTGCAGACCACCGAATGAATAAATTGATTGTAAAGCTGTCAACGCATCATGATAACGCCCTTCATCCAGAAACAATTCTGCTTCGGTAATCAACGTCAGTACTCTGCCCACAGGAGCCTGTTCCCTGGCTGCAGTCAGTAAATGATCACGTCGTAAATAATTCCTCTGCTGATGAGCCGATCGGGCTGCAACAACGGCATTCAAAACCTTAGTCGTTTGTGTATCAGCAAGCTTGAAGGCCTTTTCTGAAAATTCCATTGCCTGATCGTAACGCGCTTCAAAAAATGCCCTCACACCAGACCATGTCAGCTGCTCGGCTTTTTTAGCCCGTATCCGCCTGTTTATACCGGACAATCCGGATAGGATCCGCAGGAGCATATAAAACACGGTAAAAACTGACAGCACCATTATGATGAACGTGTTGAACGCAAGCTCAATCTTATAAGGAGGTACGGTAAATAAAACCGAACCCGTGTTGTAGTACGCAGCCAATACGATAGCTGTCGCTGATGCGAATAATGCCAGTACCCATAACACCAGTTTCATTCACCCTCTCCTTTCAGCATGAGTTGATCGTGATACACAATTTCCAAGATTTCTCCCAAATTCGGTAACTGTGATCCGATGTTAATACTGGCCAATCTTTCCAGCTCCCCCAGAGCATCTCTAACTGACTGAGCCTCTGTATTAAAATACTGCTGCACCCAATCTATTGCCGTTTTCACAGCAGTGCGAAAATTGCCTTCATCTCGGATTAATAAGGCAAGGCGTGCCTGCATCAATTGCAGTCTGATATTTTCTTTTAGAAGATGAATCTGGGAAGGCGATAATAATGATGTTCCCGAGTCATTTATTTTTTCAATTTTGATCAACCGGCTGAGATCTTTTTCGATTTCAAGCAGATAACGATGCCATAACCGTGGCTCGGATGTATCTTGTTTCTCCGGCAAATCAATCTCTATCAGACTGGCGTCCATCATCAAAGGAAGATCATCAATCCGTGTAGCAAGCTCCGTAATATCCCGGTTAATCCTCTGGACATCCACAGTAGCCAGCACTTCAAGCTGCGCAATATCCCCTGCCAATGCCTCATTTAATTTTGATGACCCAGGGATTTCATCGGATTGCAGCAGTTCTTGCGCATATTTTAGTGAGTCAAGTGCAGAACGCACATCACCCGTCATCCGCAGATAACGATCAGCCGAAACAATAAGACGTTCGATCACACCCAGCATCCAGGCACCCGTATGAGTACTGTCACCGTCAGACAGCTTGCCAACTTCAACAGGCGATTCACGGGTAACCAGCAATCTTTCTTCCAGATGATTTAAGCGCTGCTTGATTTCTGTTTTTTCAAGCTCAAGCTCAGTAAGCATTGTGCGTGAACGGCTGCTAAAAACATCGGCATCAGCCAGATATGTTGCCAGGGAATGCTCCATTGCAGAGATGTACCCTTGTTTTTCAGCCCATTTCCACAGCATGGCAGTTACTGCAATTAACAAGATCACCAGTATGAAAACAGCCAAGCGGCGAGCTGATCCGGAAGTCGAAATCTGCGTATATTTATTCATATGATCGGATGCTATCAGTGTGACTGTATTTTTTCGAAGTACTCCAGCAAACCTTGCACAGTCCCTTCATCTCCGAGAGGAGTGCGGTATATCTTCCTGATACCCAGCTCTCTTGCCTTGCACTCAATCCGGTCATGTGCCGTAAACACGGCGGTAGCTCTGAGCAATTGTTGGCCTGTTTTACCGATCATGTCAAATAAATTATCCAGACCTTCGCTGCTGCTGATGACTACTGCCTGGATCCCGCTATCATGCCAGTACTTCAGCAACGGCAAGGGATCAACCTCCGGCCGGTGGCGACGATAGCATTCAACATAGTCAACACTGGCGCCACGATCACGTAGCGTATCTCCAAGCAATTTCCGCCCGCCATTACCGCGAAAAATTATGATGCGCTTACCCTGCATGATCTGCAGTTGTGGTACGCGCAACAAGGCTTCGCTATCAGAACCATCTTCTGGAACAATGACAGCGGGAATACCATGACGTTCGAGCGCCCGGGCACTCCCCTTTCCCACGGTTGCAACACGTACATGCTCAGGCCAGCGGCGCTCTGCGTGAACCAGCGGCATAACTCTTTCCACCGCATTCGGGCTGACAAAAACAGCCAGATCAAAATCATCAAGCCGCGCAATCATATCCAGTAACGGCTGCTTGTTTTCGCTATCAGAAATCTCCAGCACGGGGAACAACCATGGCTCTCCGCCCAACCCCTTGATTCGTGCAGCCAGATTACCCGCCTGATGCAAAGGGCGGGTAATCAGAATACTTTTACCGGCTAACCGATCAAGTGCCAATATCTGCCCCGATCACATCTCAGGCCAGGGCGGCAAGAATCTCTTCCGCACCGTGCGTTTTCAGGTTTTGCGCCAGTTGCTCGCCCACCCGTTCTCCTGATTCCGGCTTGCCACATAATTTATCTGCGATTATTTTTGATCCGTCAGGGGTGGCCACAAAACCACGCAGTGTCAATACCCCTTCAAAAATTTCAGCAAAGCCACCCAGCGGTACTTGGCAGCTGCCCCCCAACACACGGCTCATGGCACGCTCTGCCTCCACACAATAAGCAGTTGTGGCATGGTGTAGCGGCTTCATCCACTCCACCATATCAGGATCATTATCGCGACACTCGATACCCAACGCACCCTGTCCAACCGCCGGAAGACTCAGCTCGGGCGGCAACAGCATGCTGATGCGATATCCCAGCTCCAGCCGTTTCAGTCCGGCTGCAGCCAGAATGATTGCACTGTATTCCTCCTCGTCCAGCTTTCGCAGTCGCGTTTGCACGTTACCACGCAACGGACGCACTTGCAGATGCGGGAAGCGCGCCCGTAACTGGGATTCTCGCCGCAAACTGGAAGTCCCTACCACGCTTCCGGTGGGCAATTCTTCCAGGCTGGTAAAATCATTGGAAACAAATGCATCACGCGGATCTTCCCGTTCTGTGATGGCGGCCAGCCTGAATCCAGACGGAACAATCATCGGCACATCTTTCATAGAATGTACTGCGATGTCCGCACGGCCGTCTTCCAGAGCCAGTTCAAGCTCTTTGATAAAAAGCCCCTTGCCACCAATTTTTGACAAGGAAACATCCAGAATCTGATCTCCCTTAGTCGTCATGCCAAGTATGGTGATATCAGTTTGCGGGTATAATTCAAGCAGACGACTTCGAATGAAATTTGCCTGCCATAAAGCAAGCTGGCTCTCACGTGACGCAATAACAATTTTTTCAGGACTAGACATAATAAGAATCTGATTTTGAAGCAATGCCGCCATTCTAGCACGGGCGACCCCGGTCCGGATGATGGCAAATAACTGCATTTTATCCCGGTGACCCGAGCCCATGATTACAGGAGACACACAACAATGAGTTTGAATACCCTAGCGAATATTGTTCCCGAAAAAGACGCATCCCTCGAAAAAGACCATCCACTACGGGAAGACATTCGCTTGCTGGGGCGCATGCTGGGCGACACAATACGAGAGCTGGAAGGCGAGCCAATGTTTGATCTGGTAGAAACCATTCGTCAGACTGCTGTGCGCTTTCGCCGCGAACAGGATGAAGAGGCAGGAAAAGAGCTGGACACCATACTCAATCATCTCAGCCACAAGGAAACTACAGCTGTTGTCCGGGCATTCAGCTATTTTTCGCTACTTTCGAACATCGCCGAAGATCTACATCATAACCGCCGTCGCCGCGCTCATTTGCGTGCAGGCTCACCGCCCCAGGATGGCAGCGTTACGTTAGCTCTGGAACGTGTGGTGGCAAAAGGAATTAATACGCAACAACTGGAGAATTTCTTTGCCGAGGCACTCATCTCCCCAGTATTAACAGCTCACCCTACTGAAGTACAGCGGCGCAGCATTCTGGATTATCAACTAAAGATACAACGTCTGCTCAAGGAACGGGATCGCACCCAACTCACTCCCAATGAACTGCGCCACAATGAAGAAGATTTACGTTCCGCTATCCAAACACTGTGGCAAACCCGGGTGCTGCGCTCAGTCAGGCTGACAGTACAAGACGAAATTGAAAACGGCCTGATCTATTACCACTACACCTTTCTCAAGCAGATTCCTTATATCTACGCCAAGATTGAAGATATTCTGGAGCGTCACATGGACAAGGCGGCGCCATGTATTGCCTCATTTTTACGGATTGGCAGCTGGATTGGGGGAGATCGAGATGGAAATCCCTTTGTCACCCACCAAATTATGTTACATGCCGCCGAACGGCATTCCGCATTGATACTTGATTATTATATTGAGGAAGTAGAAAAAATCGGCCAGGCCATGAGTCTGACTGAACGCCTGATCAAAGTAACCAGCGAGCTGGAGGGGCTGGCTTCGACTGCGCCCGGCTTGCCAGCCAGCAGGATTGATGAACCGTACCGGCGCGTCTTTCTCGGCATGCACACGCGTTTGATTGCAACCAGCAGGTACTTAAGCCCTCACGTTGGCCGACAATATCAGGAAAATACGGCAGAACCGTATGCTGACAGCGCCGAGTTCGTACATGATCTTGATATCGTTATTCGTTCCCTGAAACAACACCAATCAAACAAGCTGGCTCAAGGTGCCATACGAGACCTGCGCCGTGCGGTAGATGTATTTGGATTTCACCTCGCATCACTGGATATGCGTCAGCACAGCAAAATCCACGAACAGGTTGTGTCTGAATTATATGAAAAAAACGCTCAGGACAACCAGAACTATCCTGATTTGACTCGAGCGGAACGTGTTGAATGGCTTCTAGCCGAACTCAAGCGTTCACATCCACTGGTCTCATCCTTGTCTGATTATTCCGATATCACACAGGGTGAGTTGCGAATCTTGAGAATGGCCGCCGAAATCCAGCGTCGCTTTGGCCATGTCGCGCTGCCTAACTATATTATTTCCATGGCAACCGGGGTCATCCACATACTAGAAGCAGCATTGTTGCTGAAAGAAGCCGGGCTACTACAATTTGGTGAAGCCGCACGATCGACTGTAAACATCATCCCGTTGTTTGAAACAATCGATGATCTGCGCGGTTGCGCCAATGTCATGGAAGAACTGTTTTCACTGCCCGAGTATCGTAAAATGTTGCGATCCAGGAGTAACTTGCAAGAAGTTATGCTGGGTTATTCAGACAGCAACAAGGATGGCGGATTTGTTACCTCCAACTGGGAAATACATAAAGCCGAAATCGAACTCACCAAGGTATTTAACCGTCACGGAGTACGGCTGCGCCTATTTCATGGGCGCGGTGGCACGGTGGGACGCGGCGGCGGTCCCAGCTATCAAGGAATACTTGCACAGCCTCCTGGCAGCGTCAACGGCCAGATCAGATTGACCGAGCAGGGAGAAGTCATTGCCAGCAAATATACAGATCCTGAAATCGGGCGGCGTAATCTTGAAACGCTAGTGGCTGCCACCATTGAATCCACCTTGCTTGATCGTGATGCTATCCACTGCCACACACCACAGTGCTATCAGATTATGGAAGAACTGTCTGCCAGCGCATATGCAGCCTATCGCAACCTGGTCTATAAAACACCTAATTTCACACAATTTTTCCAGGAATCCACACCCATCCGTGAAATTGCCGGCTTGCATATCGGCAGTCGCCCGACTTCACGTAAACCTTCCAATAAAATAGAGGATCTGCGTACCATCCCCTGGGTTTTCAGCTGGAGCCTGAACCGCACTATGATTCCTGGCTGGTATGGATTCGGTACCGCTGTCGAGAATTTTGTGCAACAGGCCGGAAATACGCAGGACGTATTGATACAGATGCAAAAAATGTACCGAACCTGGCCATTCTTTCAAACCTTGCTTTCCAATATGGATATGGTGTTGGCCAAGAGTGATCTGGGCATTGCCTCACGCTACGCAGAACTGGTTACTGATTCTGAATTACGCCAGTATGTTTTCACTGCCATCCGGACAGAATTGGAACTTTGTGTGAAATGGCTGTTTGCCATCACCGGGCATACCGAACTTCTACAGGACAATCCCACACTGGCGCGCAGCATCCGGATCCGCACGCCCTATATCGATCCGATGAATCATCTTCAGGTCGAACTCCTTCGCCGCTATCGCTCAGGGGATGATGATGATGCGATCCGGCGCGCAATTCATCTGACCATCAATGGCGTGGCCACCGGGTTAAGAAACAGCGGTTAGTATTTTCGAAATACCTTATTTCAATCAGCTATTGTGAATTAAAGTACTGTGCCTTACAGTAATAACAACTACGATCTGGGGAAAGATGCTGGTAAGTAGTCGTTTTCAGATCGTATACTCAGCACCTCATGTATATTTAACGGAAAAAATTGAAGACTACGATTAAAGGTTTATCTCTGATTTCGGTTTATCTCCGAATCTAACTTTTGATGCTGAAAAAATTATGAAAACAGAGAGCCCTCAACTGGAAAACACCATGTCTATCGCAGAAAGGGCTCGCTCTTTCATAAATCGCCTTGCTCGACTCAAGCCCACCAGGCTGCTAATCTTTACCGTAGTTTTTCTATCTTGCCTGTTACTTTCTCTCGGTGCCGTTTTTTTACAACCGGCGATTTACCAGAGTTACGCCACCTTGCTGACAGTCGCCAAAACAGCGATTGATCAAGCAAGCAGGGAAGCAGATATTCAGCATGTCACCATTCAAAAGCAGGTTCTCCTTGGCCCAGAGCTATTAACTGAAACAGCAAGCCGTCTGCGCGAAGGAAGTGACACTGAAGCAGGCATTGATCTGACACCTGCAACCATTCGCGACATGCTGGATGTTCGGCCAATAACCGATACTAATCTAGTCGAAATGGTTGCCGAAGGAAGCGATCCTGCGCTGCTCCCACGCCTGATCAATACCTGGATTGATGTCTATCTGGATGCACGGGCAGAAGAAGTTGCTCGATCCAAAGGCTCAACAATACAAATGATGCAGGAAGAACTGGCTGCGCTAACTGCAAAAATCGAACAAAAAAGACTTGAGCTTGAGCAGTTTAGAAAACATAACAAAATTATTACAACCGAACGGCAGGATAATGAAGCACTGGCGCGTCTCAAGGGCCTGACCGACTCGTTGAACAAAGCCAGTGAAGAAGAAGTCAAGGCAAAAGCACGACTCGACGCTATCAGAAAGTCGATTGAACTAGGACAGGTTGTCGTACCCACTGAAGATACCCGCACGCTGAGTGCACTCGAAAAACGCGCCCAGGAATTACGGGAACAACTGGAAGAGCTTGACCGGCAATATACCCGCGAGTATATGGCCTTAACCCCTTCCCTCAAGGTTATCCCGGACAAATTGCGGGCATTAGATGATGAAATTCAGCATATCCGCCATAAAGGGCAATCTGTAGTCATCAGTGAAGCCGAACAGAACTATGCTGCTGCTCTACAAGCTACTCGTTCAATACAAGAGCAACTGGACCAGCACAGACAAAAAGCAGCCGAGTTTACTGCTCGCTTCACCGAACATGATGCATTGAAATCTGATCTGGAAGAGCTAGAGCAGCTCTATCGGGACACACAATCAAGACTGGCTCAGATTGAAGCGCAACACACCGGGAGATATCCCTATGTTGATATTATCGAACGAGCTTTTTTACCCCATCACCCAATCAGGCCGGATTATTTATGGAATGCCATGATTGCGACACTGCTATCCTTGCTAATGGGCTTGGCTGCTATCTGGATTTTTGAATTTCTGATGCACAAAGAACAGGAAAAACTGGCCATTCACCTGTCCGATATTCATCTTCACAATCAGAGTAATTTACCTCGCAGCGCTCTTGGCATACCGCCATCAACGCCCGCCAATCTGCTTCGAGAACCTATACAGGCACTAGAGCACATCAAAATAGATGAATACACGCCCCGGCAAATTGACGAACTATTTCACGCGGCAAAAGCCAAGGAAAAACAGCTGCTTATCTTTCTGCTAAGCGGCCTGACACCTGATGAAATCGCAAACCTGCAAAATGATGACGTTGATCTTGAAAACAACTTGCTCACAATTAGAAATATATCCACCAGAACAATCCCTCTACACCCTGCCCTGGCTACACTCTACAGTAAACATGGCTATTGCCTGACTGATCCCACCGGGAATCGGTTGGGCCGGGAAGATTTGGAAGCGTTGCTGACCTGTCTGCAAATTGATGCCGATCTGCTGATAACCAGCCGGATTTCTGCTGAAACACTGCGGCAGACCTATATTCTCTATCTGATCAGACAGGGAATGCGGCTGGCCGACCTCGAACCTGTTGTTGGTTATATCTCGCCGACAGAACTGTCAGAATACGGCGCTTATGCTCCACCGGGAGCCAAGCAGCCGATCGAAGCAATAAACTTATTTTATCCTCTTGAACAAAAACAGGATTTATAACTTTGAGTTTAATAGCGCATCAACCAGATTTTTTTCAATCAAACGATACTGATCATCATGATTGTGAAGGCTTAATAATCCGCTCCAGGCAGGGTTTTGTCTGAGTATATTAATAATTCCATGCCATCCATCAGGTGGATCACCACGCTCCGGTTGTTGATCCACCTGATCAATATGGCGAGCAGCATGGCCCCGGTTCATCAGCTTGTCCAGCAGCTGATGCTGACGCAGATACAGTAACTGTAACGTGTTGTCATCTACACACAACCATCGAGTCCCCTGAAACTTTGCCTGAATCTCCTTACCATAGCGTCTGAATGTAGACCAGCCAGTGCCTGCAATTGCGCCCAATATACTGGCAGTACCAAGACTCAATCCCCCGGTCATCAAATCGATTCCAGCTCCGGCAGCCGCACCTTTTAGCGCGGCACTGCCAATATCCAGCCCATAAGCCTTTAGTATGCCGGGGGCAAACAGATCAAGCTGCCAATATCCGTTTTGTACCGGTATCTTTTGCAGAGCGACATCCTTGTCTGTGAAATTAAACATCTTCAACAAGTCGGTCAGGCAATTTTGCTCTGCCTGACGCACAAAATCCTGCAATCTTATCGCCGCCGAGGATGTATCCACTGAATTCCGATCATCATCGGTTGGCTCCCGATAACAGGCTGCGGTAATGATCAATCCGGCAATCCGTCTGGCGGCGGATATACAAAGCTGGTTCCATATTCGTGCACGGTGGTCAATCAGGCGTTGCAGACGGGTGTAGTGTATTTCCAACAGGCTTTGTATTTTCTGATACAAACGCTTTTCCGCCTCAAAAGCAAATGCAACAGTATCCAGCTCAAGTGAGGCATAGATGTTGAATGCCGCCAGCTTCTTTCTCCACAGATCAAGCTCGGCCCGATGCGCGGCAGTAAAGTTGAATATCGGAATGATGGGTTTTATTGCTTTACCAAGTATCTCAATTTCGATGAGATATTTTTCGAGTACTGGCTCACGCACATCAATTACATACAGCAGGACATCGCTGCGCAATATCTGCCGAATAACCTTGGCTTCCTGCTCCAGTGGATCATTGAGGGAGGTGGCTAATACAAACTTCTCCAGCTGCTCATTCGGGGTTAAACGTTTATTCCTGGAAGCGATTATTTGCAGCTCGTCCTGCAGTGCGTACACATCCTCAATTCCGGGTGTGTCGTGCAGATTCAGCACTGCTTCGCTGCCTGCAAAAATAGTCGCCCGTTCAACATGCCGAGTCGAGCCGGCAGCATCTTCAACCTTACCAAAGCTGGTACTGCGCAACAAGGTACGAATCAGTGAGGTTTTTCCTGTATTAGTATGGCCAACAACAGCAATCTCCAGAAGTGGTGCGTCTTGTTCTGCAGCCCCCCCGCTTGCTTTCATATCAAAATGGATCGTCATCAGGAAAGAACATGTTCGGCTGGAATTGCACTGGCTTGTGCCAACCGGAACCAGGCTTGTTTACGTGACTCCGTAATTGGAATAGCAGCATTATTTTGCAGTAAAACCAGCCAGATCTGGCCAGATGCCAATGCAGTCAGTTTTTTTATGATCCGTTGCACCCCGCGATCAGGCAGCCGATGCGCAGCCACACCAATGAGCAAGGAATATCTGGATTTCTTGATCATCTCTACCGCCCGCATAAGCGTTTCCTGATCTGCCACATTTTCCTGGCAAACCATTCCTTTCGGCCAGATGATGTGATTATCCAGCTCAATGCCGATCACCAATGCTTCCTCCGGCAAATGCCGATTGTGCCCCTTGCGGGCAACTTGCACCGGCTGCTCTTGTGCGACTCCCGGATCGCGATCGATCACACTCGCCATAAATTCATTTGCAATCAGGCTCTGCCGCAACGTGACATAGTAGGGCAGGTATAAATCCAGCTTGTAACGATACTCCGATAATTTCAACATTAAAAATGCGAACAAAGCCAGTATTATCCGAGGCAACACTCCATAAACAATCAGCGCTCCCACCAGAAATTTTGCCCAGGCGTTTCTGATCGAAGCATCTTGCATGCCTGCCCCAATCCGGCTGGCTGCGATCTGCTGACTGTCAGGAGAGGCCAGACCGATCAATTCCATGGGGGCAGCCAGAAGCCGGGTAAGTTCAGGCAGACTGTTTTCTGGTAACAACGTTGTCCCCCAAACAAAATCGTACTGTTTTGCCAGCATCAACAGGATTAGTGTTCCCATCCCTGCAAGCAGATAAATCATCCAAAACTGGTGAGTCAGCAGGCTGATTCGCCACTTACCCACCTTGCCGAACAGACAGGTTTCCCACCAGGCGTGCGCAGCAAGCGTGCCAATGGAATCCTTCTCCTTTTTCTTGAGCTGGAGGAAGGGCAACCAGCGCGCCAATTGTGCAGCAATACCCGAACTTAACCCTTGAATACCCAGCGTAATCCCCGCACTCCACAGCAGCATCGAGAAAAAATTGAATCCGAGTAACACAACCAGCAGCCAATAAATATTCAGCGTCGAAGAATCACCGGTTGCATTAATCGCTGCCAGTCCGCCAAGAATTGTTGCCAGAACCAGAATGACTCTGCCCGCGCGCACAAACAGCTTCTCTGGCTGTTGGAGAATATCGTCCAGGTGATTATCGTGAATCAGATGATGGGCACGATTCAGAAGTCTTTCCAGAAAAGCTGCGTAACTGAAACCAGCAACAGGATACGATTCCATATTGGCAACACCCGCATAGGAAAGCGTCTTCGCCTGACCGGTTTCAATATGCCGCAGCTGCTCCAATCGAACCAGATCATTAAAATCATGGTTTTTAAAAGCCATCACTATTGATATATCAAAGCAGAATAAATAAAAATCAGATTACCCCAGAATACCCGGGCGGCGACCTGAAAATCCTGTCATCAGGCAGTACAAACTACCAATATATGGCAACAGGAAGCGGCTATCACAGGCAGATCTAATACAAGCTTCCACCCGCAAAAACCCGGAAAACCGTACAATTCACACGCTACTGAACAAAACAGAATACCCGAAAGGGAACAGTGAAATCCGTTCATTTATTCCAGGAAGGATATTATTAATGAAACCCGTCGCAATTCTCAGGTTTTTCCCACTTGAAGGGCCCGGCTATTTTGCCACATTTCTTGATCAGCATCATATTCCCTGGCAGCTCATCCGCCTGGATAAAGGAATGCTTCCTCTGAACAATCCAAGGGGATACAGTGGTTTGGTATTAATGGGCGGACCAATGAGCGTGCATGATGATCTTCCCTGGATCAATCTCGTATTATCACTCATCAGGCAGGCAGTAGCCATTGATATCCCAGTGCTGGGCCATTGCCTGGGTGGGCAACTGTTATCAACCGCCCTCGGGGGTATCGTAACAAGTAATCCAGTTAAGGAAATTGGCTGGGGACAAGTGCATATTGAAGAAAGCACACCTATCGCACAGGATTGGTTTGGCAGCGATCTCTCAGAATTTGACGCCTTTCACTGGCACGGTGAAACCTTCAGCATACCAGCAAATGCCGTACGACTGCTATCCAGCCCTTATTGTCCTAATCAGGCTTTTGCACTGGGCATCCATCTGGGTATGCAGTGTCACATCGAAATGACAGCGGCGATGGTCAAAGCATGGAGCGAAGCGAATACTGATGAGCTGTTGCGTAACCATGGAAATCCCGCTGTCAGTAGTAGTGAGGAAATTCAGACGAACCTGGAGGAGCGCATTACTGTATTGCAATCAGTTGCAGATCGTCTGTACAAAAAATGGATAACTGCATTAAAAAATTGATGGCCGCAAGCAATACGGCCATCTATCAGGAGATTACATAAAGCAGTTGTTAAATAGCTATTTCAGCTCGCATTTTCTTCATGGCCTTAGCTTCAATCTGGCGCACCCGTTCGGCAGAAACACCCAATTCTTTAGCCAGTTCATGCAGGGTTGCGGCCTTATCTTCCCGCAGCCAGCGGGCCTCAATAATACGACGACTGCGCTCATCCAGGCTATCTAGAGAATCTTTCAGTTTCGCATGCGTCAACCGCTCCAGCTGTTCTTTTTCCAGCTCTCTGGACGGGTCTGATCCGTCTGTCAGATAAGCAATCGGGCTGAAATCCTCTTCATCACTGTCCGTTAGCGGCTCAAGCGAAATATCCCGACCACTAAAGCGTGTTTCCATCTCGACAACCTCTTCTGCCTTAACGCCCAGTTGCTCTGCCATGGTCGCAACCTCTGCCTGATTCATCGTATCCAGCCCTTCTTTCATGCTGCGCAGATTGAAAAAAAGCTTTCTCTGCGGTTTGGTGGTGGCAATCTTGACCAACCTCCAGTTGCGCATAATGAATTCATGGATTTCCGCCTTGATCCAGTGAATTGCAAAGGATATCAGGCGAACACCGCGTTCCGGATCAAAACGTCTGACAGCCTTCATCAAGCCGATATTACCTTCTTGTATCAAATCAGCATGCGGCAACCCATAGCCCAGATAACCACGTGCAATCATCACAACTGTACGCAAGTGAGAAAGTACCAGTTGATGCGCTGCATTGATATCCCCATTTTCCTGCATTTTTTTAGTCAGCGATATTTCCTCTTCCCGTGATAAAACAGGAAAACTGTTAGCTGCACGAATATAGCTCTCCAGATTCCCTCCACTTATTACCGGTAAAGTTAAAATCTCACTCATATATATTTTCCTCCTGATTTCCGAATGAATATTACGGAATATAAAATCAACAAGCATATTTTAGCACTCTCACCCCTCGAGTGCTAATTCAATATTAAGGTAAAACAACAAAAGATCCTGTCATCAAACAAAGAACAAATATGCTTTTATTTGAGGCTGTTCTCTCTGCGAAATATCCCGAAATATTTGATCACAAACCACAGCAACTATCCAAAAGATAAAAGATGACACCTGGCGATCCGATTGGCAAGCAGCAGAGGAAAAGCTGAATAAATTATAGTGGTCAAGATGGTTGAAATCCGGTTCCGTAGGAGTATGCTATTTTTTCAATTTTCATCACAACACCATACATCTTGATCAGTCCGCATTTTTAGATACCCACTGGAAATTGTAATAGTTGCCAAAGGAGACCCAATGAAAATGTATCATTTATTACTTCTACTATGGCTGGGCGCAGGAGCGCCATCGCTCAGCCACCCGCTGTAGAAAAGGCAGCTTTTAATCCTCCTGATGAATCCACCATTCCTGCCAGCCCGCAGGGAGATGCCATTCGTCTGGGTCAGAAGCTCCTGTTTCAGACATCTCTGCTTCTAAAAAATAATTCAGGGAGTGCATTGAACTGTACAAGCTGCCATCTCAATGGCGGCCGCCAACCCAATGCCGCACCCTGGGTCGGAATTTGGGGAGCATTCCCTAGGTACCGTGCCAGAAACGCCAGGATCAATTCTTTGCAAGATCGGATTAACGACTGTTTCGAGCGTTCTTTGAACGGAAAAACATTACCCTACGAGTAATGAAATGCTCGCCATTCTCGCCTATATGCACTGGCTATCAAAAGATGTCCCAACTGGCGTGGATGTAGAGGGTCGCGGTTTTATCAGAATTACCGCGCCTCAACCTCCAGATATGGAAAGAGGGAAAAAAGTTTATGCCGATAAATGTGCTATTTGTCATTAGCCGGACGGGCAAGGGCAATATGGGCCAAACGGTGAAGTAATTTTTCCTGCGCTATGGGGAGACAAATCCTTTAATATCGCTGCCGGCATGGCCAGACTAAATACAGCGGCTGCGTTTACCAAAGCCAATAGCCTCTTGGGCAAGGCAATACATTAACCGATCAAGAGGCCTTTGATGTAGCACTATACTTTACTCGACAACCTCGGCCGGATTTTGTAAAAAAACTCCAGGACTGGCCTAAGGGTAAGAAACCGAAAAACGCACGCTATTAACTTATCAGCCAATTTCCGGTTCACATCCGAACCACGAACCCAATCGAGTAGCTGTTGAACAGCTCCCCGGACCACCTGTCGACAACTTGTATTCTCCCTTCTGGGAAGAGATTTTCTGCTTCAGATAAAAACAAATGAAATATTTCAGCTGGATATGGCTTATCCAAGCCATTTTTTCTTCTACCAGGCCATAATTCACGCAGATAGTAGTTTGTTACCCGCCAAAGATCGCCAAATCGAACAAACGGACATCAACACCATTCAAATCGTGAATCGTCTACCTTTTATCGCCGTTCACGTAGTTATTATGTGAGTCACTCTACAACGTGATCATCCCGCATATGTCCGCAACCTTTCTCAAGCCGGAATTGATGCTTTCAAGAATCTTTACTGGCTGGATGCCGGGCTAGAGAACCGCACATATTATTAATTTCACAACAACGATATCCGACGCTCACAAATCACCAATGATTATCCCATTTTGCTCAGATCAAGGGTTTAGCGAGTTTGTAAAGAAACAACAATTGGTGACACCAGGAAAAGTTACTAACTCCCCTAATCTGTTTTATATCGAAGTATCAATCCACGCCTTCTAATAACATCTGATCACCCTTGAATAAACTGACGGGTGAATTACCAACAATTTATTCGAAAAAAATCTGCGGCCTACAAAGCAGCACGAGCAGCAACAAAAAGCCCTTGATTACCCGGGTTGATCTTCACTCAACCGCGTTTCTCAGCTACTTATCAAACTCTCCTCACAGCTGAGTCATTTTCTTTATATTCAAAATAACAATAAAGAAATCATTATTTATTATTTTTAATAATAAGCGATCGTTGGTATCTTCTCCCCACTCATGCGGAAACACCGAGAATCATCAACTGACAACCACAACAAGAATAATTGTCATTATTGAAAATATTGCAACCATCCGGCCAGAAGAACTGGATAACTTCTTCCCGACACGGGGTATGAATGAAACGCCCAACATGGATATGGCTTTACCTGATTATATTTTTGTCACAGACAAATATGGCTTACGCAAAAGAAGATTTCACAACAACTGGAAGCAGCCAAACGATACAGACAACGTCATGGCCAAATTTATACCAGCGCGCTCGCAGCTACAGTACGCACCCGGAATCCGATCCACCTCGTTATGTTCGTAATCTGTCTCAAACCGGGATTGATGCCCTCAAAAATCTTTACTGGCTGGATGTCGGGCTGGATTACCGCATACGTTATGAACATCGCCACAATGATATCCGGCGCTCACGCATTACCACAGATAACCCTGTTCTACTCAGAACACGAGCCTATCTAGGTATCAGGGAAATTCTGGATCCCCTGCGCTTCGTCGTCGAATTTGAAGATGCTCGCCGCTATAACAGTAAATTCCCTAAAGATAATCGCGACTGGAATGAATTCGAACTGATCCAAACCTATGGTGAACTCTATTTTAAGGATGCGCTGGGGCGGGATGACCTGGGTAATCATCGCCCTGTCAGAATTCGAGGTGGCCGCATGGTATGGGAAGCACTGGATCGGCGCTTACTGGCCAGCAATCAATGGCGTAACACTACCAATAATTTTGAGGGTTTCCGCATGACATTAGGCCAGGAATCGAATAACTGGGAATTTGACGCATGGGGCGTGCAGCCGGTCATAAGACTGATAGACAAATTTGACCGGCGCGACAAAGGTCAGTGGTTTTATGGCGTAATCGGACATTTTCGCCAGTGGTCAAAAATAGTCACCATCCAACCCTATTACATGGGACTGATACAGGATGACGATGGTGGAACACGAGCCAAACGTGAAATCCACTCTCCCGCCATCCGGGCCTACGGCATTGTACCTAACACTGAAGTGGATTTCGATCTCGGCGCTGTTTATCAGTTTGGGCGCGACGGCGGACAGAAAAAATCAGCGCACGCCTATTTACTTGAATTTGGCTATACCTTTCAGCAGACTGCCTGGAAGCCTCGCATGAGTGCCTTTTACGGTTATATAAGCGGTGATCGTGATCCCAATGACCATACAAATAACCGTTTTGAAAGATTTTTCGGTTTCGGACGTCCCTGGTCAGCTGATGACTATGTCATTATGGAAAATATCCAGGCACCAAAAATCAAAGTAGAGTTCCAGCCACACCCGGATTTACAAATCGATGGTGGCTATAACGGCTTCTGGCTCGCCAGTAAAGCCGATCGTTTCAATAACCTTCTCAGTAGCAATGGAAATAACCGTGATCGCAGTGGTAACAGCGGAAGCTTTCTCGGACATTCAGCCGATATTCGCGCCCGTTACAGGCTGACGCCCCATATCAGTACCACACTGGGCTATTCGCATTGGTTCAACGGTGGATTTGTAAAAAATCGGCAACTGGCGGAACTAGGAGAAACAACTGCCGGTACGGACTTTTTTTATGTAGAAATCGCTGTCAGCGCATTCAAATAACATCGACTTATTTACAAAAGGAAATCAAATGCAATTCAACACATGGTTGTCAGTCGGTCTATTAATATTGGTTATGGTAAATTCTAATCAGGCACTTGCTGATCGGGCCATTCTCAATGTTTCCTATGATCCGACACGCGAGCTGTATGAGGAATATAATCGTAAATTCACCCGCTACTGGCAGGAAAAAACCGGAGAGAAAATTACTGTCAGACAGTCTCATGGCGGCTCCGGCAAGCAGGCACGTGCGGTCATCGACGGTGTGCCTGCAGATATAGTGACACTTGCCCTTGCTCACGACATCGATGCAATCAGCGAACAATCCGGACTGATCCTGGCCGAGTGGCAGAAACGCTTATCCAACAACAGCTCACCCTATCTCTCAACAATCGTCCTGCTGGTACGCAAAGATAATCCCAAAGGAATCAAGGACTGGGATGATCTGATCAAACCGGATGTTGCCGTCGTAACCCCCAACCCGAAAACATCGGGTGGCGCACGCTGGAATTATCTGGCAGCGTGGGGTTTTGCACTAAAAAAACATGATGGTGATGAAGCAAAAGCACAAGAGTTCCTCACCAGACTTTATAAGAATGTCTCGATACTCGATTCAGGGGCGCGTGGATCAACCATCAACTTCATCCAGCGCGGTATAGGGGACGTTCTGATTTCCTGGGAAAATGAAGCTTTTCTGGCACTCAAGGAATATGGCCCGGAGAAATTCGAAATAATCATACCTTCGATCAGTATTCTTGCCGAACCCCCTGTCACCGTCGTTGACAAAAATGCTGACAGACATGGCGTACGTAATATCGCGCAGGCCTATCTCGATTATCTATACAGCAAAGAGGGACAGGAAATTGCTGCACGCAACTTCTATCGGCCGAGTGATCCGGAAATAGCCAGGCAATACGCTCACCAGTTCCCGGCAATCGATCTGTTTACGATAAATGAAGTATTTGGTGGCTGGCCGAAAGCGCAGAGCATCCACTTCAAGGATGGCGGCCTGTTCGACAAAATATATGTAAATCAATGATTGATTCTGTATCCAGCATATTGACTGCTCATAAATTCAAATTCAAGAAGACCCGGAAATGTCAAATTTTTCTGAGTGTGCACCCACGCCTATTGAGTAGTAACGAGCTACCGCACTATCAGATGGATGGCTATTCAGAAGACGGGAGCACTCGTGATACCAGGATCCCTCCTGCCTGTCAGAAAAATTGAAATACAAGAGCAACTAACAGCAGCAAAGCAGGCGGATATGTATTATCCGCCGGGCGGTTTTTAGGACAGGCAGCATAACTCGCAATATGATCTCGGCCGCCATCTAGAAAAGATTTTCACAATCGAATAACAGGAGCTTGAATTTTGAGCACTTTCAAACAATACAGTGTGTTACCCGGGTTCAATCTGGCATTTGGATTCACCCTGCTCTACCTGAGTCTGGTCGTGCTAATTCCCCTGTCGGCAGCATTCATCCACAGCGCGAAACTGACCTGGCCGGAATTCTGGAGTACCGTGACCGCACCCCGAGTTATCGCATCCTATCGACTGACATTTGGAGCCTCATTTGCAGCCGCAGTGGTCAATGCATTTTTCGGATTGCTGGTAGCCTGGGTGCTGGTACGTTACCCGTTTCCGGGCAAGCGTCTGGTCGATGCCCTGATCGATCTGCCTTTCGCACTGCCCACCTCCGTTGCCGGCATCACACTCACCGCAATTTACGCGGGGAACGGCTGGATCGGACAGTACCTGGAACCACTGGGAATCAAGGTTGCATTCACACCCATCGGCGTATTTGTTGCCCTGACATTCATCGGATTGCCGTTCGTTGTGCGTACCGTTCAGCCCGTACTGGAAGATATCGAAAAAGAACTGGAAGAAGCTGCAGCCATGTTAGGTGCAACTCGCTGGCAAATTTTCCGGCGCATTATTTTCCCCACAATTCTGCCCGCACTGACCACTGGCTTTGCATTGGCGTTTGCCCGCGCTATCGGGGAATATGGATCAGTGATTTTTATCGCCGGCAATATCCCGATGATTTCGGAAATCACGCCGTTACTGATTATCACCAAACTGGAACAATATGATTACACCGGTGCAACTGCTATTGCTGTCGTGATGTTGGTGATTTCATTCATTCTTTTGCTGATCATCAACCTGTTGCAATGGTGGGTTCACCATCGCGGCATAAAAGTATAAAGGAATCATGACTACCATCCCATTACTTCAAGCCTCTTCGGCACCGCACAAGATACTGGTTACACAGGAATCACCATGGGCACGCTGGATACTCACCCTGCTGGCGCTCTCCTTCCTATCCCTTTTTCTTTTACTACCGCTGGTAGCAGTCTTTTTTGAAGCGCTGAAAAAAGGATGGGATGTTTACATCGCTGCTATCACCGAACCAGATGCTCTCGCTGCCATCCAGCTCACACTGACCGCTGCAGCCATTGCCATACCACTTAATCTGGCTTTCGGCATTGCGGCTGCCTGGGCAATTGCCAAATTCGAGTTTCGCGGCAAAAGTATTTTGATCTCCCTGATTGATCTGCCCTTCTCCGTCTCTCCCGTCGTTGCCGGATTAATTTACGTACTAATATTCGGTCTGCAGGGCTGGATGGGACCGTGGTTGAGAGAGCACGATATTTCTATCATTTTTGCAGTGCCCGGCATTGTTCTGGCCACCATCTTTGTGACTGTGCCATTTATCGCACGCGAGCTGATTCCACTGATGCAAGCCCAAGGAACAGAGGAGGAAGAAGCGGCCATCATTCTCGGGGCGAATGGCTGGCAGACGCTCTGGTATATCACTCTTCCCAACATCAAGTGGGGATTGCTGTATGGCACCATCCTTTGCAATGCAAGGGCAATGGGCGAGTTCGGGGCGGTATCGGTTGTTTCTGGACATATTCGCGGCCTGACCAATACACTTTCCCTGCACGTCGAAATTCTTTACAACGAATACAACTCTGCTGCTGCTTTTGCAGTGGCCTCCCTGCTGGCGTTACTGGCACTGATTACGCTGGCACTAAAAACATTTGTTGAATCCAGAGTTGCGCAGAAAACATCCAGATAAGGAAATTACACATGAGTATCGAGATACGCAATCTTTCCAGGCAATTTGGCTCTTTTGTTGCCCTGCATAATATTAATTTACAAGTTAATCCAGGCGAACTGCTCGCCCTGCTTGGCCCTTCCGGTTCTGGTAAAACCACGTTGCTGCGCATTATTGCTGGCCTGGAAACTGCTGATTCCGGGCAGGTGTTATTCAACCAGGAAGATTCAACTACCAAACATGTCCGTGACCGCCATGTTGGTTTTGTTTTTCAGCACTATGCGCTGTTTCGTAATATGACCATTTTCGAGAATGTGGCATTTGGCCTGCGTGTGCGCCCCCGAAAAGAGCGTCCCAACACCCGAGAAATCAATCGTCGCGTGACCGAGCTACTGCAACTGGTGCAACTCGACTGGCTGGCAGACCGTTATCCACACCAACTTTCCGGAGGCCAGCGCCAGCGCATCGCACTGGCACGGGCACTGGCGGTCGAACCCAGCGTTTTATTACTGGACGAGCCTTTCGGCGCGCTGGATGCCAAGGTGCGTAAAGAATTGCGTGCCTGGCTGCGCAAACTGCACAACGACATGCACATTACCAGTGTCTTCGTTACACATGATCAGGAAGAAGCACTGGAAGTGGCAGACCGGATCGTCATCATGAACCGGGGGCGTATCGAACAAATCGGCACCCCTGATGAAGTTTATGAAAAACCAGCCAATCCATTCGTGTATGAATTCCTGGGCCACGTCAATCTTTTCCATGGCCGTGTACACCATGGTCAGGCATGGATCAGCGGCTTGAAAATCGATGTGCCCGAACATGCTGCAGCAGAAGATCTCAACGCCATTGCTTATGTTCGCCCCCATGATATTGAGGTGAGCCGGGCCATAAACGGTGAATCCGCACTGGCAGTACATGTTGTTCACATTCTCTCAATTGGCCCGGTAGTACGACTGGAACTGATGTATGGAGATAATCCGACCCAGCACACCATTCACGCCGCAATCAGCAAGGAACATTTTCGTGAATTACAGCTGGTAAAAGGAGATCAGGTTTTTATCAAGCCCCGTCGTCTCGCCTTGTTCCCAAACCATGATCAGGAACAGCTGATTTATTAATAGGGTAACGGTATTCTTTAAATGCTCTTTATTGAAAATCAGCCTTGATTGCCCTGATTATCGCTCGAGTTATAACCGCTTGTATCAGCAGGCCAGGCAGAAAATGGAAATGGACGCCGCTCGCTATTGAAGGTCAGAAACAAACTGATCTGATAGTCATACATTGCCAGTTGACGGCCCAGCTTAAGCAGCTGAGTATTGGTTTGTCCGGCCAACAGGGTTGAGACTGTCTGGAATACCGCTAGCAGCATAATCAGAAATTTTACTCCTCCCTGGACGAAAAAAAACAACAGCATAAAAAGTACCCGGGTCCAGGTTTCAGTATTTTGCAAACGTTGTTTTACTTCATCATTCATGGAGAAAATACCAGTGAAATAAGGTTGATAATCAGCGAGTTCTCCCTGTTCTTTTCTGCAAAATTTTGAGCATTTCCTGCAAAAAATGAATCGACCAGGTAACGCCGAACCCGGTAACATCCGTACTGACCGCGCCCAATCCATCCTGATGACGGGAAGCAGAAAGATCCATATGCAACCAGGGAATATCATTCACAAAATGTCGCAGGAAACAGGCGGCAAGAATATGGTCTGCCTCACTTTCTATGGAGCACTGCTTGATGTCGGCAATTTTGCTTTCGAGATCAGCTTCATAATCATTGTCCACCGGAAACACGCATACCCGTTCGCCACTTGTTCTGCCCACTGCCACCGCATTTTGCGCCAGATAATCACGGTTGGTAAAAACACCGCTGTAGCGAGTGCCCAGTGCGGTAATCAGGCTGCCTGTCAACGTAGCATAGTCGATAATCAGATCAGGTTTTTCTCTGGCAGCAAGTGTCAGCGTATCCGCCAGTACCAGTCGCCCTTCCGCATCCGTATGAACGACTTCTACCGTCATACCATTCAGAGCAGTAATCACATCATTTTGCTTGAACGCATCGGGGCTCACGTGGTTCTGGGCAATAGCAAGCCAGCAATCTATGTTGATTGGCAGATCGGCCCGGGTTGCAGCCAGAAGTGCCCCAAGCGCTACCGCTGAACCATTCATATCCTCATGCATGCCATACATATAGCGCGCCGATTTAAGATTATGTCCGCCTGTATCAAAGCAGATACCCTTTCCCACCAGGGCGATTGTTCTGTTAGTTTCACTGTTTTTTGCCGTTCTACGTAAATAAACAATTGCCGCATCATCCGTCAAGCTGCCCTGCGCGACGGCTGTAAATGCACCTGCCCCCATCTCGCGCAACCGGGATAATTCATATTCCTGGTATTGCCAGTTTTCACTGGCAGCCAGCTTTTTTATTTGTTCACGGTAAGTCTTGGGAGTCAGCTCGTTGGGAGGCAGGATAGTCAATCCTCTGGCAAGAAAATTTCCCTCTGCCTGTGCGCACTGTATGGCAAATCCAGTGGAATCAGCCGCGCCATGCAAATAAATTCTCTCCAGTGGCTTGTCATCCGCCTTACGCTGTTTACGTATCGGTAGTATTGCCCCGTTAATCCAGGCGATATAAACTGCGAGTTCGGCCAGATGTCGTCTTTGTGTCTCATCTCCATAAACAGCCAGATGAATTTCAACCGGGTTCTCATTCAGCAGCAGTTGCATTGCCTTGCGAATTCCGGTTTGTTGTTCAAATACCGATTTGCCGGTATCCACCATCGTCCAGGCATAAAGCGCACCACTCTGCAGGTTGACAGATAACGGTGTTTCCGCCAACCGGCCTGGCGATGCGCCTTGCCGCTGCAGTAAATCATTGAGCACCTGCTCAGCAGGCAATGGGTATTTCCCGGGTATTTTCTCTGTCTTGGGAAAGATGATCAGTAAGTGAGAAGCCTGAGTCGATTCGTCAAAAGTATCGTCGTTTTGAGTAAGAGTTGCGAGCATTATTTTTTTAAGTAAACTGGCTTTAAAAAAGCCACCTGTACTATTCAATTGATATAGCGCTCTATTATATCTGCTTGATTCATACTTTCAGGATTATTCATGCATCCATACCTTGATCTAATGCGACATGTGTTGCAATACGGTCATAAAAAAACTGATCGCACCGGTACCGGGACACTTTCCATCTTCGGTTATCAGATGCGTTTTGATCTGCAACAGGGGTTCCCGTTGGTAACAACCAAGCAATGCCATGTCAAATCGATCATCCACGAATTGCTGTGGTTTCTGCGCGGCGATACCAATATTGACTATCTGAAGAAAAATGGTATTTCCATCTGGAATGAATGGGCAGATAAAAGCGGGGAGCTGGGACCGGTTTATGGCCACCAGTGGCGTTCCTGGACTGTTTCCGGTGACAAATCCATCGATCAGATTGCGCAAGTAATCCAGCAAATCAAAGCAACACCGGATTCACGCCGGATGATTATTTCTGCTTGGAACGTGGGAGATCTCGACAAAATGGCACTCGCTCCCTGCCATGTCCTGTTTCAGTTTTATGTGGTGGATGGCAAGCTCTCCTGCCAACTTTATCAGCGCAGCGCGGATATTTTCCTGGGTGTTCCATTCAACATTGCTTCCTATTCGTTGCTGACACTAATGATCGCGCAGTGCTGCAATCTCAAGCCTGGTGAATTCATCCATACATTTGGAGATGCACACCTGTATCTGAATCACCTTGAACAAGCTCGCCTGCAACTGACTCGTGAACCAAAATCCCTTCCCATAATGGAGCTGAATCCGGCAATCAGAAATATTCTTGATTTCAGGTACGAGGATTTCACCTTACATAATTATGATCCACATCCGCCCATCAAGGCGCCTGTTGCCGTATGACTATACTGCAACCTGCCACCTCCCGGCTTGCCATTCTAGCTGCCATATCAGCCAACCGAGTGATCGGATTGAATAATTCATTACCTTGGCACTTACCAGCAGATCTGAAGCATTTTAAACAGCTAACCACCGGTCATATCGTTGTGATGGGGCGTCGTACATTTGATTCCATTGGCAAACCTCTGCCTGACCGCACCAATGTTGTGCTCTCTCGTCAGCATGTTCTTGATGTACCAGGAATTATCACGGCACACTCGATTCAGGAAGTGCTGGATCACTTTGCCAATGATGACAGGCAGATTTTTGTCATTGGAGGTGCTGAGCTATACCGACAAACACTACCACTGTGTCAGCGCCTGTACCTGACCGAGATTCAGGAGGATTTTGAAGGCGATACTTTTTTCCCGGAGTACGATCACGATGACTGGCAGGAAATTTCTCGCGAAATCCACCATGAAACAGGAGGTAGTGGCCTGGAATACCACTTTGTGATGCTGGATCACAAGCTGCCAGATTCTGGTGGCTGAACAACATAACCTGGCCTACCTGCTGAAGAACTCTACTGCGCTTGCTCCTCACCCCCGGAAACGAGTGATTCAGCTTCTATTCGAGCACGCCACTTTTTCACCCAGCCACCCAGTTCTTCAGCTGGCATAGGCTGCGCAATAAAGTTGCCTTGCGCCAGATCACAGCCGGTCTGGCGCAGTAATTCCCAGTCTTCACGACTCTCCACCCCCTCGGCGACTACTTCCATATTTAACTGCTTCGCCAATGCCAGACTGGCATCATAAATTGCACGCAGCGTTACATCCTTGGAAGCGTGATGCACAAACCCTTGATCAATCTTGAGTTCATCAAACGGAATATCCCGCAACTGTGTCAGTGAAGAATGTCCCGTACCAAAATCATCAATAGACAAATGAAAACGTTTCAGGCGCAAGCGGGTTAGAATTTCCAACGGAACCCGTTCATCTCCCATCAACTGACTTTCAGTAATCTCCAACACTATTCTATTGGGAGGAATCTCAGTCTCGGCAGCCAACCTAACTACTGTATCTTGAAAATCAAGGGATGTCAGGTTGTCCATTGACACATTGACGGCCACTTTTAGATCACAACCCAGCTTCTGCCATATTCCCGCCTGAGCAAAAGCCTGCTCGAGTACCGTTTGAGTGAGGTGATTAATCAGGCCATATTTTTCCGCAGCACCAATAAACTGATTGGGATAAATCACTCCGTCCACGGGATGATGCCAGCGCACCAGTGTTTCAACTCCAACTATTTCCCCGGTCTCTACTCGGACTTTTGGCTGGTAATAGTTGACCAGCTCTCCGGAATTAAGCGCATTTTTAATTGCTTCCACATCATAGGTTTTGGGGACGGCTCCCTTCTCACTCTGTCCGGATAACGACGAAGCCAGCTTCATCAATTGCATTCGTAGCGCCTCAGGCTGTACCGGTTTTTGCAAGTAACCCAGAATGGGAATCTTGTGTGCCTGTACCAGTTTTTCCGTCGTTTTGAGCATGCGCTCATCCTCACCACTGACAAGAATCAAGCTGCCAGTAAATTTTCGTTCAACCAGATAGCGCACAAATTCAATACCATCCATACCGGGCATGTTGAGATCCAACAAAATCAGATCAGGCCGGGTAGTAGCATCATCCAGCAACTTCAATGCATCCACACCGTTTTCGCAACAATCAACAGACGGAAATCCCAGATTGATCAACATACGCGCCAACAACTTCAGTATGAACGGATCATCATCCAGGATCAGGATTCTGGTTGTAGATATATCAGTCATCATCGCCTTTATCAATTATCTGTGTACAAATTTCAGCAACCTGACAAAAGCATAGCACGCCGAAATAATCCCGGACGGAGTTAAATAAAATTTCTCATCATAATAGGCAGGTAATTCTTCCTTTGTTTGCTAACTAAGAGCGACTTCAAGCACAGCAGAATACCAAAAACCTGATCTCTAAAAACCATTCCAGGAATCTGAAAGATATGAATACTGGAAAAAATACGACTTTTCTAGCTCATGTCCGTCATGATAAAGAAAATCTCTGGCATGAACACGCCCTGGATGAACACTTGCGTGAAGTCGGTCGCCGTGCAGGTGAAGCAGCCAATGCTTTTGGTAGCGCCGACTGGGCCAGGCTGGCGGGAATTTGGCACGATTTGGGGAAATACAGCAATGAATTTCAACGATACATCAAAAATGCAAGCGGCTACGAAGCTGCCGAAGCACATATTGAAGGTGCACCGAGCCGTGTGGATCACTCCACTGCCGGAGCTATTCACGCAATACGTCAGCTGGGTAAATCTGGTCGCATTCTGGCTTATCTGATTGCAGGTCATCACGCTGGCCTGCCGGACTGGTCCGCTTCGGAAACCGGCGGCAAGTCGCTTTCCGTACGTTTGAACCCGGAACATGACTATCTGCTCGATCGTATCCCGCCCCAAGCTGTTCCCGCAGATATTTTTGATCAAACCCTACCGACCACCAAACCTAAAGGGGGCACGAAAGGATTGCATCTTTGGTTGCGCATGCTGTTTTCGTGTTTAACCGATGCTGATTTTCTCGATACCGAGGCTTTCATGGATGGCAGCAAAGCCGCCGTCCGCAAAGGTTATCGCGATTTGGCCGACTTGCTGGAAACATTTGATAACTACATGATGAGTAAAGCCAAAACTGATACACCGGTTAATGTCATCCGTACCGCTATCCTGAACCAATGCCGGAAAAAAGCGCAGCTTGCACCGGGAATGTTTTCCCTGACGGTACCGACAGGAGGAGGAAAAACCCTGTCCGGAACAGCCTTCGCATTAGAGCATGCGATATGGCACCAGAAGCGGCGCATTATCTATGTCATTCCGTACACCAGCATCATCGAGCAGACTGCCACTATTTTTCGCGATGTTTTTGGTGACAACATCGTTGAACATCACGCCAATCTCGATCCCGACAAGGAAGATGCCTGCTCCAGGCTGGCAACGGAAAACTGGGATGCACCGATCATCGTCACCACCAATGTCCAGTTTTTTGAATCCCTGTTTGCTGCCCGCACCAGCCGCTGCCGCAAGCTGCACAACATCGTTAATAGTGTCGTCGTGCTGGACGAAGCACAATTGCTGCCACCAGAATTCTTGCAGCCAATCGCTGACATCATGAATCTGCTGGCAGCTCATTACGGCGTGACATTCGTACTTTCCACTGCTACCCAACCGGCATTGGATTCTTTTCAATCTTTCGGTGAACAGCCTTTTCGCGGACTGGATAATGTGCGCGAGATCATGGATGACCCGGACAGCCTGTACCGGAAACGGGTTGAAGTCACAGTTCCCGATGATCTGACAACGCCTGACAACTGGCAAAGTATCGCCAATGCACTGCAAAAACACTCAACCGCACTTTGCATTGTCAATCGCCGCGACGATGCACGTGAACTGTACCGATTGATGCCGGAAGGAACCATACATTTATCGGCACTGATGTGCGGAGAACACCGCAACCACGTCATCGCTGACATCAGGGCAAAATTGAAGAATAACCAGTCTGTTCACGTGATCAGCACGCAACTGGTAGAAGCCGGCGTGGATTTTGATTTTCCGGTAGTGTATCGCGCACTGGCCGGGCTGGATTCAATTGCGCAGGCTGCCGGGCGCTGCAACCGGGAGGGTAAACTTTACACACCGGGGAAAGTAGTGGTTTTCGTCCCCCCCAAACCTGCGCCTCCCGGCTTGTTGCGCCAGGCTGCACAGATCTCGGTCAGTCTGTTATCCGGCAATAAAAATGATGTGCTGGAACGCGGACTTGCCAAGCGGTTCTTCGAACATCTTTACGTGCTCCTTCACTCGACAAATATGGCATCCATGATTTGCTTACACGCGATGCCGGCGATGGTGTAATTCAGTTCCGCACCGCAGCAGCCAGATTCCACCTGATAGATGACAGTGCTTACCAAACCATACTGGTGCGCTATGACAACAATGATGCGCTGCTCGGCCAACTGAAAAAGGAAGGGCCACACCGCTGGTTGATGCGCAAGCTGCAGCGTTACTCGGTCAATCTGCCCAGGCATGTATTCGCACAGCTTGAAGCAAAGGGCGACGTATATCAGATATGGCCCGGCATTTACGCGCAGACAAGTGCAGCACTTTACAACGATAAGCTCGGCGTGGTGTTCGACAGCAACATCACGCCGGATAGCCTGGTGATTTGAAAAAGGATAGAAAACATGAAAACCTATTGTCTGGAAGTATCGGGTGATTTCGCCTGCTTCACTCGGCCGGAAATGAAAGTCGAACGTGTCAGCTATGACGTGATGACTCCTTCTGCCGCACACGCTGTGTTTGAAGCCATTCTGTGGAAACCTGCCATTCAGTGGCATATCACCAAAATAGAAGTGCTAAATCCGATTAAATGGATCAATCTGCGGCGCAATGAAGTCGGGGCGGTTATATCAACGCGCAATGTACAGACTGCTATGAACAGTGGTAGCGGCGACCTTGGCCTGCACATTGAGAATGAACGCCAGCAACGTGCTGGGTTATTCCTGCGCGATGTTGCTTATCGTATTCATGCACACTTCGAAATGCGCGATGCCTCACGGCACAAGCATCACTATCCGCATCTGGTGAAACATTCCATCAATGATGCGGAAGAACGGCAAGCGGCTGGCATAGTCAATACCGCGGCAAAATTTCTCGCCATGTTCGAACGTCGCGCTGCCAAAGGACAATGCGTAAACCAGCCTTATCTGGGTTGTCGCGAATTTTCTGCCAGCTTCAGGCTGATCGAGGATATTTCTGCCGAGCCCTCGCCAATTACCGAAACCCGTGATCTGGGCTGGATGCTGTACGACCTGGATTATTCCAACTCCGCCAGCCCCGATCCGCGCTTCTTCCGGGCTGAAATGAAAAATGGTGTGCTGGATTTGAACAACGTGGAGGTGTGAGGATGATTTTGCAAGCGCTATGTAAATACTACGAACGCAAGCCGGACTTACCTCGCCCTGGTTTTGAAATCAAACCCATGTTTAGTCCCACGGTGTGCCGGTGTAACATATAACCAGCTACGGAGGGATGATTTATGGGACAGATATTACACGGAAGCGCCCGCACGACAGCGGCGGTGCGTCGAGCGATACAAAATAGTCAAGAGAGTCTGAATGTTCTGGCCAAGCGGCATGGGATTAATCCAAAAACGGTAGCGAAGTGGCGGAAGCGGGAATTCACCCACGATGCACCGATGGGCCCCAAAGAGTCGCACTCGACTGTTTTAAGTCTGGAAGAAGAAGCCGCTGTTGTGGCGTTTCGCAAACATACGCTTCTACCGCTGGATGATTGTCTATATGCCTTGCA
>NZ_QRCA01000034.1:0-7414 GCF_009833115.1 Nitrosomonas sp. GH22
ATACGAGAATTCTACCTGTCTAGTGGGAAAGGAGATTTGGCGAATACACAAGTTTATACAGCGCTTGATCATAATGTCTTTGCGTCTTCCGGTTCTTCTTTGGAGGAATAACAACCTCCACTCCCCGTTTTTCTGCCTGTTCAATAATGGCATTACTGTCATGCCACGATCTGCCAGCAGATGATCTGCATCCATCCCTTCGATCAGGCGGCCAACTTGCGTGCAATCAGCAGTGGTACCTTGTGTAACAAAGATTCTGACCGGCATACCATGCGCATCCACGGCCAGATGTATCTTGGTGTTGAGCCCCCTTTCGCCCGACTCATCTCCTGATTATCTCCTCTGGCCCCGCTGGCATGTGGGTGAACCTTGCCGTGACTGGCATCAATCATCAGCCATTCATAATCCGGATCATCCATCAGGATTTCCAGCAATTTTTCCCAGATACCCTTGTCACGCCAGCGAATAAAGCGACGGTGGGTATTACTCCACCCCCCGTAGTCCGGCGGCAAATCCCGCCATGGCGCTCCTGTTCGCATAATCCATAAAACAGCATTGATAAACCGACGATTATCTGTGGCTATCCCTCCCCATGCCCCTTCTCTACCTGGTAAATGCTCCTCAAGTAGCGACCATACCTTATCCGAAATATCATGCCTGCGATAAGCTGGCGTCATATAAAATCCTTTTACTTTTTAAAAGGATTTTATATTTTTAGCCTCATGACTACACTATCTAGTACCAGAAAAACTTAACTTAAACTAACTTAATTAACAACATAATAAATAAAATGATTATTATCAGAGGAACGATAACAGCCTTCCAATCCGAAGAAGTCGCTTTAGGGCTGTTCTTCATCATTTCCAGCGCTTTAGGAAATAAAATTATTAAGAACATTATTAACGCTAACGCAGAGCCGATTTGCATCCAATCCATACCCGAACCTCTTTTCCTTCCATTTATTCCACTCTAAAAACAAAGCCCCGGCTTGACCGGGGCTTTGTTTAGCTAAAGTAGCTGACAACTAATCATCATTACCCATAATCCCTAAAATTTGCATCAAGCTGATAAAGATATTGAAAATGGTCATATATAACCCGATTGTTGCTAACACATAATTAGTTTCGCCACCATGAATAATACGACTCGTGTCATATAAAATGAAACCACTCATGATGAGAATAACTACAGTTGATATCGCTAATGACATTGCAGGTATTTGTAAGAAAATATTTGCCAAAGCAGCAAGTAAAACTAACAAAAAACCTACCATCAAAAACCCACCTAGGAAACTAAAATCTTTTCGTGTGAAAAGAGCATAGACAGATAATCCTATAAATATCGTGCCCGTGCCCGCTAGTGACAATGTAATGATATCGCCACCATTAGGCAGAGAAGCATACATGGTTAACATGGGACCTAATCCAAATCCCAATAAACCTGTAATCAGAAAAACAATTCCGATTCCTGCTACAGATTGGGCAAAACGAGGTAATACAAACATTGCAATCAGCATGGCACCTATCACAGAAATTAAATATGTCATCGGCGGCATATTTAAGAACATTGAAAGCCCTGCAGTTAGACTGCTGAACAATAGCGTTAACGATAACAGCATGTAAGTGTTACGCAATACCTTGTTAGTCGTTAAAGCAGATGATGCGCTATGAGCAACTGTTGAATAGCTTCGATTCATTTTAATGATCTCCAAATATAAGTATACAAATTACTGCTGTTTTTGTTATAGCAGGCTATATTGACCCAGATGCCTTATTTATAGTTCATCTTGTAAGTATAACTCAGTAGCGTTTAGTTTTTTAAATTGGTGATTTCTCTCTTGTAAAATTTATTAACAAAATCCAGATGAAAGAAACGAGTTTGACCTGGTCAAGTAAAACCGGACAATCCGGTTAAGCAGAGCCTGTAAAGCTTTTTGTGTAAACACCTTTACCGGTGTTATTACAGATGACCAGTCAGTCACCAAATTTGATCATAAAGTGGTTCATGGCAGGCTTCCAATTCCGAATAGGCATGGTCCACTTCCTGGATGTAGCCTGTATGGCAAGATAGACCACCTTTAATGCCGATCCGTCTGTAGGGAACACCTTGCGCTGTTTGGTTGCCTTGCAGATGACGCTGTTGAGCGACTCGATGGCATTGGTCGTATAGATCACCTTACGAATTTCGGGCGGATAATCAAACAGGGTAATCAGGTTGGGTCAGTAGGTGTTCCACGATTTGCTGATTTGCGGGTACTGCTTGTCCCACTGCTCGGCAAAATGCTCCCAGAGCAAGCTGCGCCGCCCCTTCGGTGGGCGCCCCTGGCAAACCTCCTTCAGAGCGGTCGTAACAGCCTTGTAATCCTTCCAGGATACGTATTTCAGTGAGTTCGCACCATGTTGCACAATGAATGCACAGTTGAACGCGTGTCTGCGGGTATTCAGCAGCGATAGCATCGGGGAAACCCTTGAGTCCGTCCATGCAAGCAATCAGGATATCTTGCAGCCCGCGATTCTTCAGCTCACTCAGTCACAGCATCCAGTACGCGCTCTGTCACTTTGGAGACCAGGGTAGGCGAGACACATCAGCGTCGTACATTTCCCTGAACGCATCAACGATGTCGCGCGTGCTCATGCTCTTGGCGTAAAGCGCCAGAATCTGGTCATCCATCTGCGTTAGACGCGTCTGGCCCTTGCGCACGATCTGTGGCTCAAAAGTACCAGCCCGGTCACGGGGCACCTCAATACCAACCTTGCCATGAGCGCCCTTCAGTTGCTTGGATGATGTGCCGTTGCGGCTGTTGCCTGAACCACGCCCGGCAGGATCATGCCTGGCATAACAGATGCTCGTCCAGCTCGGCTCAAAAGTCTGCTTCAACGGTCATTTTAACTGGCTGCTGGGTCAGGCTACCCAGATCTGCCTCAGATTTGATATTTTTCGCCAAGTGGCCAATATGGGCTTGCAACTGGTTCAGGTCGAGTTCATTCATTGTGTCAGTAGTCATGGAAAATTTCTTCACAGGGGATGAAGGCTCGAACACTTACACAATAGATTTTACAGTCTCAGCTCGTTATTCTAACGAGACATAGACACTTTTGACTTCTGTGTAGTTATCAAGGGCATAAGACCCCAATTCACGGCCGATTCCAGATTGTTTAAACCCGCCAAACGGAGTTGCGACGTCAAAAACCTGGTAACAATTCACCCACACCGTTCCCGCTTTAAGCTTCTTTGCAAACTTATGTGCCTTTGTAACATCTTGTGTCCAAACGCCAGCAGCCAAACCGAACGGTGTATTGTTTGCCCTCGCAATCAGGTCGTCTTCGCCATCATATGGAATCGCAGCTAAAACTGGTCCAAATATTTCTTCTTGCGCAATTGTCATTTCATCACTGACATCTGCAAAGATTGTAGGGGCAACGAAGTAGCCATTTTCTTGCGACTTGCCCCCACCGGTCAAAAGTTTTGCACCTTCACTTACACCGACGTCAATATAGTTCATCACGCGCTCTTGTTGCGATGTAGAGATGAGTGGGCCCATCATAGTATCCTCATTAATTCCTGGCCCTTGTTTAATTTTTTCTGCGTAGGCAACCATGTCCGCAACGACGTTATCGTAATTCTTGCTAGGAATAAATACACGTGAACCGGCAGTACAGTTTTGTCCTTGGTTAAACATGACACCATTTAGTGCGCCAGGGATTGCCTTAGAAAGGTCTGCGTCCGATAACAGAATGTTTGGTGATTTGCCGCCAAGTTCAAGCGTAACCCGTTTTAACGTTTGTGCAGCTCTTGACATAATCATCTTTCCTGTCTGGGAAGAACCGGTGAAACCAACTTTATCAACTAGCGGATGATCGATCAGTGGCTCTCCTGCTGTTTTACCAAAACCCGGAACAATATTAACCACCCCTGGTGGGAAACCAGCTTTTTCAATTAATTCTGCTAAATACAAAACTGAAAGGGGTGTTTGCTCCGCTGGCTTCAAAACCATTGTGCATCCAGTAGCCAGTGCTGGACTCATTTTATACATGGCCATCAAGAGAGGTAAGTTCCAAGGTATGATTTGCCCGATAACACCCACTGGCTCATGAAGAACATAGTTAAGATAGGGGCCGGTTACCGGGACAGTTTGTCCAACAATTTTGGTTGGCCATCCTGCGTAGTAGCGCATATTCTTAAACGACAAAGGAATATCCACTACTCTTGACTCGCGAATTGGTTTGCCGCTATCCAATGTTTCGATAATCGCCAGTTCTTCTTGATGGGCTTCCATGAGATCTGCAAGCTTGTACATTAGATGCCCTCTTTCAGCCGCACTAATTCTGGACCAAGGGCCATCATCAAATGCTTTACGAGCAGCCTTTACTGCCGCATCTATATCTTCAGCTTTTGCCTCATATACATTCGCTAATACTTTTCCTGTTGCCGGATCATAAACTTCATACGTTCCCCCCGATTTACTTTCTACAAACTCACCATTAATATAAAGTCGTTTAGTCTCGCGCAGGAATTTTTCTACTTTCTTGTTTAAACCTTCTGTTACTTGGCTCATGAATTTCCTCCTTAATAGTCTATCTAATTGGTTAGATAATTGATAAAAACTAGTGTTGAATCTTGATCTGGTCAAGTAATTACGGACACCACCATAGGCTCTTTTTCTGCCATTTTTCGTTCAAATATGGTGGGTGGCAGATAGCCCAATATTCAATGCAGGCGTTTGGTGTTATAGAAGACAATGATGTATGGGTGATGTCAATTTTTGCTTCGGTATGGTTTGGCGTATTCTCGCTGCCAGACACGTTTCATCTTGAGATTCAGAAAGAATCGTTCCGCTACAGCATTGACACTCACGGTGCAATTCAAAGCTCCTATTAGGTCACATGTATTGGGCCGGGCAACGCTCGGGGAATGCCTGGGCCAGATCGACAGGTCAACGCAAAGACACCACTTCGCCAATCCCAACACGGGTCAGATCAAGCCAGGCATTCCATACCATATTAAACTGAGTATCCCAACAATTTCTCTTGCGGCTCATGCTGCAAATGAATACATGTCTGGCCAATCATGCTTGATACTGCGCCGGCATATTGGCTACCCCGATCAGAATGGACGAATCAGCCCTGGTGCTGGCTTACGCTGCTGGATCACCATGTTCAGCGTGCTACACGCCAGTTCTGCAGGTATGCTGGGCGCCATCACCCACCCCACTCTCTTGCGCGAAAACTGACCTAGAACAATAACCAGATAGCCACAGCCTGACCAGTCCAGATGTAGGTGATATCCTGCCCAGGCGATATTTGGCGCATCAAACTACGCACCCGACGGTGAACCAATAGAAAACCCTCATGCTGCCATTGCTGTAACCAATCGACGGCTGCCATAACTTTGGTGACTGGTTGCAAATGCTGCTTTCAAATGGATGCTGGCTTTGCAACAAACCAGTTTGGCACAGCGGTGCCGCGTCATAATAGCCCGAGCGACTTACCTCCAGGTGGCGACAACTACGGACAACAGGGATCGCCTTCTTTTACAACTATTTGACGAGCTGGTAGCTCATTTCAGTTGCCCGGCAAAGAAGGCTGACGCCTTTTTTAAGATATCGACATCCATCTTCAATTGCCGGTTTTACTGCTCAAGCTAGCGGATAAATTGTTGTTCGGCAGTGAGCGGATTGCCGATGCCAGAATTCTCACTTTGTTCTGATTCATATTGAGTCACCCTGCGACGGATGGCGCTCTGGTCGATGCTCATGCTTTCACTGACGTGGAATATGCTCAGCCCCCTGTTTCTTAATCATATGTACGATTTCTAGTTTGAAGCTGGTATCAAATTGCCTGCATTTCCTTTTCATTTAAAACTCATCGGGTGGTGGATTCTCCACCTATCGATGTGTCCGGACAAATTAGACCACCACAGTATGCCTACAAGGGCGGCGAAGAAATGGTTGAAGAAGCGTTGAAAATGGGCGCAGACTGCGTCGGGGCCATCCCGCATTTCGAATGGGCGCGCGAGATTGGCGAAAAGTCCATCCACCGAACCGTAGAGTTAGCCGTTAAATATAACAAACTGATCGATGTTCACTGCGATGAAACCGATGATGTTATGAGCCGTTTTGTTGAGTTACTCAACACACTGGTGATGTCTGAAGGTATTGGCTCCCGCACAGCGGCCAGCCACACCTGCTCTTTTGGTTCCGCAGATAATGCTTACGCTTTTCGTATGATGAGATTATTCCAAAAGTCAGGGCTGAGTTTCATCTCTCTACCAATCGAAAATGCTTATCTGCAAGGCCGACAAGATACCTACCCAAAGCGTCGTGGTCTCACCCGCATGAAAGAATTATGGGAGAGCGGTATCAATGTCTGTTTTGGCCAGGATTCCATCAATAATCCTTGGTACCCGGTAGGTAATGGAAATATGATGAATATCCTGGATAACGGTATTCATCTGGCACAGACAATGTCGTTCGATGAATTAGACCGATGCCTTGATCTAGTTACATCCAACGGTGCCAAAACGCTGAATGTTGAAGATCAGTATGGCATCGAGGTGGGTAAACCGGCTAACTTTATCGTCTTGAATGCAAAATCGCCATTTGAGGCCGTACGCCAACGAGCTGACGTATTAGCATCTATCCGCAACGGCGAATATCTATTTAAGCGTCCTGAACCTCACTACGAGGTTAAATTCGACGCCTTTGAAAAGATTAGCTAAATAAATACTTGACAGAAAATCTAACTTAGCATTAAGAAATAATAAGTTGCAGATTTTTTCTGGAAGGGAGATTTTCTGAATTTAGTCGATGTGAAAGAGGAAGAAAATGGGCTAAATTCAGAAAATATTCGTCGTCACTTGCTGGCATAAAAATATCATTACAAAAAAACCTCGCATCTTGGCACTCCTGAGTGTTTGAAATTACTTGACCAACCACTAGGGTCTATTCCTGTTTAATCTCAATATCGATTTAAAGAAGCAAGCTCGTATCTTTGTAGCTCTCACCAACAATGAATCGTCCCGGGTTTTGAGGAGGCTGTTTGGTTAAAGTCAAGCCACCGGAATGGCTTCCTTGGCGAATTGCCTATAGTAGTTTACCTCAGCTTCTGCGGGAGGGATGTAACCGATTGGTTCCAGCAGCCGCTGGTTGTTGAACCAGGCTACCCATTCCAGCGTTGCCAGCTCCACGGCCTCCCTGGTTTTCCAGGGGGCACGCTTGTGAATCAATTCTGTTTTGTACAGCCCATTGATGGTTTCTGCCAGCGCGTTGTCGTAGCTGTCGCCCTTGCTGCCGACCGAGGGTTTTATTCCGGCTTCGGCGAGTCGCTCGGTATAGCGAATGGAGACATATTGCGAGCTTCTGTCGCTATGGTGTACCCTGTCTCTTATAAACATCTGGCGCTGCCGCACGCATCAC
>NZ_QRCA01000035.1:0-20333 GCF_009833115.1 Nitrosomonas sp. GH22
ATACGAGAACTCTACCTGTCTCGTGGGAAAGGAGATTTGGAGAATACACAAGTTTATACAGCGCTTGATCATAATGTCTTTGCGTCTTCCGGTTCTTCTTTGGAGGAATAACAACCTCCACTCCCCGTTTTTCTGCCTGTTCAATAATGGCATTACTGTCATGCCACGATCTGCCAGCAGATGATCTGCATCCATCCCTTCGATCAGGCGGCCAACTTGCGTGCAATCAGCAGTGGTACCTTGTGTAACAAAGATTCTGACCGGCATACCATGCGCATCCACGGCCAGATGTATCTTGGTGTTGAGCCCCCTTTCGCCCGACTCATCTCCTGATTATCTCCTCTGGCCCCGCTGGCATGTGGGTGAACCTTGCCGTGACTGGCATCAATCATCAGCCATTCATAATCCGGATCATCCATCAGGATTTCCAGCAATTTTTCCCAGATACCCTTGTCACGCCAGCGAATAAAGCGACGGTGGGTATTACTCCACCCCCCGTAGTCCGGTGGCAAATCCCGCCATGGCGCTCCTGTTCGCATAATCCATAAAACAGCATTGATAAACCGACGATTATCTGTGGCTATCCCTCCCCATGCTCCTTCTCTACCTGGTAAATGCCCCTCAAGTAGCGACCATACCTTATCTGAAATATCATGCCTGCGATGGGGTTGTATCATGCAAATCTCCTTTAATTTCTTAAAAGGATCTCATATTTCTTGTCTCATGACTACGCTATCTGGCATTAAGAAACTATTTTAGAATCAAGTGAGTGCGCGAAGATCCTGATTAAGGAACCCGATAGCTTTGCGACCAAACCCTAATGGGTAGCCCTATGACTGGTTTCTGTCGAGAGGAATGAGGTCAAAACTCGGGCAAAAATTTAACTTTTAGCCTGCACGCGAACAACTAGCGTATCAACCCTTCCTTCTGCATGGTTTCGATAACTGCTGGGCGCGCAGCGATGCGGGTCATATAATCCGTGAGTGCTGGCCACTTGCTCATATCGACCTGATGAAACTTGGTCCAACTTAGTGTCGTAAACAGGTACGCATCCGCAATGGTGAACAGGTTACCCAGCAAATATTGCTTACCATCAAGCTGATCGGCTAAAAAATTACAGTGCTTGCTGAAGGTGGCAAGTTGAGCAGTCTTCCATTCTGGCGTAATGTTGGGATGAAAAAGTGCACCCAGTGTTTTGTGGATCTCCGTTGCGATGAAATTTAGCCATTCCATCAACCGATAACGCTCCATACCGCCAAACTTCGGCGCTAATTTAGCATCCGGCTTTTCATCAGCAATGTATTGCAACAGTACAGCGACTTCGCTCAGAATCTCGCCGTTGTCGAGTTTAAGGGTGGGTACATAACCATTGGGATTGATCTTGGTGAAGTCTTCACCGTGTTCAGTCTGCTTGCTGGTGAGATCTACTTTCTCCAGTTCAAAGTTAAGACCTGCTTCACGCAACGCGATGTGAGGGGCCAAAGAACAGCTGCCCGGTGCATAATATAGTTTCATAATAGTCTCCATTGGTCAGAATTGTGATTGACGGACAATTCTGGATTTTGTCGCATTAAGCGCAAAAATGTATCTTTAGGGTGGGCTGGCATGCCGTCACTTTAAGCAAGACATGGTTGAATAAACTGGGCTTAGCGTCGAGAATATAGCCTGTGAGGCACGATGCTGAGAAATTTTACCTGTAAAAAACAATCCCCTATAGCACAATGAAGTCCGTCGTCTCAAGATCAAAAAATCTCGTTATCAAGTGACAAACTGATACAAGTATAACAACGGATTACGGCGACGGGGTGATATCCCGATTTGATTTGCGGAGGCAGCAATCGCTGAGTGGCACCCCGTGAAAACGGCAGCTCACGGTAGGTAATACCTGCCGCGAAAAACAAAAGGATGGATGAGTGCATCTGCACTCAACAAAATGGCTAAGCCAGGTGTGCCGGAGTCTATAAAAATCTAAAAATTAACGAGCAAATGAGTACTTGAGTTCAAATCTTGATTTATTCCACCATCCTAACGTTTCAGGCAATTTAAACGGGTAGAAAATCTTAAGCATCCACATTAATCCATTTTCTGTGTACCAGTAATTTTTCAATTTCCACCACAAACAACACCAACGACGATAATGCGAAACTCACGATTGGGCACCTTGAATAACCCGAGGTTTTCAGTAAATCCAGTCGCGAGATGATGAGCGCGATTGAATTCGATTCAGTTCCCATGACAAATCACCGCTTTTCCTGGCGATGTTGCGCCGTTTTTACCCTGAATCGCCCCGGGCATTGGCGATTTGGCCCATTTCGGGTATCAAAAAGCCTTGATTTCTGTCTCTCTGAAGTAGACCAATCGCTTCAGGTTGTAATAGACCGCCATCATCGTCATCGCAAAGTTGGATGGAATACACCCAATACTTCCAGCACAATAAAAAGGGAGCTTTGCTTTGCCTGAAGGCCAGGGTCAGTTTACAAATGGTTTCATGGTTATCCATGGCAATCAGCCCGAGCTTTTGCGGCAGTTGCTGGTGCACTGGTTCAAGGCACATTCGCTAGATCCACTGGAAGATGAAATCATTCTTGTGCAAAGCAACGGGATTGCTCAATGGCTCAAGCTCGCGCTGGCAGCAAATACAACAGATACTCCCGGCAGTGGTTGTGGTATTGCGGCAGCACTCGATATGCTGCTGCCCGCCCGCTTTATCTGGCGGGTTTATCGGGCCGTGCTGGGGCCTGATGCTGTGCCGGACATCTCCCCATTTGATAAACCGCTGCTCATCTGGCGCTTGATGCGTCTCCTGCCAGACGTTATCCCCCTTCCGGGTTATGAACCCTTGGCACGTTTTCTGGAACAAGACAGTGATCTTCGCAAGCGCTACCAGCTGGCTGAAAAAATTGCCGACCTTTTCGATCAGTACCAGGTCTATCGTGCCGATTGGCTCGCCGCCTGGGCCAAAGGGGAACATGTACTGTACAACACTCACCATATTGCTCGCCCGCTCGATGCGACTCACTGCTGGCAGGCTATGCTGTGGCGCGCTTTGCTTGAAGACGTGGGAGTCGCCAGCCAGAGCAGCCGGGCAGTTGTGCATCAGCGTTTTCTGGATGCCGCCAAGAAACTGAAAAACCGGCCTGACGGGCTGCCTCGTCGTGTTTCTGTATTTGGTCTGTCTTCACTGCCGCGTCAGTCGCTGGAAGTATTACTGGCCATCTCGCCTGTCACGCAGATTCTTTTGTGCGTCCACAATCCCTGTGAGCATTATTGGGCCAATCTTCTCTCTGAAAAAGACCACGCCCGGCGAACCTCAAACCGGCATGCTCATAAAAACAATACACCTGCAACTATCACGGAAGATGCTTTGCATCTGTATGCCCATCCATTACTAGCTGCGTGGGGAAAGCAGGGCCGTGATTACATTGCCCTGCTGGATGAGCTGGATGAACCTGATGCCTACCGCGCCCGATTTGAACAAGTCGGCGAGCGGATTGATCTGTTTCAGAGCCATGGAGAATCAACGCTGCTGAACCAGTTGCAGGACGATATCCGCCTGCTGCGCACGGTGGATGAATCATGCGATACCTGGCCGGCAATCGACCCTGCCAGCGATCGCTCAATTCGCTTTCATCGCGCGCACAGCGTACAGCGCGAGGTTGAAATTCTGCATGATCAACTGCTGGCAGCATTCAATGCAGATGCAACACTGCGGCCGCGTGATGTTATCGTGATGGTGCCTGATGTAAATGCCTATGCACCCTATATTGAAGCAGTTTTTGGACAAGTTGAGCATTCTGATGCGCGTTATATTCCATTTTCAATGGCTGATCTCACGCAACGCCAGCAAGCGCCACTTATATTTGCCCTGGAATTTTTGCTGGATGTGCCAGAATCACGCTTGACTGTCAGTGACCTGCTCGATCTGCTTAACGTTCCAGCTGTCAGACAGTGTTTCGGGATCGGCATTAATGATTTGCCACGCCTGCATCAATGGATCAGACAAACCAACATCCGCTGGGGGTTGAGTGCCCGCCATCGCGCGAAATTTATTCAGGAAAGTCTTGAGCAAAATACATGGGCGCAAGGGCTCAAGCGTATGTTATTGGGCTATGCCGTCGGCTGTGATCCCACCGGACGCGAAGATTACAGTTGGCGTGACATTGAACCCTATGGTGAGGTTTCAGGGCTGGAAGCCGCGCTGACTGGCTCCTTGTCCCGGTTGCTGATCCAACTTGAAACACTTACCGAAACCTTTGCGGAGCCTGCCACACCTGCCATTTGGGGCCAGCGGTTGCAATTCCTGCTTCAGGGCTTTTTCAAGAGCGAGACAGCAGAAGACACAGCCCTGCTTTTGCAGTTGCAAACCAGCTTGCATGCCTGGCTTGAAGCTTGTACAGCCGCCAGTTTTACCGAAATGATCCCGCTGGCTGTTATCCGTGAACACTGGCTGGCCCAGATTGATCAGCCTAACCTGGCGCAACGCTTCATGGCCGGCGAACTGACCTTTGCAACCTTGATGCCAATGCGTGCTATTCCGTTCCGGATGGTCTGCCTGCTCGGCATGAATGATGGTGAATTTCCCCGTACCCACCCACCCGTCGATTTTGATCTGATGGCACGGGATATACGCCCGGGCGATCGTTCCCGCCGGGAAGATGATCGTTATCTGTTTCTGGAAGCGCTGCTCTCCGCTCGGGAGAAACTGCATATCAGCTGGGTGGGCAAAAGCATACTGGATAATTCCGATCTACCGCCATCCGTACTGGTCAGCCAGTTGCGGGATCACATCGCAGCCTGCTGGCAATTGGCGGATTCCCCGGACAACGATCTGCTGGCTGCCCTGACGGTTGAACACAAGTTGCAAGCTTTCAGCCAGGATTATTTTGGCAAGGATCCGGCCACCTCAGCGTTGTTCACCTATGCGCGCGAATGGGAGCGCAAACTTATCAGTCCAGCGGCTCCAGCTGCTACGGAGCCTTCTTTGTCATTGCCTGTTTTCAATAGCCCTGTCTCGCTCGGACAGCTGATCGCCTTTTTGAAAGATCCCGTCAAAACCTTCTGCCGTGAACGGCTGGGTATTTATTACGAAATGGATGACCTGACCAGCGAAGATCACGAGCCTTTCATTCTGAATGGACTGGAACAGTGGTCACTCCAGGATCAATTGATTCAGGCTCGACTAGATGCTGTCAATCATGAAAATGACGAAACAGTCGCAGTGGAACAACAACTGGATCGCGTCCGGCGACGAGGTGAGCTGCCGCTTGGCGGAATGGCAGATTTGCTGAAAGCAACCCTGGCTGATCCTTTGGACAAAATGTTTAAGTGTTATCGCGAAGCGATTGCCAGTTGGCCATTTCCGCTGGAAGACCAAATATTTGAGTATCCATACGTCACCACTAATGGTGTGGCAATCACTGTGCAGGGGCGCATCACACAACACTACTGTATGCATGATGCAAGCAACACGAGCAATACAAGTAATGGTGATAAATACTGCCGGATCGAACTGAGTTCCAGCGATTTGCTGAAAAATAACAAATGCCGTCATGACAAACTGCTTGCTGCTTGGATATTCCACCTGGCCGCACATCTCGATGGCCAGCCGATCACAACACGGATCATTGGCAAGAATGATCCGGTACAAATTAATCCACTGACGCCGGATCTCGCCAGACAGTACTTCAACATGATTATTGAAGCCTACGTTAACGGCTTGTGTACGCCGCTGCCACTGGCGCCCAAAACCGGTTTTGCCTGGCTGGAAAAAGAAGGGATGCCTTTTAACGGCCCTCTTGCGGCATGTAAGCAAAAGGCTGTTGGCACTGCCCGCAGCCAATATGAAGATGACTATCAGCGTACTGGTGAAGCCAGTCAGAGCATCTATCTACAGCGATTTTATCCAGCCTTTGCACAACTGTGGTCAAACGGCCGCTTTACGCAGCTTTGTGATGATCTGTACGCGCCGTTGATGCACCATGCCGACACACCTGGGGCAAATACCAAAAATCCGGAATAAAGGCTAGTACACACCATGAGCCAGAACATCACACCACTTGATCTCTTTACCCTCCCTTTGACCGGGAGCCATCTGATCGAAGCCAGCGCCGGTACTGGCAAAACTTTCACTATCGCCATGCTCTACGTTCGCCTGATCCTGGGACATCAGGGGGAATTTGCCTTTTCCGGTGGCGCATTGACACCCCCAGAAATTCTGGTGGTAACTTTTACGGAGGCCGCCACCAAGGAACTACGCGATCGGATTCGCGCACGTCTGACAGAAGCCGCCCGCCTCTTTCGAGCTGACCCAATAAATGCGCAATCACTGAACGATACTGATCCGCTGCAGCAGTTGCTCTTCGAATACTCACCTGCCGAATGGGCTGCCTGCGCCCGCAAACTGGAACTGGCAGCTGAATGGATGGATGAGGCAGCCATCTCGACCATTCATGGCTGGTGCAACCGGATGCTGCGGGAACATGCCTTTGATAGCCAAAGTCTCTTTACCCAGGAGCTAGAAACTGATCAAACAGAATTACGGGCAGAAGTGGTACGGGACTATTGGCGGATTTTTTACTACCCGCTTACCCTGGAAGAGATTGTCTGGATTAATGGTTATTGGAAAAGCCCTACCGAACTGGGAAAGGCTGTCACCCCCCTGCTCGATTATGTGGATCAATTGCCTGATTTATCTGCTACGGATCCATCGACCATTATCAGTGCCAGCCAGGAAAACAAACAGAATCTACTGACCAAGCTCAAACAACCTTGGGCACTTTGGGCAGATGAATTACAGGCGCTGCTTGATGCTGCTGAGGCAGCCGGCCAGATTGATGGGCGCAAACTGCGTGCTGACTGGTACACCAATTGGTTAAATAAGCTGAGAGATTGGGCCAATGATCCCGCCATGGATAACGTAGACATTGGTAAGGGTTGGGAGCGTTTGACGTCGGAAGGGATCGCGAAAGCATGGAAAAAAGGTACCTCCCCCCATCATCCCGCATTCGACACAATTCCTGTGCTAAAGGAAGCACTTAATAACCTGCCCGATCCCAGGATTGAGCTGCTAAGCCATGCTGCCTGCTGGATTGCCAAAAAATTTGACACCATTCGGAAACACCGTTCCCAGATCGGTTTCAATGATCTGCTGACCGGCCTTGAAACCGCCCTCACCGGCCTTTATGGCGAGCGGCTGGCTCAAGTCATCCGCCAGCAATTTCCGGTTGCGCTCATTGATGAATTTCAGGATACCGATCCCGTTCAGTACCGGATTTTTGAATATATTTATGAGATTTCCAGCAATCGAAATGATTGTGCACTCATCCTGATCGGTGATCCCAAGCAGGCAATCTACGCTTTCCGGGGAGCAGATATTCATACCTATCTCAAGGCCCGGAGAGCAGTTGAGGGACGACTCTACACGCTGAATACAAATTTCCGCTCAACCCAAGCGATGGTTGATGCTGTCAATCATTGCTTTGCATCTGTTGAAAACCAGGCGGATTCTCGCGGCGCATTCCTGTTCAGAACCGGAGATGGTAACCCCGTGCCTTTCCTGGAAGTTCAAGCCAATGGTCGCAGGGATACATTCCAGATTGAGGGAGAGACATTGCCCGCCATGCTGCTGGCTGTTTCAGCCCAACAGATGGAACTCTCAAAAACCGATTACATTGAGCAGATGTCTGCCCTCTGTGCAACCCGGATCGTTGACTGGTTGAACGACGGGAAATCCGCAAAAGCCGGGTTTGCCGGCCAGGACATGTCTTTCCGGGCAGTCAGGCCAGGGGATATAGCCATTTTGGTCAATAACGGAAATGAAGCCGCCAACATCCGCCAGGCTTTGCTGCAACGGGGCGTCCGTTCAGTGTATTTGTCCGATAAGGACACGGTTTATGCCACCCGTCAGGCAACCGAAGTCCATCGCTGGCTAGCTGCCTGTGCTGAACCTGACAACGATCGCCTGCTACGCGCCGCGCTGTCCACCACATCGCTGGGCCTCACGCTAGCAGAGCTTGATGCTCTCAATACGGATGAAGCGGCGTGGGAAGCCCAGGTAATTCAATTCAAGGGCTATCGCGAGTTATGGCAAAAGCAGGGAGTGCTCCCGATGCTGCGCCGCATCCTGGTTGATTTTAAATGCGGCGATCGCCTGCTTGCGCTCAAGGAGAATCTCAACGGCCAGAGCGGAGAACGCATCCTGACTGACCTGCTTCATCTGGCAGAAATATTACAGCAGGCAAGCTTTACGCTGGAGGGTGAACATGCGTTGATCCGTTTTCTGGCCGAGCAAATTGCTGCCCCCGAGGGGGAAGCAGATAGCAAAAAACTGCGTCTGGAAAGCGATAGCGATCTGGTGAAAGTTGTCACCATTCATAAATCAAAGGGGCTTGAATATCCGCTGGTTTTCTTGCCGTTCATCTGCATAACCCGGCCTATCAAAAATAGTGATATCCCGCTCAAATGGCACGACGATCAGGGCACATTAAAAATTTCCCTTGCTGCTCACCCCGAAATCATGGCACGTGCCGATCTGGAACGCCTCCGTGAAGACGTACGCAAGCTTTATGTGGCATTGACGCGTGCCTGCTATCTGACTTGGATGGGCTTGGCACCCATCAAGAACAAGTCAAGCGCGGTTGGTCATTTGTTCAGATTGAAAGCTACCCCGGCTGAACAATATCTTGACGCTCTCCAGTCTTTTGTACAGGAACGCCCTGATTTCTGTGTGACGGACAAACCGGACAACAATCTTGAGCAATACGTTGCAGAAACCCGATCCGCCCCGCCGGGTGAGGCTTGCCGCCCGCTGCGGATGGTGAGAGAAAACTGGCGCATCAGCAGTTATTCGGCGCTTCGGGTTGATGGTAATGTTCCATCCACGCGAATAGCTCAGGAAGATACACCGCAGGCAGAAAATCTCCTGGAAGAGCAACTCGAACGCTCATTCATCTCACTACAGCCTGTTTCAGAACAACCGGCAAGCGTGACCATTCATCATTTTTTCAAAGGAGCTGAGGCGGGCATCTTTCTGCATGAACTGATGGAATGGGTCGCCAACACCGGCTTTACTATTGTATCGAGTGATGAAACCGACTTGCGTGACACCATTGAGCGTCGTTGCAAGATGCGCCACTGGGAAACCTGGGTTGCACCACTTGTTGACTGGGTCAAGCGCATGCTGTCCACATCCCTGCCGTTTGGCTCAATTGGAATTTGCCTCAATACGCTGACTGTTGTTAAAGCCGAGATGGAATTCTGGGCTGAAGCCAGCAATGTCGATCTGACTCTACTGGATGCCGCCGTGATCGAACAGACACTGGCAAGTCGCCCGCGCCCGCATCTGACACAGAGTGAGTTAAACGGAATGCTCAAGGGTTTTATCGATCTGGTTTTTCAATATGATGGGCGCTATTACGTTGCGGATTACAAGTCAAACTGGCTCGGTGCCACAGATCAGGATTACACTGTGGCTGCCATGGACGAGGTGATTCGTGCCAACCGTTACGATCTGCAATACGTCATTTATCTGTTTGCCTTGCATCGGCTCCTTAAATCCCGTCTGCCCGATTACAATTACGAACAACATGTGGGCGGTGCCGCCTGTCTCTTCGTGCGCGGGATTGATGCACCCACAGCCGGTGTCCATTTTGAACGCCCCCCGGGAACGTTAATGGACACGCTGGATGAGCTATTTGCCGGGAAGACAGAAGGTAGCGCATGAGCACTCCAGCAACAAACCCGCAGGAAATACTGGCTCTGCTGGAAAGCTGGGTTACCCGTGGCTGGCTGCGCGAGCTGGATCTTGCCTTGGTACGTTTTTTAAAAACTGAAGTTCCTGCTATGGATCCGGTATTGATGCTGGCAACCGCTCTGGTCAGTCACCAACTGGGGCGAGGTCATGTTTGTCTGGATCTGGACAATCTCTTAAGCGATCCTTGTACGGCGTTGTCGTTGCCCTCTGGCCAGAATGAGCCCTCTGCCAGAAAAGAAATTCAGCATATCAGCGTTCTTCTGGCGGACTGGAAAGCATCCGGCTGGCTTACGCAACAAACGGAACTGATCAGCAAGGATGAGAGAAATACACCGCTGGTGCTTGCTGGCCCTCGTCTGTATCTGCGCCGCTACTGGCGTTATGAACGTCAGGTGGAAGCTGCTATCTACCAGCGGCTGACCAGTAGTCAGCAGATTGTCAGCCAGTTGCCTGAAATTGAGTTCAAAGACAAACTGAATGCACTTTTTCCACCCAGCGGTACCACGTATACACAAACAGACTGGCAAAAAATCGCTTGTGCACTTGCTGCCCGCAGTGCATTCAGTATCATCACCGGCGGGCCAGGAACCGGAAAAACGACCACTGTAGTTCGTCTGCTGGCACTGCTGCAATCGATTGCGCTCATCCAGCATCCGGAATGCCTCCTTAAAATCTGCCTGGCCGCCCCTACTGGCAAGGCAGCAGCACGCCTCAAGGAATCCATTACCGGCGCCATCGACAAGCTGCCCGCTTTTATTCAGGACGATACCACGCTGAAAACGAGCATCCCAAGCAACGTGACAACCCTGCACCGTTTGCTGGGCTCGCGTCCGGATTCCCGGCTGTTCCGGCATGATGCACGCCACCCGTTGCCACTGGATGTACTGGTGATTGATGAGGGCTCCATGATTGATCTGGAAATGATGGCAGCCGTACTCCTTGCCTTGCCCCCTCACGCTCGCCTGGTTATCCTGGGAGACAAGGATCAACTGGCTTCTGTTGAAGCAGGTTCTGTGCTGGGTGCCTTGTGCCACCGGGCTCAGCAAGGGCATTTCCAGCCTGAAACTGCCCAATGGGTTGAAACGGCCACCGGAGAAAAGATTGATCCCGTTCTGCTGGATACAAACGGCTTGCCACTTGACCAGCATATTGTGATGTTGCGGACAAACTGGCGATTTGATGCTGCCAGCGGCATCGGGCAACTGGCCCGTGCAGTCAATACTGCTGATTCGGAAACCATTCGCACAATCTGGATGCAAGGCTATGATGACTTGTTCCGTCATAATTTACCTGATCTCGAAGATAGCCGCCTGGCAACCATCCTGCTCGGCCAATCTGGAGAAAAAGATACACCGCAAGGAATTGCGGGTTATCTGGGCATCATTAAAGCAGAGCGGCCACCACTGGATGCAGAAAAAGTTGCATTTGATGCCTGGGCGCATCAGGTGTTGCAATCGCACGGCCGTTTTCAGTTGCTGTGTGCGCTCAGAAATGGCCCATTTGGGGTCAGCGGCATGAATCAGCATATTGAAGCACTGCTGGCCAGACACCAGTTGATTAAACCTGGCAGCATCTGGTATGAAGGGCGCCCGGTACTGGTCACCCGCAATGATTATGCGCTTGGTTTGATGAACGGGGACATCGGGATAGCGCTCAGCTATCCCACGCCTAACAGGACAACCGGAAAACTGGAATGGGGTATACGGGTTGCCTTTGCCAGAGGAAATGGCAGCGGTGGTATTCACTGGGTGCTGCCCAGTCGTCTCTTGTCAATCGAAACTGTTTTTGCACTGACTGTTCACAAATCACAAGGCTCGGAATTTGAGCATTGTGCCCTGCTGCTACCACCCGAACTGAATCCCGTTCTGACACGAGAGTTGATCTATACCGGCATCACCCGGGGAAAACGCTGGTTATCCATCATTTGTACCGGAAACAGCAATATTATTGATCAAGCCGTTTCCAGAACGGTCCAGCGCTCCGGCGGATTGTTTGCCGGATCATCCTGATCAGGAGCGGCTGGTACGCTAACTCAATAAAAACTGTTTCAACACTTTGATCATATATTCGTGATCCTGCACGCCCGCGCTCTCCCGGATGCTGTGCATGGCCCACATCGGGCAACCGATATCAATACTGCGTATACCCAGTTTGGCTGAAGTCATTGGCCCGATTGTGCTGCCACAAGGTAAATCTGAGCGATGTGAATAGCGCTGATAAGGTACATCCGCTGCTTCACACCAGTGAATGAAATGAGCGGCAGAAATACTTTCTGAGCTATAGCGGTGATTGGCATTGAATTTGATTACCGGCCCCTGGTTCACGGATACCTTGTGATCTGCATCATAAGCCGAGGGAAAGTTGGGGTGATAGGCATGTGCCATATCTGCACTAATGAGAAAACTCTGCGCTAGTGCACGCGCAGCATCTTCGTGATCTGGAGAAGTGGCCAGGCTGATCCGCTGTAACAAATCTGTCAAGAAACTGCCGCCCGCACCAATATGGCTTTCACTGCCAATTTCTTCATGATCAAAAAATGCGCAAACAAACGTATTTGCGGCATGGTTAAGCGCAGTATCATCCAGCATTGCCTGTAATCCGGCATGACAGGACGCCAGATTATCAATCTGGCTATTGGTATAAAACTCCTGGTTTGCCCCCCAGAATGCCCCTTTCTGTGTATCGTAAACAGCCAAATCCCAGGACAGGATTTGTGAAGCACCAATTCCTGTCATCTGTTCCAGCAGCGCCAAAAAACAGGATTGCGGCAGTTGATCGTTGGTCAATTGCGCAAGGAATGGCAACAATTCATTCTGTTTGTGCAGCTTCAATCCTTCTTCATTGACGCCCCGGTTCATGTGAATTGCCAGGTTCGGTATGCGCAGCAAAGGATGATCAATACGCACTAATTTATGTGCAAGATGTCCCTGCCCGTAGGAATAACTGACGCGCCCGGCCAGGCTTAGATCACGATCAGCAAAAGTGGCGAGAATGGGGCCGCCATAAACTTCAACCCCCAACCGGACAATACCATCACTGGCAGTTGCGGCATTGGGTCTGATTCGCAATCCGGGAGAATCGGTATGTGCGCCGATAATTCTGAATCCAGATTCTGCCGGTGGTGTCTGTCCCGGTACGAATAATATAATTGAGGAATCATCTCGCACCACATAGTAGCGCCTGCCCGGATGTAACTGCCATCTGGCTGTTTCATCAAGCCGGATGAATTGAAATTTTTCGATCTCTGCTTCGATCGAAGCAACGGCATGCCATGGGCTTGGACTTTTGTCGATAAAATCCAGCAGATTCTGCACATACGTTTGAGCTATCATGATCTCTGTTTTTAAAGGGAAGTTATAAAATTACAATATGTTGTTGGCTTGCACCTGAAACAATGTCCGGGTTCAGGCGCGAATCGAAGCTGACAAAACGGCAATGATGGCGTACAGCGAGCCCCAGCAAATAACTGTCAATAATTTGCCAATGACCAAGCATTTGTTGCCAGTTTACTTGTTCTGCATCCAGCAGACTGTAATCATCTGCTACAAATGCATGGGTTGGATGCGCTATAGCCTGTGCTAATCGGCTGGCCACAGCAGCCAGTGACAATGCTTCCGGATAGGCCGGCTGAGTCATGATGCGCAGACACCCGTTTTGGGTGAGCGGACAAGAAGCCCAACCGTGGATGATCTCCTGCTCCAGCCATTGACTGGCACGAACATGATGGACATGGCCCGCATCAAGCAGGGCAATCAACACGTTGACGTCAAGCAAAGCGCGCATCAAATACCTTCTTCATCACGCAGGCGATTAATAAGTTCGTTGCTGACAATTACGCCACGCGATGGAAATGGCCGAAAACCGGTTACAGAAGAGGCATCGTCAGGAGAAGATACTTCGGCAACATGGCCAGCCAGAGCCTGGCGCACAAGACGTGATATAACTTTGCCAACGCTTACATTTTCCGTACGGGCAATTTCCTTTGCGGCGGCAAGAACATCGTTCTCAATATCTATCGTGGTACGCACAATAAACTCCTTTGACTGATGTATACGCATCATGATGTTATCACACCATGCGATCATGCCACCCAATCTTGGGAGTGCAGGCTGTTATTTGCTTCTTTCGAAGTGCAGTATGACGCTGAGTCCCCCAACAGGATGGTTTTCAATCAATAATTCACCGCCATATACCTGCATGATGTCGCGTACTATGGCCAAGCCAATACCGTGGCCAGAGGTGGATTGGTCGGCACGCGCACCACGTTCCAGAATGCGGGCGATTTCATGCGGTGGGATACCGGGGCCGTCATCCCTGATTTGAATTTCCACTTGATTTCCCTGATAACCGGCAGATAAATGAATGCTGTAACGGCACCACTTGAATGCATTGTCGATCAAGTTCCCAAGCAGTTCCATCAGATCGCCTTCGTCAATGCGCAGACGGATGCTGTTATCAATGTTCACTGTAATATCCGGATGCTTGTGGCGATAGGCTTTGGTCACCGTGTTGATGATTCTGTCGATCATCGGGCGTAACAAGATCAACCCCATGCCTGGTGAGCTGCCGGCAGTCGCGGCACGGCGTAATTGATACTGGATGGTGTTATCCATGCGGTCGATTTGCTCTTGAATTGTTTTGTGCCGGATGACCTCCTCGTCCTCACCATGAATCGCGCCTTGCAGTATAGCAAGTGGTGTTTTCAGACTGTGCGCCAGATCAGCAAGACCGTTGCGATAGCGCTTCTGCTGCTTGTGTTCATGGGTAATCAGGGAATTAATGCTGTCAGTCAGTAGTTTAAGCTCTCTGGGATAGATACCCTTGAGGCTTTCCTGTCGACCGGATTCAATTGCGGCAAGCTCCACGGAAACTTTGCGTAATGGCAGCAGCCCCCAGCGTAATACCAGCATTTGTGCAGCGAGCAGAACTACCGCCATGACACCCAACCAACCCCATAGATCTTCACGATAACGTTCTATCTGGGCATCAAGCAGCGTGGTATCGGTTATGACGTTGAAAGTCAGCGGGTAACCGCCAGAGGAGGTTTCCCAAGCGATGCCGTAGCGATAGATAAAGTGTGGTTCGTCATTGAGCAGGATCTGCTCAAATATTTTTTCTCCCTGTCCCAGTGGGGCAATAGCCGGAATAGATTTATTCAATGACGAGATGGAACGCCAAATGATCGTGTTGGCAGGGCCGATGATGAAGGCATAAGTATGCGAGTTGACGTGTTCAAATTCCACATCCAGCTGATTGACAGGCACATCCAGTTCGCCGTCTTCCACTTCGGCATCACCCATCAGCATTAACAGTTTTGCAAATAGGCGATCCTTCACCCCTATGCGTGCACTGTCGTAGAAAGCGCGATCCAATGTAAACGTAATGCCGCCAATAAAAACCAGTAATACCAGCGTTGCACTGAGCAGGACGCGCTGATTGAGCGACATCATGCCGATTTATTACATTCCAGTATGAAACGGTAGCCACGCCCACGCATGGTTTCAATTGGCTTTAATGTACCAGCGGGATCAAGTTTGCGCCGCAACCTGCCAATCATGACCTCAAGCACATTGCTGTCTCGATCTTCGTCATGTGGATAAAGGGCGTCTGCAAGTATTTGTTTAGAAAGCACTTCACCACGATGACGCACCAGTTCTTCCAGCAAGCGGTATTCAAATGAGGTTAATTCGATATTTACACCATTGATGGAAACCTGTTGTGCTGTCATATCCACCGCGATAGGGCCGCATTCCAACAAGGTCTGCGGGATGCCGTTGGCACGGCGCAATAATGCTTTGACCCGGGCTTGCAGTTCTTCCATTTGAAATGGCTTGGTCAGGTAATCATCCGCACCCGTTTCCAGGCCGCGCACCTTGTCTTGCCAACTGCTGCGCGCGGTCAGAATCAAAATTGGCAGGAGACTGCCCCGCTGTCGCAGTGCCTTGATTACATCCAGACCGGATTTACCGGACAGGCCAATATCGATAATGGCGGCATTCAAACGGTATTCCGTAGCGAGAAACAACCCTTCTTCGCCATTGTTGCAAGTATCAACCATGTAACCTGCTGCTTCTAGTTGCTGACGAATCTGGTTTTGCAAAAGGAATTCATCTTCGATAACCAGAATGCGCATTCAAGCCTCTTGTCTCACAGGGTGACAATAAAATGCGTTGAATTGAATCATGAAATTTACTTTGAAGATTAATGCGTGGATACAACCGCGCCATTCTGTGCATTGATCAGAATGGTATGCACTATGCCCTGGTCACTCAGTATTTTAATGCGATAGAGATTATCAGTTCGGTTGATTGCCAGCACACGTCCCCTGAAATGTTGTTGTGCGATGGCGATTGCTCGCTGTTCCGAAATGCCGTTTGCTGAACTGCCTGCTTTGCTGCGCTCACTGGCTGTATTAGGTCGGCTGGCGGTGGTGTCGGATATTGCAGCGATCATGATTAGCACAACCAATAACGCTTGCTGCCATCCATTCATAAACCCTTATCCTTGCACGCCGATAATTAAAATCAGGCGGAAGCAGAATAAGTTTTTAATTTAGATCTGCCTCTCGCCTTTCGCATCAGAAACGTAACATAAAATCCACATTCCCGGCACTGATCCCCATATTCATTCGGGGTGGTACAACATATACCGGAGCCGGGGGGTAATAGTTGTAATTGTAATTATATTGTGATTGCGGGTAGTGTTGCTGATAATAGACAGGCGGCTGACTATAGATGTGCATATGCCCGTTAGAGTGCCGATGATGATCATGATGGTGATGGTGGTGGTGGTGGTGCTTATGCTTATGGCGCTTATGCTTATGATGGGAATGGCCATGATGTCCTCTATCAGCGTGCGCCAAGGAGGGTGTTGCCAGACTGGCAGTCAATAATGTGGTTAGTGCCAGACCAATCAGTTTTTTGGTTTTGACGTTCATGATATTTCTCCTTGGTATTATTCTTTTCAGGTTGATTCCTGATGCTACCAATGTTAGGACACCCAGCCTGAACCCAAGCTGAATAGGAAAACCCACTACCCGACCGTTGTTCAATTAGTGTAATTTCTATCGTTTTAAGCATGGCACCCCACTGGAATCACAATCTGGTTTTTCCCGGTTTTTGAGGGCACCGTGAACCAGATCACACATCTGAGAGGCGTTAAAACCAGGTGTAATAATTTAGTGATTCGAGATATCAGGTTTGCACGTTAACTTTTCGAAACTCGATAGCATGGTAATGAAAATATACACAGAGGTTCTGTCATTCTGGTTCCAGGAAATCAAGGAAAAACTCTGGTTTTCTGCTGATGCAAACTTTGATGAACTGATTCGCCAGCGTTTCTCCAGTTTGATTCAGCAGGCTGCTGCTGCCGAGTTGTTTTCATGGCGGACGACTGCGACAGGCCGTCTTGCTGAAATCATCGTGCTGGATCAATTTTCGCGTAATGCCTATCGTGATACACCACAGGCATTTGCCCAGGATCCCATGGCATTGGCGCTTGCCCAGGAAGCTGTCGCTTCCGGCGCACTGCAGTCATTGAATCAGAAGCAACGCGGTTTCCTGTTGCTGCCTTATATGCACAGTGAATCGCGGCAGATACATGTCGTGGCAGCAGCACTCCATAAGGATTTTGCCTCGGCAAAAAGCTATTACTACGAACAGCGACACAAAGCCATCATTGACCATTTTGGCCGCTACCCGCACAGAAATAAAATTCTGGGACGAATTTCCACGCCGGAAGAACAAGCGTTTCTGAAGCAGCCACTCTCACATTTCCATTAAGGAGCCTGTAAAAAACTACCTGTGCTGCCATTTCTGCGTTTAAAGTTTGCTCAAAAGCTTCCATTCTTTTGCTAACTTTGTCCTTGAACTGCCTATAAGCGTTAGGCAACTGGAAACATTCTGAATAATCAGTTTTACAGATGATCCAGCGGGCTGATCACACCTTTGCCACCTTTGTTCAGTACATGGGTATAAATCATTGTGGTGGCAACATCACTATGCCCCAATAGCTCTTGCACTGTACGAATATCATAGCCAGCTTGTAAAAGATGCGTGGCAAAGGAATGGCGCAGGGTATGTGGTGTAGCTGGCTTGGTCACTCCCGCTGCCAGCACTGCCTTCTTCATCGCACGCTGCAGCAATTTTTCATCCATATGATGACGTCGCTCTACACCACTGCGCGGATCAACTGAATAGCTCTTGGCAACAAAAATATACTGCCAAATCCAGTCAGTCGCCGCCTTTGGATATTTTCGCTCCAGTGCATCCGGTAAATACACTGCGGCCATATCTTTGGCCAGATCATCCTCGTAGAGCAATCGCCGGTGTCGTATATGCTCATTCAAAACCGGGATCAAACTTTGCGGCAACATTGTTACCCGATCTTTTGCCCCCTTGCCATCGCGCACCAGTATTTCAGCTCGCTCAAAATCCACATCTTTAACCCGCAAACGTACACATTCCATTAACCGCATACCGGTGCCATACAGCAAGCGCGCCATTAAGCCATGTGCTCCTGTCATCCGACCCAACACCGCATGTATCTCATTATGCGTCAGCACCACTGGCAAACGTGCCGGCCGCTTTGCTCGCACCACGTTGTCAAGCCAGGGCAAATCGATTTCCAGCACTTCCCGATATAAAAACAGCAAAGCTGAAAGTGCCTGATTCTGCGTTGATGCCGCCACCCTGCCCGATACAGCAAGATGTGTCAAAAAAGCCTCCACCTCCCCGGCCCCCATCTCCTGTGGATGCCGTTTATCATGAAATAAAATGAAGCGCCGTACCCACTGGACATATTGCACCTCAGTCCTTATGCTGTAATGCTTTAAACGCAGCTTGTCACGAAGCTGATCAAGTAACTTGGGTGAAGTCGGCGTATGAGATGGTGGCATTTTATTCATACTTTTTTTAAATTCATTGTGTTATCAAATAATAAATTTGTTATACACCTTCTTGTGAAGAAGTATACACCGCTTGCGGTGTATACTGAACGTTAGGCAGGTCTACCATGATTTCCAGAGTCCTTCTGTTTCCTCACTCCGAATACTTGGCGCAGCATTGGTGGCATCGGTTGGCCAAGACAATTTTCTGGGGATGGTTCATCTTTGCGCTGGGCTTCTGTTGGAAAGTACTAGTTGCTGACCCGTACATGTCCTGCATACGCACAAAGATTCAATCTGAGGTGTTGCTCAACAAGCCCTCAGATTTAGAATGTGGGCGCAATGCTGTCGATTACCTCATCGCTAACGCGTCCACGTCTTCCACGTCCGAGATTGTGTTTGGGTCTCTATTTTTTGTGGCAGTTCTCTATCTCGCCTTGGCGTCACCTGGGCTGCTCTACCGTCTGCTTCTTTATATCGCGAAAGGCAGCGAGTGGAAGGATGCACGACCTGCCTAACCACGCGCTCCATCGGGACGTCCGCTACGCGGCCGCCCCTGAGCTTGAGCGTTAGCCATCAACATGGAGGATCCACGTGGCTGAAATTACCAACATCCCGCAATTCCTGATCGCCACGGCTGAGCTACTCGAAACGCTCGAACGCGGGAAGGAGGTTCTTTTCCGACTCGGATTTCGGAAAGAGCTTTCGCCGGTAATCGAAGACACGGCGTTGCGTTTGCGGCAGTGGTCCGACCATATGTACCGTCTCGAAAACTCTGAGTACGACTCTCTGGAGCGGGCCGGCTTGACCGGACCCCACTTGGCGCTCAAGTTGGAGTCGTTTCAATCGTCCCTGCAGTCGTTCCGCGACACCGCTCGGGAAGATCGGCTGCAGGAGTCGCTCGAAAAGAGCCGCATCATTCTCGGGAGTTTAGCGGGCGCAATACCTGGCTTCGGGTCATTCGCGCAAGAGCTCATCGACTTCCTTCTTAAGGAGCTGAAGCGACGGCTATTCGGCCTGCGCTGAGTTGATGGCTAACAATTCGTCCAAGCCGACGCCGCTTCGCGGCGCGGCTTAACTCAGGTGTTGGGCGTCTTTGAGGAGGGCCGGATGGTGAACACAATCTGCAAGGCACTAATGGTGCTGATGAGCCTCGTCGCCTTTGGTGGTAGTGCGCTCGCTGAGGAGAAAAAGAAATCCATTGAAGAAGTGATGGCCGAGCGTCAGGCATTGTTGGAGGCCGAGCGGGGGCGCATCGAAGCTCTAAGAAAGCAGTTGGGTCCTCTGCTGGGCTATGAGATTGATCAGCTCCAGGCAGCGATCCGAATAAAGGTTGTAGATCTCTACGGTGGCACGAAAGTACTTCACATCGACGATTTCAATGATGACATCAAATATCTCGGTGATATGGTCTAATAGACCCGGACACTCCAGTTAAGAGAAAATAGTCTTAATTGGAGGATGAAATGGAGCCTAGGAAACACTATACAAAGGAATTCAAGCTGGATGCAATCAGCTTGGTACTGGATCAGGGATTAACGATAGCAGAAGCTGCCAGAAGCCTGGAAATCAGGGCTAACATGCTTGGGCGATGGATCAGGGAGAGCCAGGCGGATACTAATGGTCAGGCATTCCGCGGTAATGGGAAACTGACACCGGAGCAGGAAGAAATCCGGCGGCTTAAACTAGAAAACAAGA
>NZ_QRCA01000036.1:0-7132 GCF_009833115.1 Nitrosomonas sp. GH22
GGGGGTATAAATCGCTCAACCTGGGCCTTCTGGTTTCAATCCTCGCCCAGTCGGGTGACCGGGCGCTACCAGCGCAGGCGCAAAAATACGCAGCAAAATACGAGGTTTCAATCCTCGCCCAGTCGGGTGACCGGGCGCTACCAGTTAGCGACAGATGAATCCTGGTCTGGATTGGTGTTTCAATCCTCGCCCAGTCGGGTGACCGGGCGCTACCTCGATTTATGCCGCCAACAGTGTTGGTTGGGTTGTTTCAATCCTCGCCCAGTCGGGTGACCGGGCGCTACTTGTCTCCGGTTAAGGCAACAGATGACCCATTGAAGTTTCAATCCTCGCCCAGTCGGGTGACCGGGCGCTACATGATGCATTAAATCTGCACCCTAACAAGTCCGGGTTTCAATCCTCGCCCAGTCGGGTGACCGGGCGCTACTTTGCATGGTTCTGTGGAGGCATATCAAGAACTGGTTTCAATCCTCGCCCAGTCGGGTGACCGGGCGCTACGGTCTGATAAGCTTCACCATGATGGAGATAAAATGTTTCAATCCTCGCCCAGTCGGGTGACCGGGCGCTACCTATTGTGTCCTTGCCGGTAGCTCCGAATAAGGCGTTTCAATCCTCGCCCAGTCGGGTGACCGGGCGCTACCTGCTAGGGCAAATCCAGCCATCAAACCGAAGCAGTTTCAATCCTCGCCCAGTCGGGTGACCGGGCGCTACCTTATTGATGCATTCCACGTTCTTCGGTGTTCTAAGTTTCAATCCTCGCCCAGTCGGGTGACCGGGCGCTACTTGACTCTTCCGTCTTTCATTTCTGGATGCTTGTGTTTCAATCCTCGCCCAGTCGGGTGACCGGGCGCTACCTGGCTTCAGCGCGAAACCGCTCACCCCCATGGGTGTTTCAATCCTCGCCCAGTCGGGTGACCGGGCGCTACTTCAGCAAGAATGGTAAGTATATGGTTCAAAGCAAGTTTCAATCCTCGCCCAGTCGGGTGACCGGGCGCTACTAATGATGCTACCATTGCCTTCAATCCAGCCACAGTTTCAATCCTCGCCCAGTCGGGTGACCGGGCGCTACGTGGGCGGGATCAACCGGTCTACCTGGGCCTTCTGGTTTCAATCCTCGCCCAGTCGGGTGACCGGGCGCTACCCAATATTGGGCTTGGTGCACGCGATCTTGTGGCAGTTTCAATCCTCGCCCAGTCGGGTGACCGGGCGCTACATAAGATGATTTTAGTAATAACAATTAGAGAGAGGTTTCAATCCTCGCCCAGTCGGGTGACCGGGCGCTACCACAGATGTTCCTGAATTTCCTCCTATTGAGGGGGTTTCAATCCTCGCCCAGTCGGGTGACCGGGCGCTACAACGCCCACCAGCTTTGTGCCTCGCCAGCAGAGTGTTTCAATCCTCGCCCAGTCGGGTGACCGGGCGCTACGTATTAGCTGATCTGAGTAACACACTAGAGATGGGTTTCAATCCTCGCCCAGTCGGGTGACCGGGCGCTACACCTGTTCAAAGTGAGGGTGATTTGGGTCGCTAGAGTTTCAATCCTCGCCCAGTCGGGTGACCGGGCGCTACATAAAGAGATTGATGCGCTTAAGGCCAAGATTGAGGTTTCAATCCTCGCCCAGTCGGGTGACCGGGCGCTACTGATGATGTTGTCGGGTTGCCTGAACTTATCGAAGTTTCAATCCTCGCCCAGTCGGGTGACCGGGCGCTACAGTACAGTTACAACTTCTTGATACATCATCAAAATTCGAGCAGTTTGCGCGAACATGAGATTTTCCTTGACTGCATGTAACAGATAAAAGGAGGGGTAAATTATTTTTCTATTCTGTATCATGTAGTTAGATGTGGCGCGAACCGATCGGTATTTGGCCGATGCTACAGGTTCGCGCGTATCAGATGGTGAGTGGCCCTTCAAAATCAACTGCCTTGAAATTTCCATATTCTTTTACGTGGAGTTTAATTGGTTCGGTTAACCGATACAGTCGCAGATTATCTTCCTGCTCGTCTATTTCTGCCAGCAGGCGGCGTTCCAGTTCTTCATATTGCATCAAATCAATACGGCATTCAAATACGGATTTTTGCACACGCTGCCCGATGCTTTCGCAAACTTTTGCGATTCGTCGCAATCGTTTGCGGCCAGCTTTGGTTTCTGTTGAAACGTCGTAGGTAACAATAATCAGCATCACTATCTGGTCAGGAAAGGGAGATAACCATCCATTTCGCCGCGTATAACACGGGCCATGAATCTTGCCTGAAGTTGCGGCAGCAGGCCGATAGGCACTTTGCTTCCCAGTAACGGATGGGTAACTTCTTCCTGCTTGCGTTCCTGATAAGCAACGACTACAGCTTTCCTGGCTTTGTCCTCCAGATGGACTGCCCCGCCTTCCCGCACCTGCAAATCCTGTGCGGTGATCTGCCCGCGGTTGATCAGCGTCAGTACCAGCCGGTCGGCCAGGAATGCACGGAATTCCTCCATCAGATCCAGTGCTAGTGCAGCTCTTCCTGGGCGTATTGCATGCAAAAAACCTATTTGCGGATCCAGTCCGACACTTTCCAGTGCCGAGCGGCAATCATTCATGACCATGGAATAAATAAATGAAAGCATGGCATTGAAACGATCACGTGGCGGGCGGCGTGTTCGTCCGTCCATTGTAAAGAATTTACGTATATCTTTGCGGACCAGATGGGGCAGAGCAGAAAAATAAGTTTTAGCCGCATCTCCCTCAATCCCGCGTACATGATCAAGATTTCTTGATTGTGGCAAGCTTCGGATTGAGAAGGCCAGAGATTCCGAGGCACCGCTCAATATTCTCTGGTCAGCCTCGTCGTTACTTTCGCGTGCACCGCGTAGCAGTACCTGCCGTGCATTGCGCAATTTGCCGGCAATGATTGCCTGTGTAGTTGCCAACGCAAAATTTTTATCGTTCGCTTTGCGATGCTGAGCCTGGCGTAGTAAAACATTGCCGCTGACCGAACCTTCCAGGCGAGCCTTGAAGCGGCCATTAGCATCCACCAGTACGAGGCTGATGCCATTATCAGCACAACGATGCATCAGGGCCGGGGAAAGCAGCACGTTACCAAAGCATACGACTGAGCCCAGATGATGTAACGGTACCTGTAATTTCTTTTCTCGTTCCACATCGATGCGCAGGGTATCGTTTTCCAGATGTGCATAAGCGTTGGGAGTCAGGATATAAAGGGTATTGAGAATCTGGCGCATAGTCTGTTTTGATCAGTTAATCATTGACAGTAAATAACGCTGCCTGTGCTGTTCGGTAATTCGACTTCTGCGCCAATACTTCTGGCTGACAAATGTCTTTCAGCGAACATTCCCTGCAACGTGCGTCATTTGCAGGAGGTGGTAAAGTGTCGGTCGCCAGCAATGCACGAATGGCAGCAACTGTTTTTTCCACCTGCGCTCGCAAAGCAGAGGTGATGATGACTTCCCGCCGGCGCCGTGAGGAATGGTGATAAATTGAACCGTGCGTGACGGGTTTGCTGGTCATTTCCTCCAGACATATTGCTTGAGCGGCGAGTTGCAGATCATCATGCAGTTTGGCCCGTTTTTTCCCATGTTTGTATTCCACCGGATGAATCTGCCCGTCGGGGTAAAATTCAACGATATCGCACTTGCCGATCAGCCCCAGCCGATCGGACCATACCGGTAAAGAACGTTCGCTGCGTACGCCTTCAAAGGTTTCGAAACCAGGGTCGTCCACATGCTCATGGACGGCGTTACCTCGCATGGTGTGAACGTTTTGATCAAAGGCCTGCTCCAGATGGATCAATGCGCACTGGCGCGGGCAGTAGCTCCAGTGTTGGAGGGCGGAAAGCATGATGGGGTCGTCGGATTCACCACTCATGCTGCTATCAGCCAACAATACGCTGTAATGTCACACCCTGCGGCAAGTCCGCCTCATCTACCATAACGGTGTAATCACTAAAGTCACGTACGATGGAATTTTCATTTTTCAGTTTGGGCTGAATGCGTGCGAATAAACTGTGAGCCGGAGCGTTACCCAGTTCGCTGTTATGTTTGAACACATACAGCCCCCGGGTTGCCATTTCACCTCGTGCAGCAGAGCGATCATGCTCGAACATGCTTTCGAGTGCCTGCCACAGCAATTCGAGGTCGTCTTCACCAAAATCGGTTTGGTTGGCAAGATGGGCAGAGATAAAACCGTGGGCAACGTAGAGACCGTACGGTACGGTGAATTTGCGGCCCATGGTACGGTTGTCGCCAGACTGTTTTTCAGCTTCCGCTTCAGTAGCGACAGCCATGCGGGTAATGGAATGCTCCAACGCCACGATAGGATTGATAGAGCGGGCAAAGGTGAGTTGTACCGGGCCGCGTACTTGGCCACAGTTGATGCCAGTAGACATGACAGCCCCAAACGTGCGTACATCATAGAAATTTTTACACATCCACTGACGAGCTTCTTCAACGGCATTGCCTCCTTTACGCTTTTTATCCTCTCCTTCCAGCAGCTCGGGTTTGCCGATGCCGACATAGGCGCGCTTGTTCTGGTTATTGAGAATGGCTTTCTCTTTAACGTAAATCTCGAAGCGTTTTTTGTCTCCATTCAAGGATTCTGTTACTTCTGACTGATCCCTGGTCATACTGACAAAGTTACGCACTTTGCGTTTCAGGGCGACATCCGTCATCAATCCCAGCCCGGTTTCCGCATCGACACGCGGCAGATTGCCTGCATCTGGATCGCCATTCGGGTTGCCGTCTTTTACATCGAATAGCAATACAAAGTCATAGCGGTTTTTCAGTGTCATGGTGATTATTCTCCTTTATTAGCAGGTTCGGATTTAGTGAAGAAGGCTTGTCGTTGATGGTAATATCCGATAGCAAAACGCCCTTGATCGGCCAGATTTAGATGTGCCGGGAAGTCGCTGATACTGGCCATAATTTCGCCGATAAGTTTTTCAAAAAAGCGTTTACGTCCTTCTTCCAGCTTGGCAAGATGATGATTTTTCAGCTTCATCAGGTTGGCAAATACGGTAACCGGCGTACTGGAGGCTGCGCCATAGAAGCGATCCCGAATCGTGGCGTTTAGCCCCGGGCTGGATTCTTCCTGTATCTTTTCCAGCGCGGCAAACAGACGGCCGGTACGGTAACCGGGATTGGTATTGGAATTATCGAGTGACACTGTGATCTCCTTTTCTTGAGAGGATGAACGATGTGCCTGCCGGTTCAAACAGGCTTTGATGAGTGAGGCACGAGGGCAGGTGATTTCCCGTTCTGCACGAATGCGGCGCACAGCGGCAGCCAGCAGAGTTTGCGGATAAGGTAACCCTTCCAGAATGGCTCGCATGAAATCACCGGCCAGATTGGGCGGAATGTTTTCCGATTTGCCTTGTGCGGCTGTGGAAACCAGCAGACGGAAAAGCGAGAGATAAGGTTTCTCGAAGCTGGCGTGAACAATCTTCAGATCCTCGAAATGCCGACGTATCCGCTGCGACATTCCGGCAGCCGTGCCTGTCAGCCAGAAACGCACACTGATGCGCGCTGCATTGGGAGCCAGCCCCAGCACATAAAAAGGAGTATCACCCCCCTCATTGGAAAATGTGCCGGTCTCTGGTGACTTGAATAAGGCTTCAATGGCGCGCGTTTGTCTTGCTGGATCATCCTTGGGCGGCTCATCAAAAATACTGGCAAATGAATCCTCCAGTGGAGAAGATTGCTCGGACCAGAACACGGTAGAAGCGTCACCCACCTGAATGCGCTGGGTACTTTCTCTGCTTAATAAATGGTTGAGTGCAGTGGTGTAGGCAAAAGCAGCATGTTTGCCAACGGGTGCATTGGCACCCTGTTCTTTGGCAAAAGAGTTGAATGCCTCCTTATTGAAGGAAACTATATTCGCACCGCTGGTCTGGGCGCCCCAGACACCTTTGATGGCGGTATGCAGGCGCTCGAAGTGGTCAGGTTTGCCAGTAATCAGACAGATGATTTTTTCTGTTTCTGTACTTGCATTTTCAAACAGGGTGTAGACTGCCGGGCGCTGGCAAACCAGCTCCTTATCACCACTTAGCCGGAAGGTAAGAATGGAGTTGGTGTCACGAATTTCTGACCAGAGCGGGTTATTTGTTTAGTCCCACGGTGTGCTGGAATGGATCAAAGATAAAACGATCTGGCTCATTTTTCCAGATTTTGCAGATGTATTCATAGGGTGTTAGGCCTTTGAGAGCTTTTAGTCTTTTGGCGAAGTTATAAGCCATCACAAAGCGATGGAGATGGGCCTTCAACTGATCGTGTGAGTCGTAATAATACCGTTTTACAGTCGCATCCTTGATGGTTCGATTCATGCGTTCAACCTGACCATTGGTCCAGGGATGGTTGGGTTTGGTGAGACGGTGCTCGATGCCGTTGATCTGACAACACCTATCGAACATATGCGTTACATACTGAGCCGTTGGCCCATTCCGATAACGCGCCGGGAACGTAAACTGGATACCGTTATCAGTCAGGATTGTATGGATCTTGTAGGGAACAGTCTCGATCACGGCCTTCAAGAAGGCGGTTGCCGTGTTGCGGTTGGCTTTGTTCTGGAGTTGAACAAAAACGAACTTTGATGTCCGGTCAATGGCTACAAAAAGATAGAGTTTACCTTCCTTCGTACGAACTTCGGCAATATCAATATGGAAGTAGCCAATTGGATAGGCATTAAACTTTTTCTTTGGCTTGTCACCATCAACCTCCGGCAACCGACTGATGCCATGCCGTTGAAAGCAGCGATGCAGGCTTGAGCGGGTTAAATGCGGAATGCTTGGTTGCAAGGCATATAGACAATCATCCAGCGGTAGAAGCGTATGTTTGCGAAACGCCACAACAGCGGCTTCTTCTTCCAGACTTAAAACAGTCGAGTGCGACTCTTTGGGGCCCATCGGTGCATCGTGGGTGAATTCCCGCTTCCGCCACTTCGCTACCGTTTTTGGATTAATCCCATGCCGCTTGGCCAGAACATTCAGACTCTCTTGACTATTTTGTATCGCTCGACGCACCGCCGCTGTCGTGCGGGCGCTTCCGTGTAATATCTGTCCCATAAATCATCCCTCCGTAGCTGGTTATATGTTACACCAGCACACCGTGGGACTAAACATCTAAGCGCCAAGTCAGGTATCA
>NZ_QRCA01000037.1:0-3218 GCF_009833115.1 Nitrosomonas sp. GH22
AACCAGTTCTTGATATGCCTCCACAGAACCATGCAAAGTAGCGCCCGGTCACCCGACTGGGCGAGGATTGAAACCCGGACTTGTTAGGGTGCAGATTTAATGCATCATGTAGCGCCCGGTCACCCGACTGGGCGAGGATTGAAACTTCAATGGGTCATCTGTTGCCTTAACCGGAGACAAGTAGCGCCCGGTCACCCGACTGGGCGAGGATTGAAACAACCCAACCAACACTGTTGGCGGCATAAATCGAGGTAGCGCCCGGTCACCCGACTGGGCGAGGATTGAAACACCAATCCAGACCAGGATTCATCTGTCGCTAACTGGTAGCGCCCGGTCACCCGACTGGGCGAGGATTGAAACCTCGTATTTTGCTGCGTATTTTTGCGCCTGCGCTGGTAGCGCCCGGTCACCCGACTGGGCGAGGATTGAAACCAGAAGGCCCAGGTTGAGCGATTTATACCGCCAACAGTAGCGCCCGGTCACCCGACTGGGCGAGGATTGAAACCCTTGATTAATCTTCTTGAGCAAGGTGGATGTAATGTAGCGCCCGGTCACCCGACTGGGCGAGGATTGAAACCAGAAGGCCCAAGTAGACCGGTTGATCCCGCCCACGTAGCGCCCGGTCACCCGACTGGGCGAGGATTGAAACAGAAAGATCCGATCTGCTATCAAGCTTTACTAGCTGTAGCGCCCGGTCACCCGACTGGGCGAGGATTGAAACAGGCGGGGGACGAATATAAAATGCCATCCGATAAAGTAGCGCCCGGTCACCCGACTGGGCGAGGATTGAAACAGACAAATTAGGCGATGCCATAATCTTACCCTTTGTAGCGCCCGGTCACCCGACTGGGCGAGGATTGAAACTGGTCATCCTGCTTTGCAAGAATTTGGCATGCAGGTAGCGCCCGGTCACCCGACTGGGCGAGGATTGAAACTAATCCATGACGTGCCATTATACGCCATAGGCTCGTAGCGCCCGGTCACCCGACTGGGCGAGGATTGAAACGCCTCACTGTCCTTCAGTAGCGTGGAACGTATAGTAGCGCCCGGTCACCCGACTGGGCGAGGATTGAAACAAGCTGCTCGCGACGATAGGCTGTCTGCCAGAGAGGTAGCGCCCGGTCACCCGACTGGGCGAGGATTGAAACGCCGATTTCCGCAAAATACTGAGTTGTACTGCCGTGTAGCGCCCGGTCACCCGACTGGGCGAGGATTGAAACGCCGATTTCCGCAAAATACTGAGTTGTACTGCCGTGTAGCGCCCGGTCACCCGACTGGGCGAGGATTGAAACTCAAGCTGCTGGGTGCGTATGTACTCTTCCAGCTGTAGCGCCCGGTCACCCGACTGGGCGAGGATTGAAACAAAAATGCTCCTGTTTTTTGCTCAGGAGACCCATGTAGCGCCCGGTCACCCGACTGGGCGAGGATTGAAACATACGATTTGGGAATTATGCATCCGGAGTGCACGGTAGCGCCCGGTCACCCGACTGGGCGAGGATTGAAACCATTAGATTATCTTATAAGGGAGTATTTATAATGGTAGCGCCCGGTCACCCGACTGGGCGAGGATTGAAACTGTCCGTGTGATAATCTCACCTTGCACGGTCTCACGTAGCGCCCGGTCACCCGACTGGGCGAGGATTGAAACTGCACCATCACCCACAGTATCTACCGCTTGATGATGGTAGCGCCCGGTCACCCGACTGGGCGAGGATTGAAACACGCAGCTGGTGAAGGCCAGGCGTGGTGGTCTTTGTAGCGCCCGGTCACCCGACTGGGCGAGGATTGAAACAAAATGTTTGGTGACAGCAATCTCTCTTGGGATCAGGTAGCGCCCGGTCACCCGACTGGGCGAGGATTGAAACTTTCTGCGTGCGGGCGCCAAAAAATGTAATCGGTGTAGCGCCCGGTCACCCGACTGGGCGAGGATTGAAACACTTATCTGGGAGGCGGTGTTGATGTTAGTCCACGTAGCGCCCGGTCACCCGACTGGGCGAGGATTGAAACTATATGGGGGAACGCCCCCAGATTATCAACATCCGGGTAGCGCCCGGTCACCCGACTGGGCGAGGATTGAAACTTCTACAGAACCAGCTGACAATGCGGCGGCTATATGTAGCGCCCGGTCACCCGACTGGGCGAGGATTGAAACAGGATTGATCCATCAATCCCAGTTGTGACCAAGCTGTAGCGCCCGGTCACCCGACTGGGCGAGGATTGAAACGAAAGACCGGCATCAGGGTACATAAGAGATGTAGTGGTAGCGCCCGGTCACCCTGTCACCGGCAATGTAAAAATGCCCCTTAACGGCAATTAAAAATTGCCCCCCCTGAATTAAGCTGGTCATTTTTTCTATGAGGTGGCTGCTATTATTGTTAATACAGGAGATGGCAATGACCATTAGGGTATTAAAGAAGCAGGGAAAGAGGATTAAAGAAAACTGTATATCATGCGGGCACCTCGAATAACCCGAGGGTTTCAGTCAATCCTGCCGCGAAATGATGAGCGCGACCGAATTCGGTTTGATTTCCATGACAAATCGCCGCTTTCCTGGCGATGTCGCGCCGCTTTTACCCCGAATCTCCCTGGGCATTAGCGATTCGGTCCATTTTGAGTGTCAAGAGGCCTTGATCCCTGTCTCTCCAAAGTAGACCAGTCGCCTCAGGTTGTAGCAGGCCGCCATCACCGAGCTAAGATGTTTAGTCCCACGGTGTGCTGGAATGGGTCAAAGATAAAACGATCTGGCTCATTTTTCCAGATTTTGCAGATGTATTCATAGGGTGTTAGGCCTTTGAGAGCTTTTAGTCTTTTGGCGAAGTTATAAGCCATCACAAAGCGATGGAGATGGGCCTTCAACTGATCGTGTGAGTCGTAATAATACCGTTTTACAGTCGCATCCTTGATGGTTCGATTCATGCGTTCAACCTGACCATTGGTCCAGGGATGGTTGGGTTTGGTGAGACGGTGCTCGATGCCGTTGATCTGACAACACCTATCGAACATATGCGTTACATACTGAGCCGTTGGCCCATTCCGATAACGCGCCGGGAACGTAAACTGGATACCGTTATCAGTCAGGATTGTATGGATCTTGTAGGGAACAGTCTCGATCACGGCCTTCAAGAAGGCGGTTGCCGTGTTGCGGTTGGCTTTGTTCTGGAGTTGAACAAAACCGAACTTTGATGTCCGGTCAATGGCTACAAAAAGTTAGAGTTTAA
>NZ_QRCA01000038.1:0-88900 GCF_009833115.1 Nitrosomonas sp. GH22
GTTTGCGAAACGCCACAACAGCGGCTTCTTCTTCCAGACTTAAAACAGTCGAGTGCGACTCTTTGGGGCCCATCGGTGCATCGTGGGTGAATTCCCGCTTCCGCCACTTCGCTACCGTTTTTGGATTAATCCCATGCCGCTTGGCCAGAACATTCAGACTCTCTTGACTATTTTGTATCGCTCGACGCACCGCCGCTGTCGTGCGGGCGCTTCCGTGTAATATCTGTCCCATAAATCATCCCTCCGTAGCTGGTTATATGTTACACCAGCACACCGTGGGACTAAACAGCTAGCTGCAGAAATACCGGAGCGAGAGAAAGTTTTAGAAGAAATTATTGCTTACCTGACGACTATGCAGAGGGTGAAGCACACTCCGCCTGCGAAAAACAGCAAAAAATGATTCTGTTACTGCCGCTGGTAACGATATACAGCACATCCAGTATGTTCAGTCCGGGATGACGGTAACGCCAGGCAATGATTCGGGGTCGTTGATTCCCTCAAGTATTTCACCCCGGTGAATTAATTTAACCGGTCGCTGCAGGATCTCGCGTACAAAATTAGGTTGTGCGAGCAGGGCATGGTGAGTCGCTCCGTTGTAGAGCTGCAAATCCTGCAATCCCTGTTTATCTAGACGTGCATTAACTTCTTCTGAGCTCAGAAGAAGAGGATCAGTCGTGTCGGAAGCCATGGCCATACACCATAACGTGCCGTAGAGCGGGACATACTGCAAATAGGGCCGAACGATGGCAAACACTTTCCGTAACGAAGCGGCAATTCTTGCCATGGGTATCTGCAAATGAATGGGTGATCCGATATGCAGCGAAATTACCCCACCGGGATTCAACAGCTTTTGGCAGGCACGATAAAATTCAACTGTGTAAAGATCGGTTGCTGGCCCGAACGGGTCGGTCAAGTCGAGAATGATCTGATCGAAGCGTTCAACGCTACTTTCAATAAAAGGCAGCGCATCGCCCAGGAGCAGCTCCAGGCGCGGATCATCAAATGCCCCGCGATGAATAGTTGGCAACCATTCTCGCGCCATCCGGATCACCTCACCATCCAGTTCAGCCAGTACCAGGCGCTGCACCCCGGGATATTTGAGTAACTCTTCTGCCGCGCCGCCATCGCCACCACCAACAATCAGGGCGTGGCGCGGTGCACCATGGCTGATGGCAGGCAAATGCACCATGGGTTCATGATAAAAAAATTCATCACGCTCCGAGGTCATGAAACAGCCATCGATGCGCATCACCCGGCCAAACAGTGGATTCTCAAAAATCTCAATTTTTTGCCAGGCTGAGTTTACCTTTGCCAGTTGTCGGCTTGCACGCAGATAAAAACCAAAATCCGGGCTCAGACGCTCTGCTACATAACGCGCTTTATAAGCATTGCCGGATTCTTCCATCACGCACGCTCAACCCGGTGCAGATGCGGATCAGCCGGATTGAAGGCTTCCAGAATGCTGTCGAACAGTTGCTGTGCTTTGGGGCGATTGTCGGATGAATAGTTACAGACATACACATCCAGGGTCACATAACCGGATTCCGGCCAGGTGTGAATGGATAAATGGGATTCTGCCAGTACCACTACACCAGTCACACCGCCTCCTTCGCCAAAACTGTGGAAAAGACTGCCAACGATGGTTAAACCAGCTGCAGTTACGCATTGCTTGCAGAACGTTTCCAGAAAATCAGCATCCAGCATCAAGCGTTCATCGCATGAACAACCGTATAAATCACCAATCAAATGCAAACCCATTGCACTGCGCTTAACGGTAGATGGCATGGATGTAACGGTAATCATAGTATTCATGGATATAACTCCCTTTTCTTTTACTTGGTCAGCAGAACCAGCAAGCTTTTTGCAGCACGAAATTCGTTATCCGCTTGCTATGTAACTTTTGTAGCATGTAAATAGACAGGAAGGCGTGTCGCCGGTCAAGTTGCCAAGCCTTCATTTCGTTGCTGTACAGCACTGTAAGCAAGCAACGCTGGCTGCACTCTGTCCGGCCAGGATTTTTTCAAGCCGCTGATTATAGCGCTCAAACAAGCTGAAACAAATAGCACTTGCCGGAAGAGCAGGTAGTACGGCCATAATTGGCCAGATATCTGTTGTTCATAGCATGATTCGCTATAAAACAGCTATATTCCCGACGATCCGGGCGTACCGCATAATGAAAGGATGATCTGTTTTATCAATAAATCTCTAACCAGGGCTTGTGCCTGGCTGCTGCACCCATTCGTGCAACAGTACATAATCGATTTTACCCGTCGCCAGTAACGGCAGTTTGTCAATGTACAAAATGTTCTGTGGGATTCCCAGTTCGCCCAGATCATTTTTGCTGAAATAAGTGATGATTTCACTTCGATCTGCTTGCTGGCGGGTGGTAATCAGCACAATCTGCTCACCTTTTTTCGCATCAGGACGCTGGATTACGGCATGACCATAACCTGGCCACAGCCGATTGATGGCTTCCTCCACCGCTGTCAACGAGATCATTTCTCCACCAATTTTGGCAAACCGTTTGGCGCGCCCCTTAATGAAAACATAACCTTCCTCGTTGATTTCAACGATGTCGCCTGTATCATGCCAGCCTTCGGCGGGCGGTACGATCATGCCGGGATTGGCGGCCAGATAATAGCCCAGCATCACATTCGGGCCAGATACCAGCAATCTGCCACCCTGGCTGATTCCCGCAACCGGTTCCAGTCTGCTGTGAATACCTGGCAACAGGCGACCCACTGAGCCGGGATGGTTATGCATCGGCGTATTTAAACTGAGGATAGGGGCAGTCTCCGTCGTGCCGTAGCCTTCAAAAATACGTACACCAAAATTTTCCGACCATAGTCTGCGTGTGCTTTCCCGCAATTTTTCAGCACCGGCGAATACATAACGAATGCTGTAAAAATCGTAAGCATTGGCATAGCGCGCATAGCCAGCAAGAAAGGTATCTGTGCCAAACATCAGGGTGGCGTTGGTATCGTAGATCAGCTCGGGAATGATCCGGTAATGCAGCGGTGATGGATACAAAAAGACCCGGATACCGGACAACACTGGCAGCAATGTGCCACCCGTCAAGCCAAAAGAATGAAAGATCGGCAAGGCATTGAATACCAGATCGCTCGGGCCGAAATCAATCCGGGCAGATACCTGAAAGCGATTTGCCTGTAGATTGGTATGGCTGAGTACAACCCCCTTGGGCGTATCTTCGGAGCCGGAAGTAAACAGAACCACAGCCGGTGCATCCGGATCGCGCCGGGAATCCGTCAGACGATAACTTATTCCGGGTAGCCAGCCTGCCACCAGTCCCATCAGCTTGTGCCACCAGTGCACCTGGTGCGGCAGATCTTCCAGATAAATCAGATTGATCTGCTGTGCTTTCAGACTGTCGATCTGCCTGCTCAGTTTTGCCACTTCGATAAATTTGCGTGCAGTAATGACTGTCCGGATTTGTGCAATCCGGCAAGCCATCACCAGATTTCTGGAGCTGGCAGAAAAATTCAGCATAGCGGGCACACGCCCGAAAGCATGTAGTGAAAAAAAGCAAATCAGGTTGCTCACCATATTGGGCAGCATGATCCCCACGTTTTCTTGCGCATGCGTACGGTGGCGCAAAATAGCACCCAGTATGAAGCTGCGGGTGATCAGTTGCGAATAATTCAGCGGATGACGTTCAACATCTTCTGCGATGGTATGTTTTCCGCCATGTGTAGCAGCAGCGTCGAGCAGAGACTGAAATAGGGTTTGCTGCATGGCATTGCTCTGAAAGACAGTGGTGGCCATGATGTCGTATAGCTTTAGCCCGGCTGTTCGGCGGCGGCGCCTGCCACGGATTGAGTCCGGCAGATTAAAGTTTTCTGGCGGCATGACGGTGATGGTGATCCTGGGAAACCAGCGTATTCTCACTTTGCCTTTCAATCTGGAAAAAGGCGTGTATTGTGGGCCTGACAGGCTAACTGGAAGCAATTTTGCATCGACTTTATCTGCAATCATGGCTGGGCCTTCGTAGATTTTCATGAGCGCTCCAGTCATTGTCATTCGACCCTCCGGAAAAATCACCACTCTTTCACCGTTTCTGACTCGTTTGATCAGCAGGCGTGTGGAAAGGGGATTGATCGGATCCACCGTCACCGTATCCGCCAGAAACAGGAATGGCCGAACCCACCATTTCCGGGCAATATCAGAATTGATGGCAAAACACAGGCGCTCAGGAAAACATACGCTTAGCAGTGCGGCATCCAGGAATGACAGGTGATTGGCAACGATCAATACCCTTTCTCCCGCCTGCTGATAATGTTCCAGCCCATTGATCTTCAGACGGTAAAAGGTATGAAAGACCCAATGCAAAATGGATCTGGCCAATTCATACGGCAACAATTTTGCAATGTAGATTGCCACCAGACCATTGAGCAGCGCGATCGTCAGGAATACCTCGGGAACAGTAAAATCCAGTGCCAGCATCACACTGATTCCCAGTGCAGAAACCACCATGAATAGCGCATTCATGATGTTATTGGCAGCAATGGCGCGTGATCGGTGGGAGGCTTCCGCGTAGTTCTGCACAATGGCATACAACGGCACGATGTAAAGCCCGCCACTGATCGAGATGACCAGCAGATCCAGCAGGATTCGCCAATGAGCGAATGATTCCAGAAAACTCAGTGCGCCGATGAGTTCCCCGCTTGCCGCAGGTGCAAGTGACGTGCTGGCAAAATACAGATCAGTTGTGAAGAACGTCATGCCCAGCACACCCAAAGGCACATAAGTGGCAGCCACTTTCCCCTTGAGCAACTTGTCGCACAGCAGGGCACCGATGCCGATCCCCACCGAAAAGAGCGTTAAGAACAGCGTAACAACCTGTTCATTCCCGCCGATAATTTCCTTGGCGAAGGTGGGAAACTGCGACAAAAATGTAGCACCAAACAGCCAGAACCACGATATCCCGAGAATGGCGTGAAACACTGTGCTGTTCTGCCGAGCTTGCTGAATGATTGTGCGCGTGTCTTGGAGAAGATGCCAACTGACTGTTGTATCCACTGCAGCCGGTTGAACCGGGGGAATAAACAGGCTGAATAACCAGCCTGCCAATGCCGCGCCAATTACGATACCGGATACAATCCATCCCCCTTGTTCAGCCAGAATAAGTAATCCACCTATGATTGTACCGAGCAGGATGGCAATAAATGTTCCGGCACTAACCAGCGCATTGCCGCCGATCAACTCATCTTCTTGCAACTGATCCGGCAGGATGCTGTATTTCAGCGGCCCGAAAAAGGCCGAGTGTGTGCCCATTAAAAACAGGATCATCATCAGCAGCATGACGCTGTCCAGATAAAACCCGGCGGCAGCTCCGCCCATCAGAATGATTTCGACGAATTTGACATAGCGGATCAGCCGCGCCTTGTCCCATTTATCCGCCAGTTGACCGGCAAGCGCAGAAAAAACAAAAAATGGCAGGATGAAAATACCGGCCGCCAGCGTAACCATGATCTGTGGGCTCAGGCCCGCGTTGTCCATAGCGGCATAGGTAATCAGGATCACCAGTGCATTCTTGAAAACATTGTCATTGAATGCACCCAGAAACTGGGTAACAAAAAAGGGTAAAAAACGTCTGCTTGAAAGCAGTTTCCACTGACTTGAATGCATGGCAAACCTTCTCGGATAGTGATCTTTTGATTATAGGGAACTCTTCCCGGAAACCATAGCCTCTAATACGGCATCATCTGCTGTTGACAATCGGCATGCACAACAGGTACCATTATTTAACCATTCATACCACAATATATTGTGGTTCAAGCTATTTGACGGTTATCGTCATTTTCATTGCAATTACTTGTTTTTAGTCATTTTTTCAATCAGCAGTACGCCCGGATTGAACAGGAGAAATTGATCATGCAGCTCGCTACAGACGCCCCTTCATCCTCCTCTATTCTCCAGAAAAATTTTCTGGGAGAGATGACCGATTCGCCAGCAACCCGGCAGGATTATTCCCAATATAAAGTGATCCGCCGCAATGGTGCTGTAGTGGCATTTGAGCCGGGCAAAATTTCCATCGCGATGACCAAGGCGTTTATTGCGGTACGAGGCGGACAAAGTGCGGCTTCCTCCAGTATGCGTGAGATCGTGGCACAGCTGACCGGCGAAGTGGTGCATGCGCTGACTCGCCGCCGCCCGGGAGGAGGCACGTTTCATATCGAGGATATTCAGGATCAGGTAGAGCTGGCGCTGATGCGCTCGGGTGATCATGACGTTGCGCGCGCCTATGTGCTGTACCGTGAGGAGCGGGCGCGGGAACGGGCAAGGCAGCAGAAAGAGCAGCCGACTTCTACCCAGGCAGCGGTGTTGCATATTGTGGAAAATGGACAAAGAATTCCGCTGGATCCATCCCGACTGACAGCACGCATTGAATCGGCCTGCCAGCATCTGGGGAATGTCGTCAATGCAGGGTTGATCGTCAAGGCAATGCTGAGAGATTTATATGATGGCGTGCCTGCGGAAGAAGTCAGGAAATCCGCCATTTTATCTGCGCGCGCCTTGATCGAAAAAGAACCTGCCTATAGCTTTGTGACAGCCAGGCTGCTGCTGGACAACATTCGCCATGAAGTTCTGGGTGAAGATGTTTCCCATGAGGCCATGCAGTCACGCTATGCCGATTATTTTCCAGGTTTTATCCGACAGGGGATGGAGGCCGGGCTGCTGGATGAGCGTCTGGGCCAGTTTGATCTGGCACGGTTGTCAGAAACACTGATGGCAGATCGTGATCTGCAATTTGGCTACCTCGGCTTGCAAACCCTGTATGACCGGTATTTTTTGCATATTTCCGAACGGCGTATCGAGCTGCCCCAGGCATTCTTCATGCGTGTTGCCATGGGACTGGCGCTGAATGAAATTGATCGTGAGGCGCGTGCTATCGAGTTTTATCATCTGCTGTCGACATTTGATTTCATGAGTTCAACGCCAACATTGTTTAACTCTGGCACACGACGCTCGCAGCTATCCTCATGCTATCTGAGCACGGTGCCGGACAGTCTTGATGGTATCTACGAAGCCATCAAGGAGAATGCCTTGCTGTCCAAGTTCGCGGGCGGGCTGGGTAATGACTGGACACCGGTCCGGGCAATGGGAGCGCGCATCAAGGGCACTAACGGCAAATCGCAGGGCGTGGTACCTTTTCTCAAGGTGGTTTCGGATACAGCAGTGGCCGTTAACCAAGGCGGCAAGCGCAAAGGCGCAGTCTGTGCCTACCTGGAAACCTGGCATCTTGATATCGAAGAATTTCTGGAGTTACGCAAAAATACTGGTGATGATCGACGGCGGACGCATGACATGAATACCGCTGTCTGGGTACCGGATCTGTTCATGAAGCGTATGCTGGAAGATCAGGAATGGACGCTGTTTTCACCTTCCGACACACCGGATCTGCACGAGAAATATGGCAAGGCATTTGAAGAAGCCTATATTGCCTATGAAGAGCAGGCGACGCAGGGCAGATTGGCGCTGCATAAACGTATCCCGGCCCGGCAACTGTGGCGCAAGATGCTGACGATGCTGTTTGAAACCGGCCATCCGTGGATCACGTTCAAGGATCCATGCAATATCCGCTCGCCACAAAATCATGTTGGCGTCGTACACAGCTCCAACCTGTGTACCGAGATTACGCTGAATACCAATGAAAAGGAAATTGCCGTATGCAACCTGGGATCGATTAATTTGCCGGCACATATTGTGGATGGCAAACTGGATCTGACTAAGCTCAAGCAGACAGTCGCCACGGCCATGCGCATGCTGGACAATGTGATCGATATCAATTTTTACGCAGTAGCAAAAGCGCGCAATGCCAATTTACGCCATCGGCCGGTCGGGCTGGGCATCATGGGATTTCAGGATTGCCTGCATAAACTAGGGATTTCCTATGCATCCCGCGAAGCGGTTGAATTTGCTGATAGTTCAATGGAAGCAGTTGCCTATCACACCTACTGGGCATCTACTGAACTGGCTGAAGAGCGCGGCACCTATGCCACCTATCACGGCAGTTTGTGGGAGCGCGGCATCCTGCCACAGGATTCGCTGGCGTTGTTGCAGGAGGAACGTGGTGGCCATGTGGAGGTTGATACCTCATCCACGCTAGATTGGACCCCATTACGTGAGCGGATCAAGCAATACGGCATGCGCAATTCCAATTGCCTGGCGATTGCACCCACTGCGACAATCTCCAATATTATTGGTGTTTCGGCCAGCATCGAACCCACCTACCAGAATCTATATGTTAAATCCAATCTTTCCGGCGAATTTACGGTCGTCAATCAATCGCTGGTTAATGACCTCAAGAAGCAGGATTTATGGGATGAAGTCATGATCGCAGATCTCAAACACTACGATGGCGCTGCCAGCAAGATCGACCGGATTCCTGAAAATCTGCGTGCTCTTTACGCTACCGCATTTGAGATCGATCCCCGATGGCTGGTTGAAGCAGCTGCCAGAAGACAAAAATGGATTGATCAGGCGCAATCCCTCAATCTTTATATGTCAGGTGCTTCCGGTAAGAAAATGGATGATTTATATCGATTGGCTTGGTTGCGTGGTCTCAAGACAACCTATTATCTGCGCGCCATGGGGGCGACCACTGCAGAAAAATCAACAGTGCATACCGGCACGCTGAACGCGGTCCCTGCACAGCAAAATGGGCATACGGACAGCTCAGGGCAAATCCATTCCGCCACAAAACAGTGCGCGATCGACGATCCTGAATGTGAAGCGTGTCAGTAAGTATTGAAAAATTTCCCCAGATAATTCAAAAATATAAAGAGGAATAAAAGGATGTTGAATTTTGAAGATGAAGTATTTCAGCCGAGAAATATCCCAGCAAGCGTCCCCACACAAAAAACAACTGCTGAACAGCAAGGGCTGCACGAAGAAATATCAGCAGAAAATCATCGCCGGGTTTCCGTAGAAGACAAGCGCATTATTAATTGCAAGGCGGATGTTAATCAGCTGGTGCCATTTAAATACAAATGGGCATGGGAAAAATATCTGTCAGCCTGTGCCAACCACTGGATGCCGCAAGAAATCAACATGACGCGTGATATTGCCCTGTGGAAAGATCCCAATGGGTTGACTGAGGACGAGCGCCGTATCGTCAAGCGTAACCTCGGTTTTTTCGTCACGGCTGATTCACTGGCGGCCAACAATATCGTGCTGGGAACCTACCGGCACATTACCAATCCCGAATGCCGCCAGTATTTATTGCGTCAGGCTTTTGAGGAAGCAATCCACACGCACGCTTATCAATATATTGTCGAATCGATTGGCCTGGATGAAGGCGAAATCTTTAATGCCTATCATGAAATCAAATCGATTCGTGACAAGGACGAATTTCTGATTCCCTTCATCGACACATTGACGAATCCCACGTTTCAGACAGGCACGCTGGAAACTGATCAGCAGCTGCTAAAAAGTCTGATTGTGTTTGCCTGCATTATGGAAGGGCTGTTTTTCTATGTTGGATTTGTGCAGATTCTGTCCCTTGGCCGGCAAAACAAGATGACCGGGGCTGCTGAGCAGTATCAGTACATCCTGCGTGATGAATCCATGCATTGTAATTTTGGCATTGATGTTATCAACCAGATAAAGCTGGAAAATCCACATTTATGGACGCGCGAGTTTCGGGAAGAAATCAGTGCACTCATGCGCAAGGCGGTGGAGCTGGAGTACCGTTACGCGGAAGATACCATGCCGCGCGGCGTACTGGGATTGAATGCACCCATGTTCAAGGAATATCTGCGCTTCATTATCAATCGCCGTAGCCATCAGATCGGGCTTGATCCATTATTTCCCGAAGCAGGCAATCCTTTTCCGTGGATGTCAGAAATGGTTGATTTGAAAAAAGAAAAAAACTTCTTTGAAACTCGTGTAATTGAATACCAGACGGGAGGCGTATTAAGCTGGGATTGAAATACTGATCAATCGATTGCTGATTGAAAAATGGTGTAGAATATTGGACGGGCCGGCTGGTTCACTTTAAAATTCAAAAATAGAGGTGACCAGCCTTTTTTATTTTCAGAAAAAAATTATGCGAGTGAACCGTTCGTTTTATTCCGGATGAAGACAAAATCGAATACCTTACTGGCATTGATTGCCGCAATAGTATTAACGTTTTCTCCTGTTACGGCGCAAGCCGATAGATCTTTAGAAAAAAATAACGGTATTACCGTTCTGGAAACAAAGCCGTATCAGGCACCATTACACAAACAGCAAGATGATCTATGGATGCGCGTACGGGCTGGATTCTCTCTGACCAATACACAAAGCCAGGAAGTTCGACTCCACGAAAGTAATTTCAGTAAAAACCAGCGGTTTATAGATCATGTCGTTGAACGCAGTCAGCGCTATCTGTTTTATATCATCGAAGAAGTGGAGCGACGACATATGCCGGCCGAGATTGCGTTACTGCCGATCATTGAAAGCGCTTTTGACCCGGACGCCTACTCCCACAGACATGCAGCAGGATTGTGGCAATTTATCCCCTCGACAGCAAAAGCATTTGGGCTGGAACAAAACTGGTGGCATGACGAACGACGCGATATTATCGCCGCCACTCAGGCGGCGCTGGATTACCTGCAGATGCTCCACAAAATGTTTGGTAACTGGAAGTTGGCGCTGGCCGCATACAATTGGGGCCAGGGGTCTCTGAAAAAAGCGATTGACGAAAATCATGGTGGGAATAAATCAATCAGCTACCAGCAGATCGACCTTCCCTCCGAAACCAGAAACTATGTCTCCAAGCTGATTGCCATCAGAAATATCATTGCCCATCCTAACCGTTACGGCATCAAGCTGAAACCCATCCCGAACCGGCCTTACTTCGAGCAAATTACAATCACCCAGCAGATCGACGTTCAACTGGCCGCCAGGCTTGCCGGAATTTCAGAAAATGAATTTAATGCCTTGAATCCGGCGTATCACCGGCCCGTCATCAAGGCAGAAGGATCTCCACGCGCCTTGCTGTTGCCCATCACCAAGGTCAAAACTTTTGTAGATAATCTTGAAAATTATGATAAAGCGCTGGTTTCGTGGCGTGTTTATCAGGCTCAGCCAGCAGATACCTTGCAGGATTTATCCAATCGGTATCGCATCCCGGTTGCGAAACTGGCCGAGACCAATGGTATCTCCGAGCGAGCAGTGCTGAAAAAAGGGCAGACACTGCTGGTGCCACGTGACGGCAACAGCATCAGGGAAAGAACCTATCTGGCGCATAACCTACTCAAGACATCAGCGCAGTCTCCCCGGCCAGAACACTTCGTATACACCGTCAGAAAGGGAGATACACTTCAGGCGATTGCCAGACGCTACGGAATTGATATCAACACCGTTCGTTCGTGGAACAAGGGAAGCGACCGGCTTTCTATTGGACAGAAATTGACGCTCAAGCTGACTGCACCCTTCAATAGCCCTTATTCCTCCTGAACAATCAGCAACAGCTGACCGGAACATACATAATCTCCCTGCTTGCAGCTGACTTGTTGCACGATCCCGCTGACAGGCGCACTCAGGGTGATTTCCATCTTCATGGATTCAATGACGATAATCGGATCTCCAATATTGACTGATTGCCTGGTTTCAATCAACAGCTTCCACACGGTGCCAGTCACATCCGAACTGACAGCGTGCGCACCATCCGACAAGCTGACCTCGTTTTCTGTGTGAGTGCTATCGAGCATATTTTCGCCAATATCATCCTTTATATTCTCTGTCTGCCAGCATTCACGCTCGGCCTCAAACGCTTTTTGCTGCCGGGATTTGAATGTCTTGATACTATCTGCATGCTGCTGGAGAAATGCCTGATAAGCGCGCAGACTGAAGACCGTATCCTCTGTGCGCAGCGTGAAGCGACCCGTAATAAAATCTTGACGTAATTCAAGCAGCTCATGCTCGGAAACAGGATAAAACCGGATCTGGTCAAAAAAACGCAGCAACCACGGTTTGCCAGCAGTAAAATCGAGCGTTTGACGATAACGGTTCCACATCTGCACCGTTCTCCCGACAAACTGATATCCACCCGGGCCCTCCATGCCATAAATACACAAATAGGCTCCTCCGATTCCAACTGCATTTTCCGGCGTCCAGGTACGTGCCGGGTTGTATTTGGTGGTGACGAGACGATGACGTGGATCGACCGGTGTGGCAACCGGGGCACCCAGATAAACATCTCCTAGCCCCAGGACCAGATAGCTGGCATCAAAAACAATACGTTTGACCTCATCAATATTCTCCAGTCCGTTGATGCGTCGGATAAATTCAATATTGCTCGGACACCAGGGCGCATCTTGCCGGACTGATTGCATGTACTTTTCAATCGCAAGTCTTGTAGCAGCGTCATCCCAGGAGAGTGGCAGATGTACGATACGCGAGGGGATTTCCATATCGTCAATGGCCGGCAAATCTTGTTCGGCAGCAATGAGCCTGTCCAGGAGCTGGTCACGCGCCAGTAGTCGCGAATCAAAATGGATCTGTAAAGAGCGAATACCGGGCGTAATATCAAGAATTCCGGACAAATTCCCTTGATCGATATGCTGTTGCAGCCAGGTCATCAAGGCGTGTGCGCGGAGATGCAATGTGATATCGAGTACCGCTTCACCATATTCAATCAACAGATATTTGTCTCCTGATTGTCGGTAAACAACCTGCACCTGCCTGTCAGTTGCAGGAATCCGGTGTAATATAGGATTCCCTTGATCAACCGGGAGCATAGGCATATTAGACGCCGCGAGTGCAAAGGCATCCGGTTCCTGAATCATCTTGTCCTGTTGCTGTTCCAGCAGCAGTGCATATTCCACTGTCAGCGGATAAAAGCGCACACTATCACCTGGTTTGAGTTGGCCGATTTTCCATAATTCCGCCTGTACAATCACGGCAGGACAGACAAATCCACCTAAACTAGGGCCATCCAGACCAAGAATGATGGGCATATCACCAGTAAAATCAATCGTGCCGACCGCGTAGGCATTGTCATGGATATTCGATGGATGCAGTCCGGCTTCCCCTCCATCCTTGCGCGCCCATTGTGGCTTGGGACCAATCAGACGCACGCCGGTGCGGCTGGAATTGTGGTGCACCTTCCAGTCCGTCGTAAAAAACATATCAATATCTGCTTCCGTAAAGAAATCCGGTGCGCCATGCGGGCCGTACAACACGCCAATTTCCCAATAGTTGGTGTAATGTGGAATACACTCGGCAGGCAATATGCTGGGTTCAGCTTCTTCTGCAAACCGAATATGCAGCACATCCCCGGTGCGTAGCGCACGCCCGGCATGTCCGCCGAACTGTCCCAGCGTAAAGGTAGACTTACTACCTAGGTAATCCGGCACCTGAATTCCGCCTTGAATAGCCAGGTAGGAGCGGCTACCAGCCTGGCGGATCTTGCCAAACTTTAACAGTGAGCCCGCTTTGATGAAGTGTGACTGCCATTGCGCCAGAGGTTTGCCATCCAAGCAAACATTGATAGGAGCGCCGCATACTGCAATGAGGCTGTTACAGTTGAAGCGCAGTGTGGGCCCGGACAGGGTGATTTCCAGTCCTGCAGTACCATCCGGATTTCCGACCAGCCGATTAGCCAAACGAAAAGCCAGGCTGTCCATCGGTCCGGAAGGCGGCACACCTACGTTCCAATAACCCGTTCTGCCGGGATAATCCTGTACCGTCGTTTGCACACCAGCGTTCAGCACATCCATGGAATGAGGCTGGTAGCGAAACCCGGCAAGGTATTGCGTGCTGACTTGTCCGCTGCGAAATGCTGTTCCGGATAACACCTGTCTGAGGTAATCCAGATTGGTTTCAATGCCATAAAGGGTGGTTTTATCCAGTGCGGTGACTAAACGATCAATGGCCTGATCGCGATCTGCAGCATGCACGATGATTTTGGCCAGCATCGGATCATAGAACGCCGATACTTCGCAGCCTGCGGCCACCCAGGTCTCAATCCGTGCAGTTGCCGGAAATTCGACTGCACTCAACAAACCACTGGAAGGCTGAAAATCTTTCGCCGGGTTTTCCGCATATACACGCGCCTGAATGGAAGTCCCCTGTGGTTGAATATTGAATGATTCCAGCGACGGTAATACATTAGCACCAAGCAGAATCATCCATTCAACCAGATCAATGCCGGTCACCATCTCGGTCACACCGTGTTCCACCTGCAGCCGGGTATTAACCTCCAGGAAATAAAACTGATCGGCAGCGGCGTCGTAAACATACTCCACTGTGCCAGCAGACTGGTATTGAACCGATTCACCCAAGCGCACGGCCGTTTCCTGCAGCGCTGTGCGAGTTACTGGCGACAGGCCTGGCGCAGGGGTTTCTTCGATTACCTTCTGGTTACGCCGCTGCATGGAGCAATCGCGCTCTCCCAGCGCAACCACTTTCCCCCGGCCATCACCAAAAATCTGCACTTCAACATGACGGGCCTGATCAATATATTTTTCCAGAAACAAACCGGCATTGCTAAAGTTGCTTTGTGCCAGATTCCTGACGGATTCGTATGCATCAACCAGTTCCGGTTGGCTGTGGCACAAGCGCATGCCAATACCACCTCCCCCCGCCGTACTCTTCAGCATAACCGGGTAGCCAATCCGAAGTGCTTCCTGACAGGCTATTTTGATACTTTCCAGTAATCCGGTACCCGGCAGCATAGGCACATCAAGCTGCTGTGCAAGCATGCGGGCAGTATGCTTCAGGCCAAAGATACGCATCTGCTCGGGTGTGGGGCCCAGAAAACAAATTCCTTGCGTCGCACATTGTTCTGCAAACCGGGCATTTTCGCTTAGAAACCCATACCCGGGATGGATCGCCTGGGCACCTGTCCGATACGCAGCATCCAGTATTTTATCGGCACGCAGATAGCTTTCACTGGCCAGTCCTTCGCCGATGAAAATACTCTCATCGGCATCCAGCACATGTTGTGATAACGCATCAGCTTTGGTAAAAACCACCACGCTACTGATTCCCATTCGGCGTAATGTGCGGATAATACGGCAGGTGATAGCGCCACGATTGGCAATCAGAATTTTTGTAAACATAGGTTCTCCTACTGTAGGCTCCATATGATTAAACAAGCCATATCATGGTACATGCTGACTATGTCAGCAAAAATAAATACCGGTGCTATAAAGGCAATCTAAAAGCACCTGATCATCAAGTAAATGGACGAGTTATTGGAAAGAAAACAGGAAGTGTGGAATAAAGCTGGAAAGAAAGGTAAAAAAAAGCAGGCGATACATATAACAAATCTCCAGACGGTCGGAAAATAACTAGAACCAATAATGCACCTGGCATTATGTAATCTCCCGGGCTTTTATCCCTCCGTGGCGCTTCGTTATGGAGAAGCCTCGGGCCCTCGGACCAGTCACTTCCCTTGGAAAGCCGGAACCCTAGCCCAAAGTAATTTCAAGTAGCTGGCAACAAATTCATGGCAGCAACCTTGTCCTGCTCGTCGAAACAAAAATACAACGTCAAGAGTAGCGAATCTTTGCTGAAATCACAATATTTCTCTTGTATTTCAAAAATCTTGATGTATATAATGAGATTGTGTTCTTGTTTGTCAAGATTGAATCCAATCAGGATTCTCACGGTAAACAAAATAATTAGAGGTACAGTTGCTTTACGAAACTAGGGTTCCGGCTTTCCAAGGGAAGTGACTGGTCCAAGGGTTTCGGGCCCTTTCAAGGGGTTCCACGGAGGGATAAAAGCCCGGGAGGTTATGTTTTTACATGAACTCCCGGAGCCCCCAATGGAAAAGTTATCGCACGCATGTACTTCTGTTCAATATTCAAATCCTTCATTCATTTATCCTTTTGCATCAACCGCTGGCTATTATTTAGCAGTTGGGGCGCTGTTACATATCCGTTTTCCCTGTTCAGATACTCCCAGGTTGCGGGCTTCCGCAGCTGCAATTAATTTCCCAGCAGTAAATTTTGTTGTTTCCAGCAGCACAAAATGCCCTTAACCTTCAAGAGAAGAACTATATGACAGCAGTAGAAAAGAAAGACTTATTTTCTGCAGCAGATAGCAGGTCGGCTGACGGAACTGAAACAGAATACGGAAACACCCGTGAAACAGGACAGCTTCGTCGCTGTATGAGTGTCTGGAACTGTTGCACCCTGGGATTCTCGGTCGTATCACCGGTAGTAGGGCTATACGCTATTTTTGGTGTCGAGAATCTGGTAACAGGCGGAGGATGGATTGCCGCACTTATTCTGAGTCTATTCATGCAGCTTACGGTAGCAACTGTCTATGCCGAGCTTTCATCACAATTTCCCATTGCCGGTGGCGCCTACAAATGGTCCATACATTTGATAGGGCCAAAGACAGGCCAGTATGCGGGAATCATTTATGTCAGCTCGGTAATTGCCATGTTGACCACGACTGCCTATACAGGAGGGATATGGCTTTCTGCAGTAGTCATGGGTGGAGACACACAAGGTGCCTCAGCAGTTATCTGGGGCGGTGTGTTCCTATTGATTTGTACACTGGTTAATATCGTTAACCAGCGAATTTACAAAATAATCAACTTACTCGGGGTCAGTGCTGAAGTATTGGGCTCGATATGTGTCGCACTGATCCTGTTTTTCTTCTTCCGTATCAATCCCGTTTCCGAATTGTTCCAGCATTTGGGAACGGGGCTGGCGCCTACCAGCATAACTGCTTTCCTGGCGGCATTAGCCATTGCAGGCTGGGCATTTATCGGATTCGATTCCTGCTCCACTATTGCTGAAGAGGCTCATAACCCCGAGAGAATTATTCCACGTGCAATCTTCCTGTCCCTGCTGGCGGTAGGCAGCGTGGTGCTTTTCAATTCTTCCGCATTGATGTTGTCGGTTAGTCACGCTATGTTAATCGAGTCCAGTGCTACTTCTGACCCCATTTCACCGATTATTGCCAGCACCATCGGCGTCTGGGCTGCCAAGCCATTTCTGATAATTGTGATGACAGCTTTTCTTTCCTGTGGATCATCGGTAGTTAATTACGCTGCACGCATCGTTTTCTCGATGGCGCGCGAAGGGAATCTGCCTACCTTCTTTTCGCATGTCACAAGAAAAACGCAACTGCCGCGCAATGCAATCGCCGGAACCGTGCTTATGGCCAGTCTCGGACTGCTTTTTGGGCTGAATGATGGCGCAGTTGCAACCATTATTGCTTTCGGAACAGGCGGGTTATATGCCATGTTTTCCATGACGACAGGCGTTGGTCTGTATGCACGGCTAACTGGCCGGTGGAATCCCACATTGGGCGCGCTTCGACTGGGGAAATGGGGATTGGCAATCAATATCATAGCTTTTGTCTGGGCACTATTCGAGCTGATCAACATTGGTTGGCCACGCGACTATATAGCCGCCCCGGGGGCAAGCTGGTGGCAGCTCTGGGCGGTACCACTTGTGTTGGGCACCCTGTTGATTCTAACAACATTGCATGTGCAAACAGGTTACAAGCGCGCGATAAAAAAGGTTTTGGACATTACTGCTCCGGGAGATATCCGGAAGCAGGTTGATAAAAACACACTGTAACGAGGAGTGAAGGTATGAATCAGATTGTTCAGTATCTTTGGGAAACACATATTCCCGGCGGGTGTCACTGGTCGGGAATTGTACGTCGAGGAACCACGTTGCGCCTGACAGACGCGGCAGGAGGCGCCAATGCCGCCGTTCTGTTTTACAACATGGAAGAAAAACTGGAGCGTTACAACATGGCAGATACGCTTAAAACACAGCATACATTCCACTTAACCAAAGGCCATGCCTGCCATTCCGATATGGGACGGGTTTTTTGTTGCATCACTGAAGATACGGCAGGCTGGAACGATACGGTTTGTGGTCTGAGTGACGCCGGGCTGATACGCCAGAAATTTGGCCTGGGCCGGTATCAGGAACTGCGTAACGATATGTATCGCAGCGGACTCGATGGCATGCTGATTGAGCTGGGAAAATGGGGGTTGGGCAGGCGTGACGTAGTACCCAACATCAATTTTTTCAGCAAGGTGACTGCTGGCCTGTCTGGAGAATTGCAATTTCATGTAAATCACAGCAAAGCAGGAGGCCATGTGGATCTGGCTTTTGTAATGGATACACTGATCGTGCTATCCGCAGCCTCGCATCCACTGGATCCGGCGGAAACCTATCACCCCGGTGCGATTGATCTGGCGGTATTCCCATCGTCTTCTACCGCAGAGAATGCATGTGCCCACATTGCGGAGAATGCACGCGCACTGGAAAACACCCGACGTCTTTATGCTTATGGAGGTGAAAAATGAGCACAAAAAATCTGGTTAAAAGCACACTAAATCCCGATCTTGCCGTTATCAATGAAATTTGTGCTGCAGGTGAGCCATGGGTCAAGGAAATAAAAAAGGGGCAAACATTCCGCATCGTTGATCTTGAAGGCAATCAGGCAGTCGATACGCTTTTTTACAATGCACAGGATGCAATGGAGCGTTACAGCGCATCCGACACCATATGCCGGCAACATAGTCTGTATCTGACAACCGGCAGCAAACTGTATTCCAATTTCGGTAATGTCATGCTCACCATTACAGCGGATACCTGTGGGCGACATGATACGGTAGGCGGTGCCTGCGCGGCCGAAAGCAATACCACTCGCTATGCGCTGGATAAATACCCGATGCACAGCTGTCGGGATAATTTTCTGCATGCCTTGGCGCATGATCCGGTGTGTGAACGACTCGGTATGAGCAAGCGCGATATCCCCGCCAACATCAATTTCTTCATGAATGTTCCAGTAACTGAAGAAGGTAACCTGGAGTTTGCCGATGGTGTATCAGCGCCCGGCAAATATGTGGAAATGCACGCCGAAATGGATGTGGTGGTACTGATTTCAAATTGTCCGCAATTGAATAATCCGTGTAATGCCTACAACCCCACCCCTATCCGTCTGCTGATCTGGCCAAGAATGTAACAATAGCCGAACCCTGCCCCCTGAGCCAGACATTACCGAGCATGGAGAACAGAATGTCCGATAAAACGTTAAGTACGAGTAAAGCCGCCAAACCTGTTATTGAAGTAGTCACACCTGGAATACAAACTACGATACAGGACTACCCTGGAAGACGAGGTTACTGGAATATCGGTGTACCACCTTCCGGGCCGATGGACAGCCTGGCATTCAGGCTCGCTAATCGCCTGGTGGGAAATGAGGAAGGGCAGGCTGCTATTGAAATCACTTTTTCGGGGCCGACTCTGCGCATTCATTACGACAGTGTCATCGCAGTGACGGGCGCTCCCGTCGAAGTAACCTTGAACGGAAAGCCATTAGCGCAATGGAAATCGCACAAGGTTAAAGCAGGGACATTACTTGTTTTTGGCGATGTGCTGGATCAGGGCAGCCGGGTTTATCTGGCAATACAGGGCGGTATTGACGTCCCGGATTATCTCGGCAGCAAATCCACCTTCATGCTGGGCCAGTTCGGCGGGCATGAAGGTCGCATCCTACAGGCAGGCGATATGTTGAACATCGCAGCAGACCTCTATGCAGAGTATGTTCCGCATGAACTGCCGCAAGCAGCTGTACCGCAATATACCCATCACTGGAAAATCGCAGTGCTATATGGCCCGCATGGCGCGCCAGATTTCTTTACAGAAAAAAGCGTCACGGGTTTCTTTGCTGCCGAATGGGTCGTGCACCATAACTCTGATCGTACCGGCGTGCGTCTGATCGGCCCGAAACCAGAATGGGCAAGGACAGATGGTGGAGAGGCTGGACTGCATCCTTCCAATGTGCACGATGTTCCCTATTCAATTGGCGCGGTGGACTTTACTGGAGATCTGCCGGTTATTCTTGGGCCGGATGGTCCCAGCCTGGGTGGGTTCGTCTGTCTGGTAACAGTTGCGTATGCTGAGCAGTGGAAAATGGGGCAACTCCAGCCTGGTGATCGCATTACCTTTCAGCGCATCACAGCCGATGATGCAACAGCACTAGAGGCATCTCAAGATGCATTCGTCCGCAGTTTGCATCTCCCGGAAACAATATCGGCGCCAACTACGATAAAGACAGCGACGTCAACATCACCCGATACTCCCATCTTGCATACCATTCCAGAAGCAGGCGAACAGGTGCAGGTTGTGTATCGGCAGGCGGGAGATAAAAACCTGCTGGTAGAATATGGCTCGATGACGCTTGATTTCAACCTGCGTTTTCGTATCCATGCGCTGATGGAATGGTTGCAGCAGGCTGTGGATGGCGGTGATCTGCCGGGAATCGTGGATTTGACGCCCGGCATCCGCTCACTGCATATCCGCTTTGATTCCAGAATATTGCCACGCAGCAGATTGCTGGACACGCTGATTTCTGCAGAGCAAAAACTACCTTCCGTTGAAAATATGGAAGTACCGACACGGATCGTGCATCTGCCGCTTTCCTGGAACGATTCATCCGTTCAGCTGGCTATGAAAAAATATATGCAATCTGTGCGTAAGGATGCACCATGGAATCCGGACAATATCGAATTTATACGACGAATCAATGGATTGAACGGTATTGATGAAGTCAGGAACATTATTTTTGATGCCAGCTATCTAGTGATGGGATTAGGGGATGTCTATCTGGGTGCGCCACTGGGCACGCCTGTGGATCCAAGACATCGCTTGGTCACGACCAAATACAATCCAGCCCGTACCTGGACACCAGAGAATGCGGTAGGGATTGGCGGCGCCTATATGTGTGTGTACGGTATGGAGAGCCCGGGTGGTTATCAGCTGGTGGGACGTACCATACAGATGTGGAACAGCCATATTCAGACAAAAGATTTTAAAGAGGGCAAACCTTGGTTGCTCCGTTTCTTTGATCAGGTGCGCTTCTACCCTGTGACAGAGGCAGAGCTGGCCAAGATACGCAAAGATTTTCCGAATGGAAGATTTAGTCCGTACATTGAAGAAGATCGTTTCAATCTCAAACAATACAACAACTTTCTGAAAGAACATGCTGTATCGATTGATGCCTTCAAAACAAAGCAGAAAGCTGCCTACATAGCTGAGCGTGAACGCTGGAAAGCGGATGGGCAGGAAAATTATACGACCAGTGAACCCCCGGAAAACAACTGCGTACCGTACAATATCACCATACCTACAGGAACTTGTGTGGTAAACACACATTTAACCGGTATTGTATGGAAATTGCTGGTAAGTGAAGGACAGCATGTGAACACGGGTGATGCTTTAGCGGTATTGGAATCAATGAAGATGGAATTTACGATCAAGGCACCTGTCAGCGGCGTAGTACACCAGATATTCAGCCCGGCGGGAAGCAAGGTCTCCGCCAGACAGATATTATTCCTAATCAGAGAATGAGCGCAGAATAATGCCTGTTGAGCTATCTGTTTTAATTCTAATGAAACATAATATCGCTAGTTTTGAAAATTAATGATGGTTATTGGTACGGAGATTCCTTAACTCTGCTTTATTAACTTGTCAGGAAAATCATGTCTGTTTACCAACATATTTTACTTGCCGTGGATTTTTCACCACAGGACAGCCAGGTTGCGCAGAAAGCTAGGAGTTTGGCGCTGCAAACTGGGGCAAAGCTCAGTCTTATTCATGTTCTGGATAATATTCCCATGCCTGATACGCCTTACGGCACCGTGATTCTGTTGGATACCAAAATATCTTATGCAATGCTGGAGACAGAGAAACAAAAATTGAATGAAATAGGTGATGAGTTGGAAATCAATCCTGGTTGCCGCTGGCTGATTTGGGGAGAGCCCAGACAGGAAATTATTCGTATCGCTGAGCAGGAAAGGATTGATCTGATCGTGGTTGGTTCGCGTGGAAGACACGGACTCGCATTGTTATTGGGTTCCACTGCGAACAGGGTGCTTTATCATGCAAAATGTGATGTGCTTGCGGTACGCTTACAGGACGATTAATCGTCGCCAGTGAGACTATCATCTTGGGCACCGCCTCGAAGGGTCTATTTGATGGTTATCAACCTGCTGGCTATGAAGATCTGGCAACGCGAATTGCTCTGGCCAGCTCAAAAACGGACATGGCATAAAAAGTGCTGCGGTTGTAGCGTGTGATTGCATAAAAATTTCTGAATCCCAGCCAGAACTGGCGGTTACCTTGGCTGTTCAATTCCAGCAAGGCTGACAGAGTGTCATCTGTAATTGAATCGAGTGGGATGATGCCGGCTTCGCGTAATTTTTTAACTGAATGTAACGGTTCTATGCCCGCATCCAGAAACTTCTGAAAGTTTTCTGATCTGATCCGCGCACGAACAGCAATCGGCTTGCCTGCTTCCCATCCATATTCCTTCAGATAATTACCTATACTGCCAATCGCATCGGCAGCACTCCCGGATAAATCAATTTTTCCATCATGATTAAAATCAACTGCGTAGCGCCTGTAGCTTCCGGGCATAAATTGAGGGATGCCAATTGCCCCGGCATAAGAGCCTTTGATGTCCAGCAACCCAAATTTTTGCTCCCTTGCCAGCAATAAATACTGCTCCAGCTCTTCACGAAAATAGTCTGCTCTTCTGGGGAAATCGAAAGCTAGTGTTGTCAATGCATCCAGGATGCGGTAGGTGCCGGTTGATGAACCATAAGCAGTCTCAATACCGATAATCGCGACGATGATTTCCTCAGGGACACCGTAGATTTTTCTTGCCTGTTCCAATTCGCTGGCGTGCTTGTTCCAGAAATTAATTCCACCTCTAATGCGCTGCATATTGACAAATCGTTTCCGATATTCATCCCAGGTAATTGCTGAGGCCGGGGTAGAGATCAGCTTGAGAATATCGGGCCGGAAATTTGTCTGAGAAAATATTTTTTCTAATTCGTCTATTTCATATTGATGGTGGTTCACCATATACGTTATAAAATTTCTGACTTCTGAGCGCGAAATGAGAGTTGGTTGTGCGGCTAAACAAACTGAAGAATAAGCAATCAGGATTATTGGCATAAATAAAAGCAGGCGATCCGGAAAATAACTGGAATTTATCAGCCTGAATAGATTTTTAACCAAGAAGTTCAGGAATGCCGGACGAGTTGAGCAGAAATCGTAGTTCATTTGTAAAAATCCTGATAAATGTTTCAGAGTGCTGCGAATCAGTTCGAAGTATTTGCTTTGATCAGGTAAAGAGAGGTGTTTCATTGAAAGTTGTCAGCTTAAAATCAGGTTTTCATATGGGTTAATCTAAGTGCGCAAACATAATGAATAAAGGAGTAATTTACAGACTTGCAGTATTATTGGACTTATTACAAGATGATTCAAAGTCTGCTTGTGCCGATAATCCCCGGGATTGTCCTGCTGGAATACTTGCAAAAAATTCAAAAATGTTGACAAATTTATTGATTTGAATGTTATTGTAAGTATAATATATAAAATATTCAGATCTTTTAGTTTTGCCTCACAGTTACGGTAAAAGCTACATTTTTAAAAAACAAAAACACTGCATAGTTTACTTATTACCCGCCCGTTCTTTCTGTAGTATACAAATATAGAGTCATTTTAGAATTCAAGTTGTCTTTAGTGGCTGTTTAGGACACTATCATTTGAATTCAGTTAATTGGTCAGTTGCAACAGACTGCAACTGCCGTCAGCGTTCACTTTGATCCAGCAAACTTTAAAAGAGGATTTCATGAGCCAACACATCCATTATGTTACAGATGCAACTTTTGAGGCAGAGGTATTGCAATGTCCCCTCCCGGTACTTGTCGATTATTGGGCTGAATGGTGTGGACCATGCAGAATGATTGCACCCATTCTGGATGAAATTGCAAATGAATATAATGGTCGCCTTAAAGTAGCTAAACTTAATATTGATGAAAATCAATCAACTCCACAGAAATACGGTATTCGTGGAATTCCGACCTTGATGCTGTTCAAGAACGGGAATATTGAGGCCACAAAGGTTGGGGCCTTATCAAAATCGCAGTTGATAGCGTTTGTTGATGACCATCTGTAAAACCAGATTTTAAGTACTGATACAGGCCGAGTGAGTTACGTGCAATCTTTACATTCGGCTGACTCTATTTCATTAGAGCGTGAGCGGTCTTTACAAATCGCGATTTTATTATCCGATATTGAGTAAGCCGGCAATAATTTCATACATCTCATAGCACGCTCTGAATATTCCCTCCATTCACCTGCACTTTTTTTGATCTTCAAGAGTCACTTTCATGCGTTTATCTGATTTAAAGAGCATTCATGTTTCAGAGTTGGTAAAAATGGCTATCGCGAATGATATTGAGGGTGCCAACCGAATGCGCAAGCAAGACCTGGTTTTTGCCCTCCTGAAAAACCAGGCACGTAAAGGTGAGAGCATATTCGGAGAGGGTACATTGGAGATCCTGCAGGATGGCTTCGGGTTTTTACGCTCTCCAGACACATCCTACCTTGCCGGGCCTGACGATATTTACATCTCCCCCAGTCAGATCCGTCGTTTTAATTTGCATACGGGGGATTCAGTCGATGGTGAAATACGACCCCCGAAAGAAGGAGAGCGTTATTTTGCACTGGTCAAGATAGACAAGGTTAATAATGAGCCACCTGAAAACTCCAAGCGCAAAATACTATTTGAAAATCTGACGCCACTTTTTCCAACTGAGCGTCTGACGTTGGAGCGCGATAATAAATCCGAGGAAAATATTACGGGTCGGATTATTGATTTAATTGCACCCATTGGGAAAGGTCAGCGTGGGTTATTGGTGGCCAGTCCAAAATCAGGTAAAACGGTGATGCTTCAGCACATCGCACATTCTATTGCAGCCAATCATCCGGATGTGGTGTTAATGGTGCTCTTGATTGACGAGCGCCCTGAGGAAGTTACAGAAATGGTACGTTCCGTGAGGGGGGAAGTCATATCATCAACTTTTGATGAATCGGCTGCTCGTCATGTTCAGGTAGCCGATATGGTGATCGAAAAGGCTAAACGATTGGTTGAGCACAAGAAAGATGTCGTCATCCTGCTTGATTCAATTACCCGCCTGGCGCGTGCATATAACATGATCGTACCTGCCTCCGGCAAGGTGCTGACCGGTGGGGTGGATGCAAACGCATTACAACGTCCCAAACGCTTCTTTGGTGCTGCACGCAATATTGAAGAAGGGGGGTCACTTACCATTATCGCCACTGCGCTGGTGGATACCGGTTCACGTATGGATGATGTGATCTATGAGGAGTTCAAAGGAACTGGTAACATGGAAATTCATCTTGATCGGCGCATGGCAGAAAAGCGTATTTACCCTGCCATCAATGTGAATCGTTCAGGAACTCGTCGAGAGGAACTCTTGATATCCTCGGAAATCCTGCAAAAAATATGGATTCTGCGTAAATTGCTTTACCCGATGGACGAGATGGATGCAATGTCATTTCTGCTGGATAAAATTAAGGCCACAAAAAATAACGCTGATTTTTTTGATTCCATGCGGCGCGTGTAATACCACGAAGACCACGTTGGCCAATTCAATTTGGGTGGAAATTTAATACCTTACTACTTGTGGGGAGGTTTTTATTTCAGTTAACGCAGCTGTAGTTAGTTGCAGCCATACTTATCTTAAGTGATAATAGCTGCCTTTTATTTAGCTCTTACAAGATAAAATAAGGATATCAAATGAAGGAAGGCATCCACCCGGAGTACCATGAAATAATCGTAACATGCAGCTGCGGCAGCGAATTCAAGACACGATCCGTTTTGAGCAGGCCTTTGCATATTGAGGTTTGTTCGTCCTGCCATCCGTTTTACACAGGTAAACAGAAAATCGTAGATACAGCAGGCAGGGTTGAGAAATTCAATCAGAAATACGGAAGATATTTACAGAAGTAATATCAGGGGAAATCAGCAAAGCATTTTTTATGCCGGGCTGAGAGTTTCTCTGTTGCAAATACCGTACCGGCTAAATATTATTAGCCGGGAGCAGCATTTCTAGTTGTTGTCTGTACTGGAGTATCATTACCCATATATCAGAAACATCATTGATCTGCTTGAGTTTCAGATCATGAATTCCCCTGTCTTTTTCTACTTGTGACAAGACCTGGATTGTAAATATAATTGACGGTGCTCCACACAACAGAAATGCTGACCATCCCCAATAATACCTTCGCTCTCTGGAAGGTGTACACCGCAATACGTACAACGCACCATATCTTCAATTGCTCCTGGGGTTGTATCCACTGAGTGTTTTTGTTTCCCTCGGAATGGTTTGAGCAACCAGAAAACTAAAAAACCAAGAGCGATTAGAATTATCCATTTGAAGATCATGAATCTTCACCTTCAAGCTGTTTTACTGCGATAAATATCAAGTTATTATGACGAGATGTTTATTTATTCTCGTACTCTACTACATGAAAAAACAGTTCATTCCTGCGAATCATTCCCAGCTCACTTCTTGCAAGCTCTTCGATCGCATCAAGCCCTTTTTTTAAATTATTAACTTCTGCTTCCAACACTGTGTTTCTATTCTGAAGGCTCTGGTTGGTTTCATGCAATGCAATGATTTGTTCATGCATTTCCATAATTTCCAACCAGCCACCCTTGCCGAACCATAATGGGTATTGCGTCAACGCAATCATAAGAACCAATAGTCCGGTTGTGATTTTCATGGTTTTAACTGGTAAAACGCTGACCTTCCAGCGTATTGTGCGACATCACCCAAATCTTCCTCAATACGTAACAGCTGGTTGTACTTGGCCAGTCGATCCGAGCGCGAAAGTGAGCCTGTTTTGATCTGTAAGGCGTTAGTGCCTACTGCTATATCAGCAATCATTGTATCCTCAGTTTCGCCGGAACGATGAGAGACTACGGCAGTATAGCCTGCGCACTTTGCCATTTCGATGGCATTCAGCGTTTCAGTAAGCGTACCAATCTGATTGATCTTGATCAGGATAGAGTTGGCGATATTGCGATTGATACCTTTCTTCAAAATTTTTGTATTGGTGGCAAATATATCATCACCGACTAGCTGAACCGTTTGTCCAAGTCTTTCAGTCAGCAGTTTCCAACCGTCCCAATCTTGTTCGCTTATGCCATCTTCAATGCTGATGATCGGATATTTTTCCACCCAGGACGCCAGATAATCTATGAATTGAGCCGAAGTAAGACTGAGGCCGTCTACAGCAAGGTGATATTTACCATCCCGGAAAAATTCTGAACTGGCACAATCCACTCCGATTGCCACCTCTGAACCAGGCTGATAACCCGCTTCGTCTATGGCCTGTACAATCAAGCCCAATGCTTCTTCATTGTGTGCGAAACCAGGGGCAAATCCACCTTCATCACCAACCGTCGTTGGCAAGTTTTTTTTGTGGAGCAATGTTCTGAGTTTGCCGAATACCTCTGCACCACAACGCACAGCTTCCCGCAGGCTTGGCAAACCCAGCGGTATAATCATAAATTCCTGCATATCCAGGCGATTATTTGCGTGTACACCACCATTAATCAGGTTCATCATTGGAACAGGCAACCACTTGGAGTTAGTCCCACCCAGATAACGATAAAGGGGAAGGCTGGATTCTTCTGCTGCTGCCTTTGCTACTGCGAGTGAAACGGCAAGGATCGCGTTGGCACCAAGTCTGGATTTATTTTCACTGCCATCAAGTTCAATTAACGTTTTATCAATGAAACATTGTTCTGTGGCGTCCAGCCCCATGATTTCTTCAGAAATTTCACCGTTGACGTTTTCAACCGCTTTTAGTACACCTTTTCCATAATAGCGTTGTGTATCGCCATCACGCAGCTCGACAGCCTCTCGTGTCCCGACAGATGCACCGGATGGCACTGAAGCACGCCCGAGCACACCCGATTCTAGCAATACATCGGCCTCTATGGTCGGGTTGCCGCGAGAATCGATAATTTCACGGGCGATTACATCTACGATTGCACTCATGCTGCTTTCCTTGTGTTATTCATTAGTGATGGGAGAATTTTTAGAATATACAAACTACCTTGCTGCTATATGTTCCGGGAGCATTGTTATTATGACGTACTTCATGATTTTTTGAGATTTCACAAAATGACAGCGTAATTGCGCTTATTTTACTTATCTTGTTTACTGTCGGAAACAGGCTGTTTCATTCAACTGGAGAATAAGGTTGATAGGTTATTGCTGCTTATCTATTTAAGATAAAAGGGGTTGTCAAAATAAAATATTCATGCAGCCATTTTCTTTGATGAATCAGTGTGTACTGTCTGTTGCGACATTTTTCTGCATGTTATGGTCACGAAGTTTTGCGTGGCCGGATTTATCGGCAAAACTGATGGCAGCCCGGACATAGTCGTTAAATAGAGGGTGGCCGTTTCTGGGGGTAGAGGTGAACTCCGGGTGAAACTGACAAGCAACAAACCAAGGGTGTCTGGATTGTGGTAACTCAATCATCTCACAAAGATTTTCAGCAGCAGATAGGCCGCTTACCTGCAGGCCGGCTTGTTCCAGCTGCGGAATAAACTCGGCATTAACCTCATAGCGATGCCGGTGACGCTCAATAATTTTATCTGTTCCATAGATTTTGCGCGCCAGGGTGTGTGGTTTCAGCAGACATTCCTGCCCTCCCAGGCGCATGGTTCCTCCCAGATCCGTCTGGGGAGAACGTTTCTCGATTTGCCCGCGACGATCACGCCATTCAGTGATCAAACCGAGAACAGGATAGGGTGTATCCGGGTTGAATTCAGTGCTGTGAGCATTTTCAAGCTGCAGGCAATTGCGGGCAAATTCAATGACTGCAAGCTGCATTCCGAGGCAGATGCCTAGATAAGGAATCTGATGATTGCGGGCATGGCTGATTGCCATGATTTTACCTTCCACCCCGCGTTTACCAAATCCCCCGGGCACCAGGATTGCATCCATGTTTGCCAGGCAGCCGGTTCCATGTCGTTCGATATTTTCCGAATCGATGTAATGAATATTTATTTTGCAGCGTGTATGGATCCCCGCATGGATCAATGCTTCCGACAGCGACTTATACGATTCGGTCAGATCAACATATTTTCCGACTAACGCTATAGAAACTTCATGTTCCGGATGTTCCAGTGCGTGGATCAATTTTTTCCAGGTTGTCAGATTGGCTGGTTTTGCCAGAATACCCAGTCTGTGACACACAATTTCATCCAGCATTTGTTCGTGTAATAGTGCCGGAATTTTGTAGATATTATCCACATCAATGGCGGAAATAACCGATTCCTCGCGAACATTGGTAAACAGTGCGATTTTTCGCCGCTCGTCCAGTGGAAGCGGGCGATCGGAGCGGCAAAGCAACACATCCGGCTGAATGCCGATTTCACGGAGCTCCTTGACCGAGTGCTGAGTAGGTTTGGTTTTAAGTTCGCCGGCCGAGCTGATGTAAGGCAGGAGTGTCAGGTGAATGAAGCAGGTATCGTGATGCGGGAGCTGGACTGACATTTGCCGGATTGCTTCCAGAAACGGCAAAGACTCAATGTCGCCAACTGTGCCGCCAATTTCTACAATTGCAACTTGTGCATCGGAAACACCATTGCGAATAAACAGTTTGATTTCATCCGTAATGTGCGGAATCACCTGCACAGTCCCGCCAAGATAATCTCCGCGACGTTCCTTGCGAATTACACTTTCATAAATCTGCCCGGTAGTGAAATTATTGCGCCGGGTCATTTTGGTACTAATGAAACGTTCGTAATGTCCCAGATCCAGATCGGTTTCAGCACCATCGTCTGTTACAAATACCTCTCCGTGCTGAAACGGGTTCATAGTCCCGGGGTCAACATTGATATAAGGATCCAGCTTGAGTATGGTTACCCGGATACCACGGGTTTCAAGCAAGGCTGCCAGAGAAGCGGCAGCAATTCCCTTGCCCAGGGAAGACACCACGCCACCAGTCACAAAGACAAATTTAGTCATGGGAGGTGATTTTAACAGTATTGATATATCGAAACAATGCGCACACCAGCTCTGGCAAAGGTAAATTTCCAGCTGACAGGTTAAGTTGTCTGCTGGCATGGAACGGATTAAACTAGAAAACTTGAGTAGCTGCTGGGGTTATCCACCCACCGATAAATTTATCTGGTCTGATTGATTATTTATGGAAACTCAATATCCGGGGAGACGACGCCCCAAGTATCTGAATCTGTTTAAAATCAGAGAACCTCTTCCCGCCATCGTTTCCATTCTGCATCGCATTAGCGGCGTATTGCTTTTTTTTCCGGGAATCCCGTTATTTCTCTGCGGGCTGCAAATGATGTTGGAATCACCGGAGAGTTTTGCCCGCTTGCAATCAATTCTAATTCATCCGCTGAGCAGGCTGTTTCTGCTGTTCGCAACCTGGTTTTTCCTACATCATCTGTTTGCCGGTATTCGTCATCTGGGGCTTGATATGCATTACGGCTTGCAATTACAGCACGCTCGCCTGAGTAGCAAACTGGTGCTGATTTTCGGGGCGATTTTAACAGTATTGGCGGGGATATGGTTATGGTAAAACCTGTAAACCGTATTATAACCGGGGCACATTATGGTTTAAGGGACTGGCTTGTGCAGCGAGTGACCGCTGTAATAATGGCGGTCTATACCGGATTACTGATTGTACTTGTGGTTGTTTACCAACCTGAAGGTTACGAAGAATTTAAATCGCTATTTTCCATTCAGTGGGTAAAAATTGCTTCATTGCTTTGTTTTGCCGGTCTATGCTGGCATGCTTGGGTGGGCGTGCGCAATGTCCTGATGGATTATGTTCACCCGATGTTTATTCGTCTGACACTGCAAGTCATGTGTATCGTGGCATTATTGGGCTATCTGATATGGTTCTTGGATATTTTGTGGGGCTGACGTGAAAGTTAAACAAAGGAAATTTGATGTGGTCATTGTCGGCGCGGGCGGAGCAGGTATGCGTGCCGCATTGCAGTTGTCCGAGGCTGGATTCAAGGTTGCGGTTTTATCCAAGGTTTTCCCGACCCGGTCACATACCGTGGCAGCACAAGGGGGGATTGCTGCAGCATTGGGCAATATAACTGAAGATGACTGGCGGTGGCACATGTATGATACCGTCAAGGGTTCGGATTATCTCGGCGACCAGGATGCGATTGAATTTATGTGTCGCCACGCTTCTGAAGTTGTATATGAGCTGGAACATTTTGGAATGCCATTTGACAGATTGGCGAATGGTAAAATTTATCAACGCCCGTTTGGCGGACAATCCCTACACTTTGGTGAAGAGCAGGCCAGCCGTTCCTGTGCAGTTGCTGATCGTACCGGCCATGCCATGCTGCATACTCTGTATCAGCGTAATGTCAGCTCCAACACCCAGTTTTTCGTGGAATGGTTGGGGCTGGATTTGATCCGCGATCATGAAGGCGAAGTGTTGGGAATCACGGCACTGGAAATGGAAACTGGTGAAGTCATGATCTTGCAGGCTCGTGCAACGCTACTAGCCACGGGAGGAGCTTGTCGCATTTTTGAGGCCAGTACCAATGCGCTCATTAATACGGGCGATGGCTTGGGAATGGCTGCGCGAGCAGGTATTCCACTGGAAGACATGGAATTCTGGCAGTTTCACCCAACAGGCGTGTATGGTGCAGGCATGCTGATTAGTGAGGCAGTGCGCGGAGAAGGTGGCTATCTGCTGAATGCTGAGGGTGAACGTTTTATGGAGCGTTATGCACCCCATGCCAAGGATCTGGCCAGCCGGGATGTTGTATCGCGTGCGCTGGTTACGGAGATTATGCAAGGCAGAGGGTGCGGCCCGGACGGTGATCACTTGCTGTTAAAGCTGGATCATCTAGGTGCAGAAACCATCCAATCCAAACTTCCCGGCATCCGGGAAATCTCGCTCAGATTTGCGCATATCGATCCTATTGAGGCACCCATTCCGGTTGTCCCGACTGCGCACTACATGATGGGGGGTATTCCCACTAATTATCATGGCCAGGTGGTCGCTCCCTATAAAACCAGTCCGGAAGAAGCCGTGCCGGGGCTTTATGCGGTCGGCGAATGCGCCTGTGTGTCAGTACATGGTGCAAACCGGCTGGGTACGAATTCGCTGCTGGATATTGTCGTGTTTGGACGTGCTGCCGGTAATCAAATTATTGAAGATCTGACCAAAAATAGTCATCACAAATCATTGCCACAGGATGTAGCAGAACAAACACTGACAAGGCTTTCACGTCTGGAAACCCAGAAGAATGGAGAAAGTGTTGCTGCAACGAATGCGGCACTGCGTAAAACCATGCAGACGCATTGTGGTGTCTTCCGCTTTTCTGACGTATTGAAAGAGGGTGTGGAAAAAATTAACGAAATCGCCGAACGGGTTAAGTACACTGAAATTCAGGACAAAAGCAGGGTGTTCAATACCGCCAGAGTGGAAGCGCTTGAGTTGGATAACTTGATTGAAGTAGCTGTAGCTACCATGATTTCAGCGGAAGCACGCCATGAAAGTCGGGGAGCGCATGCTCGTGATGATTTTCCCGAGCGGGATGACCAGAAATGGCTCAAGCACTCTCTGTTTTTCAGCAAGGATAAACACCTGGATTATAAACCGGTACGACTAAAGCCGCTGACCGTTGAATCTTTCCCGCCCAAAGCGAGAACCTATTGAACAACCATCCTCTGAAAAGCAACCTTGGCTTATTTATCAACAGAACCTATTTCTTTATAAAAAATACCAACATTCAAATGAAATCAACGGAAAGCATATTATTTTTTGCCGTATTGAAACAATCCTGCTTGGCAGGCATTGCAGCTTTATTCCTTCTCCTGTTAATCCCGCATGCGTATGCTGATACTGACAAGGATGTAGAGTTTCTTAAGGCGGCCTTGACGGGAGATGTCGCAGGTGTGGAGAAGATGTTGAGCGAAGGCATCAAAATAGATCTGCAATCCCCCGAGGGCTTTACTGCATTATCAGTTGCGGCACAGAATGGCCATCAGGATGTCGTCAAGCTACTGCTGGAACGAAAGGCTGGAGTTGACCTGGCCAATGTCCAGGGAGGAACTGCTCTGCTACTGGCCAGTAAAAATAATCACCAGGAGATTGTTGATTTGTTGCTGGCAAAGGGTGCCAATCCCAATTTGCAGGATAAAAGTGGACTGACGCCTCTGATGTTAGCGGCCGTGAAAGGTTATGCCGGTATAGCCAAATCCCTGCTTGATCACCAGGCTCAACCAGATTTGCAAAACGACGCCAAGACTACGGCATTACATATGGCTGCAATGAACGATTATGCGGATATCGTTGACATGCTGCTGGCAAAGGGCGCCAAAATTGACCTGCAGGATGCCAACGGGGCTTCTGCATTGATTCTGGCTTCATTATCCGGTCATTTAGCAATTGTCCAGAAATTGCTCGATCAGGGTGCGCGACCGGATCTGAAAGCTTCCAATGACTTTACCGCACTGATCTTGGCGGCGCAGAATGGTCAAAATCAGGTTATCGAAGCGCTGTTGGATAAAGGTGCTCATATCGATTTTCAAAACAAGGATGGAATGACTGCACTGATGTCGGCCGTATTGAATGAAAATATCGATACAGTCAAATTGCTGCTGGAAAAAGGGGCAGATACACAACTTAAAACTGCCACCGACAAAACTGCGTTGGATATTGCTAAACTTCCTGACATCATTGAATTGCTCAAGGCTGCCAAAAATTAATTTTTTGTATTCGGAATTGAATAAACCTTGATCCGATCCCCAGGAGCAGATGGTATACAGACAAGTCATAAAACCACTCACGATCATCTATACTGGTGCCGCTGTTAAAACATTCAGAAAATCGTTCTCATAGCGGCGTAGTTTTTTCTGTGGCACATAAAAGCACAGCTGGTTTTGTGAACCGGCCTGAATTTTGAAGTTAAAGATGATGTATACATGAGTTTCACGGACAAACCGATGGCGAAAAAAATTGCCAGCAATCCTTTGCCACCCAGAACCAGCCGATTGTTACGTGAAGCAGTTTCTCTGGTGTTGGGTGGAATCGCACTTTACCTCACCCTGATTTTAATCAGCTTTGATCGTACCGATCCAGGCTGGTCGCATAGCGGCACATTCCAGCAGATCAGTAATGCAGGGGGTAGTGCCGGTGCGTGGCTGGCAGATATGATGCTTTATTTTTTCGGTATTTCAGCATGGTGGTGGGTAATATTTTTTTTCGCCACTGTCTGGTGGGGTTATCGACGCATTGATATTGCCAGCGTATATGATCCACGTGTACTCATGCTGTCTTTTACAGGATTTATCACTTTACTGACCGCCAGCAGTGGAATTGAGGCGCTGCGTTTCCATACGTTGCGCCTATCACTTCCGCTGGCTCCCGGTGGCCTGCTGGGAGAAATGCTCAGCAAACAGCTATCGTTATTGCTCGGTTTTACCGGCGCGACACTGGCTCTGATGATTATTTTTGCAATCGGGCTCAGTTTGTTTTCCGGACTGTCATGGGTGCGCCTGTCCGAAAAAATCGGTGGTGCAGTCGAGGCCGCCTGTTTTTCTGTCAGGGATGCATGTGTGAGATGGCTGGATCAGCGGGCTGGAAGGGTTTTGTCCGGTGTGTCGGAGTTTCAGACTGGCGAGATCAGGAAGCAATCCCTTCCCTCCGTTCCGCTGCATATTGAAATGCCTGAAACTGCTATTCCCAAATCTCAGCGGGTCAGCAACAAGGAAAAACAGATTCCGTTGTTTTCCAATTCACCCGATGCGATTCTCCCCCCGCTTTATTTGCTGGATGAACCGCAGGATAACGTTGAAGTATTATCCAGTGATAAACTGGAATATACCTCGCGCCTAATTGAACGCAGGCTGATGGAGTTTGGTGTGGAAGTCAAGGTGGTAGCTGCCTACCCTGGCCCGGTCATTACACGTTATGAAATCGAACCGGCTGTTGGCGTCAAAGGTAATCAGATCGTCAATCTAGTCAGGGATCTGGCGCGTGCCTTGACGGTCGCCAGTATTCGTGTTGTGGAAACAATTCCGGGTAAAACCGTCATGGGACTGGAAATCCCCAATCCGAAACGCCAGATGGTTCGCCTGCATGAGATTCTTGCATCCAAAGTCTATGCGGATAACTCGTCTCCTCTGACCATTGCGCTTGGCAAGGATATCAGTGGGCGCCCTGTGGTGTCTGATCTGGCTAAAATGCCGCATGCCCTGGTGGCTGGCACGACCGGTTCCGGCAAATCTGTCGCGATCAACGCTGTCATTCTAAGCCTGGTCTACAAAGCTTCACCGGATAATATCCGCCTGATTTTGATTGACCCGAAAATGCTGGAATTATCCGTCTATGAAGGTATTCCGCATTTGTTGACCCCAGTAGTTACCGATATGCGTGATGCTGCCAGTGCGCTCAACTGGTGCGTTGCTGAAATGGAGCGACGCTACAAGTTGATGTCGGCTCTGGGCGTGCGCAACCTGGCCGGTTACAACCAGAAAGTGCGAGAAGCGGCAAAGAATGAGGAGCCGCTGACCAATCCGCTCAGCTCGGTACCCGATTCTCCCGAACTGCTGGAAGAAATGCCTTTGATCGTGGTGGTGATCGATGAGCTTGCTGATCTGATGATGATTGTGGGTAAGAAAGTCGAGAAGCTGATTGCACGGCTTGCCCAGAAAGCACGCGCTGCCGGTATCCATTTGCTGCTTGCGACACAACGCCCGTCGGTGGATGTGATTACGGGGTTGATCAAGGCCAATATCCCAACACGTATCGCATTCCAGGTTTCCAGTAAGATTGATTCCCGGACCATTCTTGATCAAATGGGGGCAGAAGCACTGCTTGGACAAGGTGACATGCTTTATCTTCCACCTGGCAGCGGCTACCCCCAGCGTGTACATGGTGCATTTGTGGCAGATCATGAAGTGCACAAGGTGGTGGAATACCTTAAACAGCATGGTGAGGCGAACTACGTTGAGGAAATTCTTCAGGCTGGTGAGGAGGGAGGAGGCACTGATGAAAATAGCAGTGATAACAGCAAATCTGCTGGTGGAGAAGCGGACCCGCTCTATGACGAAGCAGTCGGTATCGTGATCAAATCCCGTCGCGCCTCAATTTCACTGGTGCAACGGCAGTTGCGTATTGGGTACAACCGTGCTGCCCGGTTGATTGAAGAAATGGAGCGTACCGGTCTCGTTTCCAGCATGCAAAGTAATGGTAACCGGGAAGTACTGGTTCCCGAGCGAAATGAATAAGTAAAATCTGGTTCATACAGTTTCGTTTCCGATCAATCAACTTAAACAGATAATTTATCATGTCCCGTTTACTGTTCGTTTTCGCGTTATCAATCTGTCTGTTACCCGTGTCAGCAAAGGCAAGTGCCGTTGAAAGCCTGAAAGCTTTCGTCAATAAAGCGCTGACCTTCCGAGCCGATTTTTCACAGACACTACTCGACAAAAACTTCCAGGTCGTTAAAAAAGCCAGTGGCAGCATGATGTTTGAGCGCCCTGGTAAATTTCGCTGGGTATACGACCAGCCCTATCAGCAGCTGATTGTCGGTGATGGTAAGCAGGTGTGGTTTTATGATCAGGACCTTGCGCAGGTTACAGTACATCGGCTTGATCAAACTTTGGGTAGCACCCCGGCTGCACTGCTCGCAGGAGGTAATACCATCGAACGTGATTTTAATCTGCAGGAAATCGATGTGCAGGGCGAAACAGAATGGCTGGAGGCAATTCCCAAAAATCAGGAAAACGCATTTGAGCTGATCCGGCTGGGTTTCTCACAAACAGGCATGTTGCGTGAAATGATTTTGCGCGACAGTTTTGATCAGGTGACATGGTTAATTTTTTCCGGGACAGAACAAAATCCAGTACTCACGCCTGATTTATTCCAGTTTACGCCGCCTGAAGGGGTGGACGTGATCAGTGACTGATTTTTGTTCTACGCATAATCCAGCAGCTCCGCTGGCAGAAAGGTTGCGCCCGCAGACCTTGGATAATGTTATCGGACAACCTCATCTGTTGGGTTCCGGCAAGCCTCTGCGACTTGCTTTTATATCTGGCAAACCACATTCCATGATTCTCTGGGGGCCGCCTGGCAGTGGCAAAACTACGCTAGCGCGACTCATGGCACAGGCATTTGATACCGAGTTTATCGCTATTTCTGCAGTATTGTCGGGTGTTAAGGATATTCGGGAAGCAATTGAGCGTGCTCGGTTTACGCTGCAGCATACTGGCAGATCGACATTGTTGTTTGTGGATGAAGTCCACCGATTCAACAAGGCTCAGCAGGATGCCTTTTTGCCCCATGTGGAACAGGGATTGATTACGTTCATCGGTGCAACCACCGAAAACCCTTCGTTTGAGGTCAACGGCGCGTTGTTGTCCCGTGCCCAGGTATACACACTGAATGCATTGACTGATCCGGAGTTGCATCAGCTGTTTGAACGAGCCTGCAAGATCGCGATCTCCAATTTACAGTTTGATCCAGACGCTGTTGAATTATTGGTTAAATTTGCAGATGGTGATGCGCGCCGCCTGCTGAACATGCTGGAGCAGGTAAAGCATGCCGCAGATACTGAAAAAACTGTAAAAATTGATATTGCTTATTTAAACAGAGTGCTGATGCGCAATGTACGCCAATTCGATAAAGGAGGGGATGCGTTTTACGATCAGATTTCGGCGCTACATAAATCTATTCGCGGCTCTTCTCCCGATGCTGCACTGTATTGGCTGTGCCGCATGCTCGATGGCGGTGCTGATCCACGCTATATTGGCAGAAGACTGGTTCGCACGGCTGCCGAAGATATCGGGCTGGCGGATCCGCGTGCATTAACGCTGGCACTGAATGCCTGTGAGGTATTTGAGCGGCTGGGCAGCCCCGAAGGTGAATTGGCATTGGCCGAAGCTGCACTTTATCTGGCTTGTGCGCCGAAAAGCAATGCTGCCTACACTGCTTATAAGCAGGCGCGGAGCTTCATAAAAGAGAATAGCTCTCATCCTGTTCCGGTCCACTTACGTAATGCGCCTGCCAAGTTAATGAAAGAGCTGGGTTATGGGCGTGAGTACCGCTATGCCCATGATGAACCGGAATCTTATGCTGCCGGTGAAAACTATTTCCCCGATGATATGTCCGCCGTTCGGTTCTACCGGCCTACTGCTCATGGTCTGGAAATCAGAATAAGCGAGAAGCTCTCTTATTTACGCTCACTCGACGAAAAAGCGAGGAAAACACAGGATTGACGTAAGAATTACCGCAGATTGATTCTATTATTGCAGCGTACCATCCATCAAATGTAATACTCGATCTGCCCGGCTAGCCAGTTGGGTATCATGGGTGACGATCACCAGTCCTGCATTGGCTTCGTGGTTAAGTTCCAGCATGAGATCAAATATCGCCCCGGCTGTGTGCCGATCGAGATTGCCAGTTGGTTCATCAGCCAGTACACAGGCCGGCCGGGTAACCAGTGCACGGGCAACAGCTGCTCGCTGGCGTTCGCCCCCAGACAATTCCCCGGGAGTATGGGTTAGCCGATGGCCCAGACCCACTCGCTGCAGTATCTCGGCTGCCTGTTCCATTGCTGCTTTTTTGTCCATGCGGCGGATGAACAGCGGCATGGCTACATTTTCCTGTGCGCTGAATTCGGGTAGCAGATGATGAAATTGATAAATGAAACCGAGTGCATGGTTGCGTAGCGTGCTTCGTTCTACTTCGCTAATCGCGGTGAATTCCCTGTCCAGCAAAAGTACTTCCCCGCGCGTTGGCTTATCCAGGCCGCCCAGCAAATGTAGCAAGGTACTCTTTCCCGAGCCGGAAGCACCAACAATGGCAACCATTTCACCTTCATTTACTTGTAGATTGATACCGTGCAGCACAGGTACTTCAAGATCACCCTGATAGTAACTTTTATACAAGTTGCGACAGGCAATGATAATTTTACTCATAGCGCAATGCCTCGGCCGGATTGACTTTTGATGCCCGGTAGCTGGGATAGAGCGTGGCCAGCAGGGTCAAAATCAGGGAAACAACCGCAACGGTTGCAATATCGGCCAATTGTGGATCAGAAGGAATCTTGCTGATGTAATAGACTTCCTGCGATAAAAACTGAGTGTTGGACATATGTTCGATGAATGCAACAACGTCCCCCACATTATAGGCCAGTAACACCCCCCCCAGTAATCCCAGCAAAGTTCCCAGAATACCGATCAGTGCACCCTGGATGATGAATATTTTCATGATGCTGCCAGAGCTTGCTCCCAGTGTACGCAAGATTGCGATATCCGATTGTTTATCAGTTACCGCCATCACCAGCGTGGAAACAATATTGAATGCTGCCACTGCGATGATTAACGCAAGAATCAGCGATAGCATACGTTTTTCAATCTGGATCGCCCGGAAATAGTTGGCGTGTTGTTGTGTCCAGTCGGTGAAATAGAGATCGGGGGGTAATATCTCGGCCAGATCCCGGATGACTTGTGGTGCGTCAAACATATCGTGCAGTTTGAGCCGGATGCCGGAAACCTGATTAGGTGCCATGCGGTAAAGCTTTTGTGCATCTGATAGATGGATCAATGCCAGCCCGGAATCGTATTCAAAGTGTCCGACTTCAAAAATACCTATGACAGTGAACTGTTTCAGGCGTGGGAGTATCCCGGCTGGTGTGATTTGCCCTTGGGGCGAGATCAGCACGATTTTGTCACCTGGAAAAACATTCAGATTGCGTGCCAGCTCCCGGCCAATAACGATACCGAACCCTCCTGGTACCAGCTGATCCAGTTTGCCCATGATCATTTTGTCGCCAAAATCAGCAACTTTGTTTTCATCATCCGGCAAAATACCTCGTACCATTACCCCGTGCACCATATTGTCGTGGGAAAGCATGCCCTGTGCATCAATGTAAGGCGCAGCCGCGACAATCTGCGGATTCCGAGTGACGATTTCCTCAATTTTTTCCCAATCGTACAGGCTCCCTTCATAGCTACTAATCTGGGCATGTGATGCAACGCCAAGAATTCGGGCACGCACTTCCTTATGGAAGCCATTCATGACCGACATGACGGTGATCAGTGCCGTCATACCCAGTGTCATCCCTAGTAATGAGATCAGTGAAATAAAGGAAATAAAATGATTGCGGCGCTTGGCGCGTGTGTAGCGTAAGCCGATCAGGAATTCATAGCTGGCCACGAAAAAACACTCCTCCGAAACAGAGTAAAGTAAAGAAGGAGTATGACATATCTTTCAAGCAGATTTGTGTCATTGACCCGGCAGATATGTCTGATGCATATCTACCGGTATTTGAATATTGGCACGGCTAAATCAGTTTCAGGTACTACGTCGGCGCGCCCATAGCAATATCATACTGCCCAGCCCGATCAGAAAAATGCTGACAGGCTCGGGGATAGGTCTAGCTGCAGTTTCGCCAACTTCTCCAGACATTCCTTTATCGATGTAACTCGGATGATCATTTCCTGCAGTGGGGGTGTGCGGCTGGGAGGGATCATACGGCTCATTGCCGGGAGGGCCATCGTAATATTTTGGAGTTTCTGTATCTGGCGAGCTGAAACCGATCGGCTTGTCATCGTGATCGTTGTCACTAGGCCTATCACCTTGTTCTGAATTATCCTTATCTTTGTGCTCTGGATTCAAATCCCTTATATTTGGCGGTGGATTGCCCTTGTTATTATTGGGCGCGCTACCTTGGTCAGAGTTGTTTTTATCTGCAGTATTGTCCTGATTCGGATTTGCACCGGTACTCGTGCCAGCAGCGTTACCAGAGTATTCTTTGTTGGCATTGTCATTGCTGCCCGTATTTTTTCCATCTTTCCCAGTATGGGGGGCAGCACCTCCACCTATACTACCCCTGCCTGGAAAAAAGCTGCCACCGCTTCCTGGAGGTGAATCTGCTGTTCTGCGGCCAATACCTGCTCCAATGCCCGCACTTGTGCCTGAACTGGCATGGTTAGAGTTATTGTTGTTGCGGCCGGAATGACCCGTAGTTTTTTCACCGGCTTCAGCGTGATATATGTTATTGGTATAATCGTTGCCGATAACGTCATCTTCATTCTTATGGACAGAATCTTCATCAGTACTAGTAAAGGCAGTAGTGTCACTTTCAACAGCAGAGCTGCCGATGCTGTCACCAATATTGGTTATTTCCACACTATTATGGGCACTCAACCTGTTTCTGCTATAGCCATCACCGATCTCACTGGCAGTGAGATCGGTGCGAGCGTCAGCCTGATTGCTAGCAGTGATTTGATTCTCCATAAACATTTTTTGTCCGAGGGCCAGTGCAGCAGCCAGAAATATTCCGGCACAGACTATTCTGGTAATTGTTTTCTTCATTTCAGAATTTCCATAAAAATACAATAAATATCGATAAAGCATTTTTAATGTCCTGCTGCTGGCCCTCCCGGTATTTGCCGGCAACCTGTCGGCTTCGACAGGCACCACAGCAACACTGAAATAACCTGGTAGTGTTCTGATGAGGTGCCTGGATTTGCCTTTGCTGCTATCGCAACAATATTGAGGAATTAATACCTCATGCATTAACGATGCAATTTTTGTGCCATTAATCGCATCTATCTGATTTAAATTAAGTAATAATGGAATGACCCTTACTACCTTGAGCGCCATGTAAGAAAAATCGACAAGCCGTCCAGATGATCTCAGAACCTGTTCGAAGTTTCGGGAAGTATGAGAAGCTTGCGGCATGAGAAAAATTATCCGAGCGACATCAGTCGTGAACAATTTGAAATTATCAAGCTGTTGCTGGAGCGCTTGTGCTGGAAGACCTATCCCAGACGCATAGACTTGTCTGAGGTATTTAGAGCGGTGCTCTGTATTTATTTAGGAGTGCCTGCCAATGGCGCATGCTGCTCGAAAAGTTTCCCAAATGGCGCAAGTACACCCGTACTTTTCCATCTGGAGCGAATTACGCGAAGGTGGCAGCTCTGCTAGAGCAGGCTTTAAAAAATCAGGTTGGCGTCGCTGGAGAGAAACTGGGTCGCACCGCTAGCAACATGTTCTTGATTGTGGACGCGCAAAGTGTCAAAAATACCGACACAGCACGGTTGAAAGGGTTATGACGCGGGTAAGAGAGTTTCGGGGATTCAACGCCACATTGCGGTAGATACCCAGCAGGAATTACCTCATGCAACCGCAGCAGTCACTATGACTGAGGTGACAGGCCGTAAGGGAGCTTTGCTGGCGGCTGCGTCGTTGCAAACAGGGGTTGCAGCAGCAGGTTCTCTAAGGTCATATGGATTATGGGGCGTAGTTTCGTGTGGCTAGAAAAGAATCGGCGGCTGTGGAAAAACTGTGAGCGATTGCTCAATACCAGCTTACAGTTCATTCATTTGGCATTTCTGGCAATCCTGCCAAAAAGCGTTTGAATGAGTTCTAAGAATTATCGTCTTTGCAGATAAATCGAAAGAAAATCAGCGATATGTTCTTCGTAACTTTCACCTGCATAGGTATGCATATTATAGTGACCCGCACCCTCGACAATCCAGAGCTCCTTTGGAGGCAGCGCTGCGTCGTACAGCCTTCTTGCTTCAGACTGAGTTGTATGTTCGTCAAGCGTTCCCGTGATGAACAGCACGGGAACGGCGAGGTTGCCAATCCGTTCGACGGGATTTAAGTTATCCACCGGCAGCTCAAGCAAAAAGGAAAAATAAGGAAGCAGCAGAAACTGAAGGCTTTCCCCAAATTCACCCAAATGCAATCTAAGCCGATTTGCAACTGCTTCCGTGAAAGTGGGGTGTAATGATTCTAGTATCATGGCATTGAGTTTCAACGGAGGATCAGCCAGCACAATAGCTGCTGCGCCAAGTGTTGCGCCAATGGCGCCGATGCAATCATGCGGAAAAGTGTCCCGGAGATAGGTTACTGCAGCAGCGACATCTGCTGACTCGCGCGCGCCGAAGGTGATGCGATCTCCCGGCGTCTCTCCGTGTGCCTGCAGGTCGATCATGAGTATATGGTAGCCTAGGCTATTGAGAAATCTCGCACGGCCCAGCATTTCAAGCCGGTTACTGCGCATCGAGTGTACAAGCAAAACGGCACCATGCCCGTTTATCCCACGTGCCAGCCAGCCATGTACAACATAATCATTATTCACAGGGATCTGGATCGCTTCCACCGGGAAATCCGGGAGCAAGGTCTCCACGGCAGTAGGTGCCGATCCAGTCACAATCTCGCCCAGTATGATAATTGCAGCAGTAACAATTACCAATACCGAGACAAGCTGGATTAATATCCAGCGAATTATCTGATAGCGCATTTCAAGCTGTAGTGGTTAAAAATTAGAATGATGATAAAAATTGATGTGTTGTCTGAAAAACACGGCAAACTTTATGTAAATAATATTTGGGTCAGAAATATTTTCTATTTTCTCGCTAAAGTTTAACTTCAGATAGCCGATTTAGATGAGTGGGTCCATCAGCGCTTTTCGTTATATATTAATTTAAAGAGATTAAGCAAAGATGCCAAGGTTTTGTCAATCCCAAGACAAACAATTACTAACTGTATTAATTTTGATATCCGTGGGATCGGGGATGGGAGGGTGTGCATCTTATCTGCAGCAAAAACCTCTTGTATCAAGACAATCTATTAATCTTAAATCAGCGAATGCAGAAAAAACAGAGAAAATGGAAATTATTCCGATCCCGGAGAAGTTACCCTGCCATCGGCTGTATCAAGAAGAAATTGTTGTTCTAAAACAGATGCTTGAAGAAAGAGATGAGTTGATCCGGAAGCTAAATGCCCGCGAGCTGGATCAAGTGCAGGCTTTGCAGGAAACAGCCAGTGAAATCAGTCGTGCCAAACACAAGCTGCACAGACTGGCTACACAACCAGAAACTGCCTCAAAAATAGCTGAGGTTGAGGTGGCCATGGCTGCGCTTAAACAAACCAGGCAAAGTGAAGCAGATATTGCTTTCCAATCCCTGGCACAACGCTCGCTGGATGCGGCGATGGAAGCCTACAGACAAAAAGATTACAGCAACGCAATGAATCACGCAGCACAATCTGGCGAATTTATTGATGCTATAAGCAATTCAGCAAGAAGAAATCTGGAGTCACAAGATGCTGTATTATCTTTTCACGCCCCAATTCTCTTGCTTGTCACCCAGGACAGCAGCCTGCGAACAGATCCAGACAGCCATTCCAAGGTGATCAGCTTACTGAAAAAAAATACACATCTAACCGCCACTTCCTACCACGGTAATTGGCTTCATGTACAAACTAAAGACAATCTGTCCGGCTGGATTCAGAGTCTATCGGTGGATATACAGATCAACGATCAGAATTTTGAAAAATAGATGTCTTTCCAAATACAGATTTTTTTACCTGGACTGTACCATTCCGGATAATAGCTAGCTAGATATTTAGTGAGGATCTCAAGCTGGTGGTTTTATTTTAGTAATTCCGGGTCAAATAACCAGACTGAAAGAAAAAATGATAGTTAATTATTTTTCCAATTACTTCTGTTACAGTACAACTAGATTTTCTTTCAAAAAGAGAGGTGGATTTATGTATAAAGCAATAGTAATAACAGCATCTTTGGTTGGATTTATTGTTTCTGGATGTGCCGACATGACCGCAACCCAGCGAGGATCCGGCACAGGTGCATTGCTTGGCGCAGGCACAGGCGCAGCAATAGGAGCATTGGCCGGAGGTGGAAAAGGTGCCGCGATTGGTGCCGGTGCTGGTGCTGCATTAGGAGCTGGTGCCGGTTATTTGTGGTCTAAAAGAATGGAAGAACAAAAAATTCAGATGGAAAATGCCACTGCCGGTACAGGTGTGATGGTGTCGCAAACAGCAGATAATCGACTGATGTTGAACATCCCCAGTGATATTTCATTTGATACAGGGAGTGCCCAGATCAAACCAGGTTTTCGTCCAATTTTGGACAGTTTTGCAACTAGTTTATTGAATAATCCCGGCACTCACGTAACTATCGTCGGGCACACCGACAATACTGGTAGCGATGCTGTCAACAATCCTCTATCCGTAAATCGTGCGGCCAGTACGCGTGAATACCTGGCAGGTCGTGGCGTTCCTTTTCAGAGAATCCAGATTGATGGCCGCGGCTCGTATCAGCCGGTTGCTTCGAATAATACCGCCGCAGGTCGAGCAAGAAATCGCAGGGTAGAGATCTACGTTTCGGAAACACGGGGTGGATCAGTTCAATAAATTGACCGGGGTGAGTGACTAATATTTATGGCTGATACAGAAAATACCAACAAGGAAAAATGGGAGAGAGAAACACTGCGGGATTTGGTGTTTTCCTCTCTGAAGGAGCAGAAAAAAGCACGCAACTGGGGTATTTTTTTCCGCTTGCTAACCTTTTCTTATTTATTTACGCTACTTTTTTGGGGGTTAGGTTGGTTAGATACCGAAGCAACAGGTGGTTTTGGCAAGCACACTGCACTGGTTGATTTGCGCGGTGAAATTACTGCGGATGGTTTAAACAGCGCAGAAAATATTAATACCGGACTGAAAAAAGCATTTGAAGATAAAAATACAGCTGCTGTGATATTACGGATTAATAGCCCTGGTGGCAGCCCGGTTCAGGCTGGCTCTATTAACGATGAAATTCATCGGTTGCGTACACAGCATCCTGATATTCCCTTATATGCCGTAGTTGAAGATATTTGCGCTTCGGGAGGTTATTACATCGCTGTTGCAGCGGACAAAATTTTCGTAGATAAGGCCAGTATCGTAGGATCAATTGGCGTACTCATGGATGGATTCGGATTTACCGGGACGCTTGAAAAATTGGGGATAGAGCGTCGCTTGTTGACAGCTGGAGAAAACAAGGGGTTTCTTGATCCTTTCTCGCCTTCCGACCCTGGACAGAGAGAACACGCCAAGAAAATGCTGGTGGAAATTCATCAGCAATTTATCCAGGTCGTTCAGGATGGCAGAGGGGATCGCTTGAAAGACAATCCTGAGATTTTTAGCGGTATGGTCTGGACAGGAGCTAGAAGTATAGAGTTGGGTCTGGCCGATGCCTTAGGCAGCATGGATTATGTTGCTCGCGAAGTGATTCAGGCAGAACGTATCGTTGATTATACCGTTCAGGAAGGGATTACAGAACGCTTTGCCAAGCGGTTTGGTCGGGTCGCAACAGATTTACTGACCGATACTAGATTTGCGTGGCTTATCCGCTGAGTGCTGGTTTTACTGTGAGTAAATTTCACTTAGCATACGAGTCACTCCGGTTTGCCAGTGTGGGAGATAGAGATTGAAAGTATTGCGCAACTTATCTGTATTCAAACGCGAATTTAAAGGGCGTTTGGCAGACGTTACAAAAGCCTTGCTGTGAATCGGAGTGACTGCACTTGGGCGGACCTTGACCAGAAGATTGTGTTCACAAGCAAAGTTCAGCAAAAATTGTGCGTAGTTGCACCAGGAAACTTCTCCATTAGCCGTAACATGATAGATACCTGATTTTTCAGGATGCCTCAGTAATTGTGGAATGGCCTGAGCTGTTACATCAGCCAGTAGTTCCGCACCTGTAGGCGCTCCGATCTGGTCATCAATAATTGTCAGCTGCTCTTTTTCTTGCGCGAGTCGCAAAATGGTTCTTATGAAATTCTTTCCGCGAGCTGCGTAGACCCAACTGGTGCGTAAAATCAGGTGCTTGCAGTTTGATTTCCGGATTGATTCTTCACCCCGTAATTTACTCTGGCCATAAATATTAACGGGTAAAGTTGGATCTGTTTCCAACCATGGGCGCTCACCACTACCATCGAATACATAATCGGTAGAATAATGAATCAGCCAGGCACCCATTTGTTCAGCCAGTTGCGCTAGTAATTCAGGCGCCTCGGTATTGATGCGAAAAGCTAGTTCTGGCTCATTTTCTGCCTGGTCAACCGCGGTATACGCTGCTGCATTGACGATAACGTCAGGGCGAATAGCCTGCAGCGTATGTGTCATTCCTGCCAGATTTGTCAGATCGCCGCAATAGTGTAAATCCCGTCGATCCAGCGCAATCAATTTGCCCAACGGAGCCAGGCTACGCTGTAGCTCCCAGCCGACCTGGCCATTTTTACCAAAGAGCAATATTTTCACTGTGATCGCCCGGTATAGTTAATTTCAACCCATTTCCGGTAGTCGCCCGATTGCACTTCTGCAACCCAGTCATGATTTTCCAGATACCATTGAATAGTTTTACGGATACCAGTCTCAAATGTTTCCAGCGGCCTCCAGCCAAGTTCTCGTTCTATTTTATGTGCGTTGATCGCATAGCGACGATCGTGGCCAGGGCGATCAGCCACATGAGTAATTAGTGCGCGATAATCTTTTTGTTGAAATTGCTGAAGTACGTCGCAAATGGTGTGTATGATTTCAAGATTACTTTTTTCATTCCAGCCTCCAATATTGTAGGTTTCCCCTGGTTGTCCTTTTTCCAGAACAACACGAATAGCTTGGCAGTGATCATTTACATACAGCCAGTCGCGGATCTGCTGGCCATCCCCATAAACAGGCAGCGGTTTGCCTGCTAGAGCATTGACGATCATCAGAGGAATCAGTTTCTCAGGAAACTGATATGCCCCATAGTTGTTGGAACAATGTGTAGTCAGTACCGGCAGGCCATAAGTATGGTGGTAGGCACGGACAAGACAGTCACTGGAGGCCTTGCTGGCGGAATAAGGGCTATTAGGTTGAAAGCAGTGATTTTCAGTAAATGCAGGAGCATCCTTGGTTAATGTGCCGAAAACCTCATCTGTAGAAACATGCAGGAATCGGAAATTTTCCTTGCGTGAGACAGACAAATCTCCCCAGTAATGACGAGCTGCTTCCAGCAACCGGAATGTGCCGGTGATGTTGGTCTGAATAAAATATTCGGGCCCATGGATAGAGCGATCCACATGGCTTTCTGCCGCCATATGAATAATGGCACGAGGTTGATAGCGTTCAAGGAGAGTGGATATTCTCTCACTATCGCAGATGTCCCCCTGCACAAAGATATGCTGAGGATTATTGGTGAGTGAAACAAGATTATGCAGATTTCCAGCGTAGGTCAATTTGTCAAGGTTAACGATATTCTCATCCGTATTCTTGACCCAATCCAGTATGAAATTTGTTCCTATAAAACCGGCGCCGCCGGTAATCAAGATCGTTGACATATATCAGTGAATTGAAGATTGATTGGTCTGATCGGGGCGCCATGTTACCACTAGCCCGGCTCTTCCCATTGGTGCCTGAAAGTTACAGTCGATGCCGATTCCAGCTACCCAGACAAGCTGATCCCCACAGAAAAGTAACGGCAATGTGTTGCGCTTCCACGGAGGAAGTGAGGCTTCCTGTAGAATTTTTTTCAGGCTGCGACGAGGACGTTTACAATCTGGCTGGAATCGTTCTCCACCGGATCGTGAACGGATTGTAACAATCTGCTGATCCAGTTTGGCCAGGTCAATTCCCGCGTTGTCTTGCCGAGTAAACTCAAGTATGCCTTTCAATGGTTCAATAGCCAAGCGTTGCTGGCCTTGCCAGATAACAGGCGATATTGATTCCGACAGGGAATCAGCAGGCAGAAATTCGATTAGTCCACGGTAGCAGCGAATTTCCAAAGCATCTACCTCGAACTGAAAATGGGTATCAGCTTGTATGTTATGCAGCTGACGCAAAATCTCTTCCAGTTTTGCGGAACTTGGCAACCGCACCATTTGCTGTGCTAACAAATAACGCAGCAAATTCCCAGCACGGGCTAGATCAAGCTCACGCAGCCCTCGCAAGCTCAATTTATCTACGATCATAGTATTTTCAGCATCTATTTTTGCCAGTTCATCCAGTAAATGAGCTGCTTCACCAAGATGTCGGGCAGATCTGGACAATATCTTGCGGTAAGAGGGGTAGCGCTGTTCTATTAAAGGTAAAATCCGGTGCCGTAAAAAATTACGGTCATAAGAAACATCCAGATTGCTTTCATCGGTTACCCATGACAAACCATGCAACTTTGCATATTTCATGATTTCTGAGCGCGGAACATTAAGTAAGGGTCTGAGTAATTTGATGGCTTTGCCTGATTCAAATAATCTGACTGTCGGCATAGCACTGAGCCCTTTAACACCTGCACCACGCAATAGCTGCAGTAGCAATGTCTCAACCTGATCATCCTGATGTTGCGCCAACAAGACATAATCTGCCTGAATTTGCCTGAATATTTGATAACGAGCTTCTCTGGCAACCGCTTCCAGGCTTTCCTGTGGCTGCTTACTGATCTTTAATCGATGAATTGATAAGGGAATAGCAACACTGTCGCAAAGTGTTTGGCAGAAAGCACTCCATTGACCTGAATATGTGCTGATACCATGTTCAACATGAATTGCAGATACATCCAGTGGCATTAATTTGGAAAACTTTATAAGCAGGTGTAGCAATACCACAGAATCTACGCCACCACTCAGAGCAACTACCAGACAATCACCAGGCCTGATTTGTGCATTCAGATTATGGAAAAAACAGCTGGTTATATCATTAATCGGGTTTATTGATTTTGAATCTGCCATATCCAAGCAGCCGATCAAGGCGTTTCTGCAGTAATGTTTCCAAAGGAATATCCTGCAATTTCCGTAGTGATTCTTGCAATGCCTGTCTGACGGATTGCATCACAGCCGGGTAGTCACGGTGTGCACCACCAACAGGTTCGGGAATGATGGTATCGATTAGGGCCATTTCTTTGAGGCGGTCGGCAGTAATACCCAGTATCTCAGCTGCATCGGATGCCTTGTCCGCACTTTTCCATAAAATAGATGCACACCCTTCCGGCGAGATTACTGAATAGACTGAATATTGCAGCATCAGACTGGTATCACCCACAGCAATAGCCAGTGCCCCCCCTGATCCACCTTCGCCGATAATAATACAAATAATAGGGATCCTAAGCCCTGCCATAACATAAAGATTTTTACCAATAGCTTCAGATTGCCCACGCTCTTCGGCATCTATACCTGGATAGGCGCCTGGTGTATCAACAAAGGTGATCAGTGGAATCGAGAATTTTTCTGCAAGACGCATGAGTCGGAGTGCTTTGCGATACCCTTCCGGCTTGGGCATGCCAAAATTACGATAGATTTTTTCCTTGGTATCGTGTCCTTTCTGGTGCCCAATCAGCATAACAGTCTGACCGTTAAAGTGCGCCAGTCCACCAACAATAGCCCGATCATCCGCGAAATTTCTATCGCCATGCAATTCTTCAAAATCTGTAAATAGATGTTTTATATAATCAAGCGTGGACGGGCGTAGAGGATGACGTGCCACTTGTGAAATCTGCCAAGGTGTTAGTTTTGCATAAACACTTTTGGTCAGTCCTTGGCTTTTTGCTTGTAAGCGAGTGATTTCAGCCGAGATGTCCAATGCAGAATTATCCTGGGCAAAGCGCAATTGCTCTATTTTTGCCTCAAATTCCTCAATGCCTTTTTCAAAGTCCAGAAAGACGTTTTTCATGCAGATTGATAAGATTGAAAGAAGTGAAAAAGCGCGATGATACAGGATTAACCTGTATCACTCATTGATGTCTAAAAGAATCGAGCGGGCATGTAACACCGAAAGCCAATTACCTCTATATTATTATGACAGTTGCTGTCTGACCACTTCAAATCCGGCGCCTTCAATTACCTGGCTAAAAACTATATCTTCGCGCGAACCATCATGCTGAACGATTGCCTGTCCATTAATAAGAGATACCTCAACATTGTTTACCCCGGGAATCTTTTCTAATACGGCCTTGACACTGCTGACACACCCTCCACAAGTCATTCCCTTGATATGAACAATAGTCGTTGGCATAAAAAACTCCTCTTGCTAAAAGATAAAATGAACAAAGTTCCTGCTTGCCAGAATTTTTAACAGTGCTGAACTGAGATTGCTGATACGGCCAAATCAAGATCACATACGCCCCCACACAACTCTTACAGATTATTTTTGGCACATGCGGTAAACCTCGTCCTCTCAACAAACAGCGCTTCAGTAATTAATGCAGACAGTTTATTTGTTTTTTTATCAAGCCATTAACTTCAGTCTCTTTCACCCAGCAAGGCAAGCAATAACTGCACCAGATTTATTATAAACAAATTAGATAGACTGAGATAAATACCCGGTGCCGCCATAACGTAGTTGGTTTCACCGCTATTTATGATCCGGCTTACATCGAACAGGATAAACCCAGAGAAAACCAGTATTGCTACAGCTGGAATAGCCAGTGAAACTGCCGGGATTACCAGAAATAAATTAACCAGAGAAGCTAAAATAACCAATATCAGTCCGGCCAGCAAAAAATTACCAAGGAACCCGAAATCCTTACGAGTTACCGTTGCCGCGCTTGCCAATGTAAAAAAATGATACCGGTTCCTGCAGCAGCAAGACCAATCAGCTGGGTACCATTGTTAAACTGTAACGCATACTGAAGCAAAGGGCCCAACCACCACCCGGCAACAAAGGTAAACAAGGAAAGAAGAATTACGCCTCCAATGCTGTTGCGTGTAGCACTGGCAGCAAACATTAAACCAATCATTGCGGCCAGCATTATATGTGAACCCATAATTGGAGATTGTGCCAAGAACGAAAAATCTGTATTAACGCCAATAGCTGAGCCAGCTATGGTTGGAATCATGGTTAATGCACGCATCAAATAAGTATTTCTCAACACCTTGTTATGTATACTTGGACTTAATGCCTTTAATACAGGAATCAGGAATACAGGAACTGCATATTTGGAATCAGATTGCATATCCTTTATCTTCACTAAAAATTAAATGAATGTGAGCAACTTAGGCTACCTTGAGGAGACAAAAGTTGCAATTCGATTCTCAAGCTGCCGCATATATCCACTTTATCACAAGGGTTTTAGTAAATTATTTATCAAATTCTCTATATTTGTAGACGAACAAACTCCATACAAAATGACAAAATAAAAAATATCTCAAGGCAGCAAAGGGTATTGGGATACAAGAAGATAAAAAGAGCAATATCCATGATAATTACATGGATATTTTTTCTATAAAAATCATGCATCTTCCTTCTTGTGCAAGCAGCGTCTGGATGCTAAGATTGCCCCAAAAAAATCGTCACTCGGCTCCTGCTTCTGTTTGTTGGTTCGGCTAAACGGCTAGGCAAATATTCTTATGAGCAGCTAATTGTGAGGCGTGGAGATGCTACAGGATCACAGGCGAGCTGCTGAAATTGATTTGGTAATTAATGTGGGGGGTAAGATATGAAGGGTAGTAAGTTGATGGCGTTGCTATCAAGTTTTGTAGTTCTTGGTTCTTATTCAGGGCTGGCGATATCAAGCAAGTATAACCTGCCTGAACCACAGACTCCGATTGCACAGGAGATATATGATCAGCACATAATGGCTTTATGGATCTGTCTGATAATATTTGTCGGTGTATTCGGTGTGATGGGTTATTCCATTGTCAAGCACCGTAAATCGGTTGGCTATAAAGCAGCAAATTTTCATCACAGCACGGTTGTTGAGCTGGTGTGGACAGCTATTCCTGTATTGATCTTAATCGCAATATCATGGCCAGCAACCAAAACAATTATTGCAATGAAAGATACAAGTGAAGCAGACATTACCATCAAGGCCACCGGATATCAGTGGATGTGGGGATATGACTACATTCAAGGAGAAGGTGAGGGAATCAGTTTTTACAGTCAGTTGTCTACTTCTCAGGATCAGATCCGTAACCAGGCGCCTAAGGGGGAAAATTATTTGCTGGAAGTGGATAATCGTGTGGTAGTACCAACTGGCAAGAAAATTAGAGTACTCATGACAGCCAATGATGTCATCCATGCTTGGTGGGTACCTGCGCTTGGCGTAAAGCAAGACGCTATACCTGGATTTATTCGTGATGCATGGTTTAAAGTCGAAAAGCCAGGTATCTATCGTGGCCAGTGTGCTGAGCTTTGTGGCAAGGAACATGGATTTATGCCGGTAGTCGTAGAAGTAATGGAACAGGAAAAATATAGTCAGTGGGTTGCGGAGAGGCAAAAAACCGCATCAGCTGCAGTTGTGAATACAGCGCTCGTTAAAAATGAGGCGAGTAAAAACTGATATATCCAGATACGGTTAGTCGGGATATAGATCAAATTAGATTAAAAAAGGAGAAGATAATGGCGGTAATACAAGATGTACATGGCCATACACATGATCATCCGACCGGTATAATGCGTTGGCTAACCACTACCAACCATAAAGATATCGGAACGCTTTATTTGTGTTTTAGTCTGGCTATGTTGTTTGTTGGTGGTTTTTTGGCCATGGGTATCAGAGCAGAACTTTTTATGCCTGGTATTCAGATATTGGAGCCTGAAGTATTTAATTCATTTACCACATTGCATGGCCTGATCATGGTATTTGGTGCCGTAATGCCAGCGTGGGTGGGATTTGCGAATTGGCAGATACCATTAATGATAGGTGCCCCAGATATGGCTTTTGCTCGTCTGAATAACTGGAGTTTCTGGTTGTTGCCGATTGCAGCATTGTTATTAATAACTTCATTTTTTGTGCCCGGCGGGGCAGCGGCCGGTGGCTGGACATTCTACCCACCACTATCCACACAAGGTGGTATGGGGACGGACATGATGTTGTTTGCAGTGCATGTCTTTGGAATGTCTTCAATTATGGGTTCTATCAACATCATTACAACCATCTTGAATATGCGCGCACCAGGCATGACATTGATGAAGATGCCAATGTTCGTGTGGAGCTGGTTAATTACTGCATACCTACTTGTATTAGTAATGCCGGTATTGGCTGGAGCTGTGACAATGGTCCTTACAGATCGTAACTTTGGTACAAGCTTCTTCAATGCTGCTGGCGGCGGTGACCCGGTTATGTTTCAACACATCTTCTGGTTCTTCGGACACCCGGAGGTATATATCATGATATTACCGGCGTTTGGTGTGGTTTCCGAGGTTATTACAACATTTTCACGTAAACCTTTGTTTGGTTATACATCAATGGTTTATGCGATTGCCGCAATTGCATTGTTATCTTGCTTTGTATGGGCGCATCACATGTTTACTGTTGGTATGCCTGTTACTGGACAACTGTTCTTCATGTACGCAACGATGTTGATTGCTGTACCAACCGGCGTTAAGGTCTTTAACTGGACCGCAACCATGTGGCGAGGCTCTTTGACCTTTGAAACACCGATGTTGTTTTCAATAGGGTTTATCGTTCTGTTCGTTATTGGTGGATTCAGCGGTGTTGTTTGCGCAATAGTCCCAATCGATGTGCAAGTACAAGATACATACTATGTCATTGCGCACTTCCATTACGTGTTGGTTTCGGGGGCATTGTTTGCATTATTCTCAGGTGCATACTACTGGTTACCAAAATGGACTGGTCATATGTACAACGAAACATTGGGTAAGTGGCATTTCTGGCTGTCAATGATTTTCTTTAATGTAGCATTCTTTGTTCAGCATTTCCTTGGATTAGCTGGTATGCCTCGTAGAATTCCGGATTATGCACTCCAGTTTGCTGACTTCAATATGATTTCCAGTATTGGTGCATTTGGATTCGGATTGACACAGTTGCTATTTGTATACATTGTTATTAAATGTGTACGTGGTGGAGAAAAGGCTGCAGATAAAACATGGGAAGGGGCACATACTTTGGAATGGACGCATTTGCCTTCACCAGCTCCATACCATAGTTTTGAAACACCACCTGTCGTTAAATAAGCAGGTATAGAAATGACTGAAAATAAGGATACAGAATTACAACGCAGAAAATTACGTACTGCATCAATTCTAGTTATCTTGGTAATAGTAGTTTTTATAGTAACCGCTGTATCTAAATAGGAATAAAACAAGACGTGACCAAGACCAGCAACATAGATATATTAAAAAAATTACTTATTTTTAGTGTGGTTATGTTTGGTTTTGGTTACGCGCTTGTACCTATATACAAGAAATTCTGTGAAGTAACCGGTATATACGAGCTAGAACGTCCGGACACAGTATCTAAAAAGATCAAAGTAGATATTACAAGGGAGATCAATTTACAGTTAGATGCAAATATACGTGGACTTCCCTGGAAATTTAAGCCACTGCAATCTCATATTCGTTTACATCCTGGCAAACTTACAGAAGTTATGTATGAAATCAGTAACGAATCTGAAGAGCCTCAAATTGGGCAGGCTATCCCAAGTTACAGCCCCAAAAACCTTGAAAGATATTTGAAAAAAGTTGAGTGTTTTTGTTTCTCACAACAGGAACTCGGTGGTAAGGAGACCAAGCAATTACCAGTCAGATTTCTGATAGATCCAGAAATGCCTGACGATATTCATACCGCGACAATTTCATATACCTTTTTCAAAGTTAAAGCTAATTAAACAGGGGTGTGCACAAATAAAGGTATTATTAAGTGGTACTCTTCTATTTCAAGTTACAGAGATTGTTTGGCTTTATTTATACCAAGTTCAACAATAATCAGTAACTTTGCATAGCATGCAGTTTTATTTTAAATTAATTATCAATAGTCGGGCTTGTAGCAGGTTAAGTTTAATAATGAGGAGGAAGATTATATGAGTCAAGGAACGGGTTATTATGTACCCTCTCCATCCAAGTGGCCAATCATAGGAACAGCGGCTCTCTTTTTCATGGCGTTTGGGGCGGCATTTACTATGAGTAAATTGCCTCTTGGATATGGCATGTTGCTCACTGGGTTGGCCATACTCGCCTTCCTGATTTATGGCTGGTTCCGAGAAGTTGCACTTGAAAGTGAAGCAGGCAAGTATAAGGTTCAAGAAGATAAATCCTTCAGATGGAGTATGGGATGGTTTATTTTCTCCGAAGTTATGTTCTTTGCATCATTTTTTGGTGCATTGTTTTATATGCGTGTTCTTTCAGTACCTTGGCTGGCTGGATCCGGACAGGAGCTGCTTTGGCCTGATTTTGCCGGAGGATGGCCTACAGCCGGGCCGGGATTTGATGAGAAATTTACCCCTATGGGAGCATGGGGAATCCCTGCCATCAATACGACGTTGTTGCTGACTTCTGGTATCACTATCACTCTCGCACATTGGGCATTAAAAAAGAATGACCGCGGTGCTTTAAAGCTATGGTTATTTGCGACTATAGCATTGGGTATCACGTTCCTTGGTTTCCAGATATATGAATATGGACATGCATATGCTGATCTGAACCTCAAGATGACCAGTGGTGCATATGGATCAACTTTCTTCATGTTAACGGGATTCCATGGATTCCACGTAACGGTTGGCACAATTATGTTGATCGCAATCTTCTTCAGAAGTTTGAACGGCCATTTTACGCCGGAACACCATTTTGGATTTGAAGGGGTAGCCTGGTACTGGCACTTCGTTGACGTTGTTTGGTTGGCATTGTTTATATTTGTCTATTTACTGTAACTCGTAGAAGTAAATAACGGAGAAAAGGTTCGATTCTGTCAGATAAAGAATCGAACCTTAAAAATTTATATGGTTGTGTACAAGGCTATCTGATGCCTGGTTTTCTACAACAATTCAAGCCATCGCTATGGTCAACAATAGTTACTATATTTGCGATCGCTGTCTTTTTGAAACTGGGTTTTTGGCAATTATCCAGAGCAGAGGAAAAAGATAATCGTTTTTCTCTTATAGAATACTATGCCCAGCAACCACCCGTTATAATTCCAGAATCACTTGTAAAGCTAAACGATTATTTATATCGTCGAGTTGAAGTTGATGGGTATTTTGATCCGGAGCGGAGTATATTTCTTGATAACAAAATTCATCAGGGAATTGCGGGCTATCATGTACTTACGCCCCTACGATTAGCGAACAGCTCAATAGATATATTGGTCAATCGGGGCTGGGTAGCTGTAGGTAATGACCGGTCAGTTTTGCCCAATATTCGCACCCCAAAAGGATTGGTTCATATCCTCGGAATCGTAGTATCACCATCAATCAAAACGCTATCGCTTTCAGACGATGATATTAAAGGTAACGTTTGGCAAAATTTTGACCTGGATACTTATCAAGGCATGACCGGTCTTACCTTGCAACCTTTGTTACTATTGCAGCAAAATGATGCAACAGACGATGGTTTAATTAGGCAATGGGGAAATCCGGATTCCGGTTCTTCAAGAAATACAGGTTACGCTCTTCAGTGGTTCTCATTCGCCGCAATGACTTTTATCATCTACATTGTATTAAATGTCAAACGAAAAAGTAACGCGTAGTCGACTTACTCTAATTATATTAATACTGGTGATATTATCGCCAATCGTAATCTCATCCATCTTGCACCGATGGGATTTCCGTCCGGACCAAACCGTAAATTATGGTGAGTTACTGGAAGTCAAACCATTACAGGGGACAGCAACAAATCTCAAAGACAACACAATCTTCCGAAGTCGTCAATTAAAAGGCACGTGGAGTTTATTGACGATTGACTCGGGAAAGTGTGATGGATATTGTCAGGAAAAACTTTACATAATGAGACAAATTCGCTTGGCTCAGAATGTTGATAAGGATAAGGTTCAGCGAATATGGTTAATTAATGACGATATCAAACCTAATCCTGAAATAATGGATAAATATGAAGGTACTAGATTGGTTCTTGCACAGGGAAGAAATCTATTGGATGAATTCCCCTTTGTGAGCAGACAGGATGATCACATCTATGTTATCGATCCGATGGGGAATTTAATGATGAGATATCCCAAGGATCCAGATCCAAAAAAGATGATTGGAGATTTGAAAAGATTGCTAAAACTTTCACATCCCGAGTATTAGCTGAAGATTCCCAGATAGCATATTAGTGAAAGAAAGCAAACAGGTGCCATAACATCTGTAACTATGAATTAGTTTCATAAGGAGTGAGTGATGTCAACAAATCCATTAGTCTGGCAACAGGCGACTGTGCGTATTCAGCAGTTTTACCGACTTACTAAACCACGAGTAGTTTCTCTAATCGTTTTCACTGCTGTGATTGGTATGTTTTTATCGGTCCCTGGCGCGGTGCCCCTAGACAAGTTGCTCCTGGGTACGATTGGAATATCACTTGTTGCCGGCGCAGCTGCCGCGCTTAATTGCCTGGTTGAGTATAAGTTTGATGCAATCATGGCTCGAACAAAGGGACGACCCTTACCCCAGGGAAAAGTAAGTGTTCCTGAAACGCTGTTCTTTCTGGTAATGGTTGGCGGGCTTGGGCTCTTCATTCTCCACCAATGGATAAACCCTTTGACCATGTGGCTAACTCTCGGCACATTTGTAGGGTATGCAATTATATACACTGTAATACTCAAACCACTCACACCACAAAATATCGTCATTGGGGGGGCGTCTGGCGCTATGCCACCTGTATTGGGGTGGGCAGCAATTACAGGGGAAATCTCAGCTGATGCCTTGTTATTGTTCCTCATTATTTTTGCCTGGACACCTCCACATTTCTGGGCACTGGCGCTTTACCGTAAGTCAGATTATGCAAAAATTGGGATGCCAATGCTCCCGGTAACACACGGTGAGGAGTTTACTCGCCTGCATGTATTACTTTATACAATCATTCTTTGTATCGCTACAGTTTTGCCCTATCTCACTCAGATGAGTGGCTTGATTTATCTCGTAAGTGTGCTGATTCTTGATGCAATATTTCTTTATTACGCTATCAGGATCTACTTGCACTACACTGACCAAATTGCCAGGGAGGCTTTCCGCTACTCTATAATTTATCTGGCGTTGCTGTTTACCGCGCTATTGGTGGATCACTATTTTTATTTCTGATACCAGAAACAAACGAATTCTCTAAAAAAACAGCCCGGTAAAGATGTAATTTTTATCGAGCTGTTTTTTTTGTTTATCTGGCTGAAAAACATTCAAGGAAATAATTTCCCTGGATTCAAGATATTACAAGGATCAAATGTTAATTTGATCTGCTTCATTAAAGTCAAAGTAGCCTCATTGAGTTCTTTATTGATATAAGGTCGCTTTTCAGAACCGATACCATGCTCACCAGAAAGTGTTCCATTAAGGCTGATCACCAGATCAAATATCTGATTCAGGCATTTATACGCGCGCCCACTCTCTCCAGGATTATCCGGATCAATCAGCAGATTAACATGAATATTTCCATTGCCAGCATGGCCAAAATTTACGTTGGGTATCTGATATTGCTTACATAATGAAGATAATCCGGTTAACAGTCGGGGAATTTTATCGACAGGCACTACAATATCCTCATTTATTTTCTTCGGCGCGATATCTCTTAGCAAGGGTGATAACGTTTTTCTGGCCTTCCACAAATCCGCAGCATTTTGGACAGGTAATGCCTTTAACAACCCGGAATTTTGGCAAGCAGCTAGAAGCCTGGTTGTTGTTTCCGAAATTTCGTGTTCTGTACCATCGACTTCTATCATCAACATGGCACGAGAATCGTCCGGCAACATTCCAGGATTCCTGGAACGAATAAGATCAAGTGAGCCGGAATCCAGAAATTCAAGCGCGCTGGGTCCTTGCGGCTCTTTCATAATAGTTGCTATCGCTGATGCACAACTCACAGCATTCTGATAATGAGCAACAAGTCCGCTTCTTGCCGCAGGTAACGGGGTTAACTTAAGTGTTGCCTCGGTTATAACGGCAAGTGTACCTTCTGATCCGATCAACAGCCGGGTGAGGTCGTACCCGACAACACCCTTGGTGGTATAGCACCCCGTTTTAATAATATCACCCTGTCCTGTTACTGCAGTCAGCCCTAATACATGATCGCGGGTTGTGCCATATTTAACAGCATGTGGCCCCCCTGCACAGGTGGCAAGATTTCCGCCGATACTTGAAAAAGCAGCACTGGAAGGATCGGGTGGCCAAAAAAAACCAGAAGGCTTGACAGCCGCCTGGACAGATTCATTTAAAACACCCGGTTCTGCAACGAGTACTCGATTGGCCGTGTCGATCGATATGATCCGTGTCATGCGTTCCAATGAAAGTGAAGCTCCTCCTTGCTCAGCAAGACTGCCGCCAGCAGTGCCGGTACCTCTCCCACGAGGTGTTAAGGGAATCTTAAATCGATTACATAACTGGATTATCTTCACGACTTCATCAGTCGTCAAAGGAAAAATGACACACTCAGGCGGAAAATACTTCCTACTGTTATCGTAAGCGTAAGCGTAACAATCAACCGGATCAAGATAGAGACGGTCGGATGGAATCAGATTCTGTAGTAACTGAATAAACTCAGCGGGCAGCATTTATTGATGCCTGAAGATGTTCTGAAAAGGTACTTACTAATCAAGATATTCAAATACCTTAACCACCCTTAATACACTTTCCGTCGTACTGGCAATACGTGTAGCGGTGTCCCCCTCTTTTCTGGTAACCAGCCCCAGTAAATACACCACACCGTTTTCTGTAACAACTTTTATGTGATTCATCTGGAACACCTTGTTATTAATGAAACGGGCCTTTACCTTGGAAGTAATTAACGCATCATTACTGCGAGAAGATAACGAGCTCTTGGGAGCAATAGTAATTTCATTGGAAATATTTTGTACGTTTTCAATGCTCATTGCCAATTTCTCAATCTCTTTTTTGGTGAATTCATCGGGGGCCTCACCAGTCAGCAAAACGTTACGGTTAAAACTGGTGACATTGACATGCACTCTGTCGCCCAATCGTTCGCCAATTCTGCGATTGGTTTTAAGTTCAATTCCCTCGTCATCTATGTACATTCCACTACTACGGCGATCTTCTACCATTAACGCTCCGGCTCCCGCACCAACCCCCACGCCTGTTAAGATCATTGGCGCACAACCTGGTAGAAGGAATAATAAAGCCTGTACCCACAATATCAATCTGATGAAAGTGTTTTGCATAATGATTTAAACGTAAAATAAACTTAATCTATGTACCCAAAATAAAAGTCTGAAAACGCTCGGGCACAAGTCATTGAACGAGCAGCAAAATTATACGAAAATACAAAGCGTATAGTCTAACATTGCTTTAACCTATACTGATGATTAACCGCTGTGCTTTATTGTCTGCGGGTAAAGCCTTAAAATACAAAATTGATATTTCTGCCCGGTTTTATTTGGAGACCGTGTAAACAAATACAAATTTTATTGAGAATCTCGCATGATAGTCAGGACGATATTGGTAGTCGATGACTCACCGACAGATCGCCACATTCTTTCCAGCATACTGACCCAAAACGGGTATCAGGTAGGTGTGGCTGAAAGTGGTGAGGAAGGCGTTACCAAGGCCCGAGAAACTTGGCCTGATCTGGTTTTGATGGATGTAGTAATGCCCGGCATCAACGGCTATCAAGCAACACGCATGCTTGCACAAGATAGTGCAACTCGCCATATTCCTATCATCCTGTGCACAACCAAAGATCAGCAAACCGATAAAATCTGGGGGCTGCGGCAAGGTGCGCAGGATTATATTACCAAGCCAGTTATGGCTGCAGAATTACTGCAAAAAATTGCCAGACTGAGTTAATATTTAAAAACAGATCACGCTGAATACCATGCTGACTGAGCAAATCAATAATAAAACTCAGGAAGTTCCACTCTCCATCCCTGTATTGGGAGTCACGATTGGTGAAGATCGCTGGCTGATCCCAATGGATGCCATCAGTGAAATATTGCCGGTCCCGAAAATAACACCGGTTTTTCTGACACATCTATGGTTTCTGGGCATTATCAATGTACGCGGCAATATTTACGGCTTATGTGATCTGGCTCATTACCTGGATAAGAAGACAACCCGCATTAATGTGAGAACCCGGGTCTTTTTGACAGATTCCCATCCGGGAACTGGCTATGCCATATTGGCTGAAAGTGTTCTTGGTATCCGGGATCTGATGGAATTTACTCGCCAGCCAGATCATGAGGACGAGCGGTCTGTCATCGCCGATGTATACAATGACCGCCAGAACAGACTTTGGCGCAAGCTGAATTTGCCTGCACTAGTACGGCTCAAATCCTTCCTTCAAGCAAGCAGTTAAATTGTCCCGGGTACTCCATTCCGATTTCACCATAAACAATAAAATCCCTCTTCACCATGCAATCTTCCCATGCTGTTAACGAAAAAGTCGAAATCCTCGCTGAGGCATTGCCATACATACGACGCTTCCATAATAAAACCATCGTAATCAAATACGGCGGCAATGCTATGACCGAGGAAATACTCAAACAAAGTTTTGCTAAAGATGTGGTATTGCTGAAATTGGTCGGCATGAACCCGGTCATCGTCCATGGCGGCGGCCCGCAAATAGACAGCATGCTGAAGCGCGTCGGTAAGGAAGGCGTCTTCATACAAGGGATGCGAGTTACAGATGCCGAAACTATGGATATCGTCGAGATGATACTTGGCGGGCTTATCAACAAAGAAATTGTCAATCTTATCAACCGTCATGGTGGGCAAGCAGTAGGGCTCACCGGCAAAGACGGAATGTTTATTCGCGCGAAAAGAATGCTGATCAAAGACAAAGAAGATGCCGAGAAGTGGATCAATATTGGCCAGGTTGGCGAAATAGAGTATATCGATCCCTCGCTGATCAAGCTACTGGACGCTCGCGACTTCATTCCTGTAATAGCCCCTATCGGTGTCGGTGAAGAGGGTGAATCCTACAATATCAATGCTGATCTTGTTGCAGGTCGCCTAGCGGAGACACTCAAAGCTGAAAAGCTGATATTAATGACCAATACACCTGGTGTACTGGATAAAAATGGCAATCTGCTCACAGGCCTGACTGCCAGCCGAGTAGATGAACTATTTGCCGATGGCACCATCTCCGGCGGAATGTTGCCCAAAATCAAATCAGCGCTGGATGCCGTAAAGAATGGTGTCAAATCCTGCCATATCATCGACGGACGTGTACAACATGCCCTTTTGCTTGAAATACTGACTGATGAAGGAGTGGGGACCTTGATCAAAAGCGAGGGGTAAAGAACAAACTGGAGCAGAGGTAATCTGCTCTGCCTTGATTCACTGAAGGGAGAGGTTGCTTGTCTTGGAAGACTTCTTTGAACAGGCTCTAAAAACATCTAAGGAGTCTCTGCACAAATCCTTTGATAAGATTTGTTATTTATCTTTTTTCTATTGTCATCACTCATGTGACCAGATGAGTTTCAGTGGTCTTGAACAAGCCCACAAGAAGAAGGTCACGCGGCGAGAGTGATTTTTTGTACAGATTGAGCGTTTGCTTCTCTGGTCAGAGCTTGTTGTCCTGATCGAACCGTATTGCCCGACAAGTGGGCATCGTGGCGAACAACCACTGCAATTGAAAAGTATGTTGCGCGTGCATATTGTCCAAATTGCCTACAACTACTCTGATCCGGACATGGAAGATGCACTTGATGAGATTGCCAGCCTGATTGCCGCACCGCCTTCTACCAGGAGTACTGAAGGCAAACGTGATTCTGAAATGTACTCAAGCAAGCAAAAAAGGCAACCCATGACATTTTGGTGCCAACACTGCTGTGTGGCGAAGAAACGGTTATCCTGGGTGATATCGGCTACCAGGGCTTGCAAAAGTGCCCGGAGATGCAGACAGAAGCCACCGCTTCAATCAAAGCCATCGTTATTGCACCACGTCCTGGGGAAACTCAAGCAATTAAAAGCTGAGAGTAACTGCAAAATTTCATGCCCGCTCCTGGCCTTGCATCGCAAAGTAGCGGGATATGCGCCAAAGTGGAATCTGTGTTCCGGGATATGAAAGTTCGCTTTGGTGATGCAAGCTACGCTATCGCAGTTTGGCAAAAAATCAGAGCCGCTTTCTGCCCGGCCGCTCTGTCTGATAGTATTGCATGGTGAGGCGTATTTGCACCGTAACGGGATAGTGCGTTTTGAAACAGAAATAGCCAGAAAAAAGCTATTTTGTGCCTAAAATTGATAAAATCTCAGGAAAATTTAAATAAATCATGGCTTTTGGATCAATGATTATTGGTACAGATGTACCTTAAACCCGTTTACATCAAAACTTTCTACTCGTATTTTGCAAATCTCGCGCATGCTCAGGAAAAGAAAAATCTAATTTTTTTGAAGTTTAGTCACTGATTAAGTAGAATTATCAAACTGTTGTTTAAATACTTACAAAAGCAACAGGTTTATCAATGCGATTCGATACAACATCGATGCATAAGTTCTAAGCTGATCCCTTGCCTTACTTCCCCGTTCTACACTGAAAACGTTGCAAGAAGGCTTTACCCACAAGGAAATTATGAGACATTACGAAATTATATTTATTGTTCACCCAGACCAAAGCGAGCAGGTATCTGCCATGATTGAGCGCTATAGTAATATGATCACTGAAAGGTCTGGAGGAATTCACCGATTGGAAGACTGGGGACGCAGACAACTCACTTATCCCATACAAAAACTGCATAAAGCGCACTATATTTTAATGAATATCGAATGCGATCAAGAATCTCTTAATGAATTGGAGCACAGCTTCAAATTTAATGACGCCATTCTTCGCCATCTTGTTATCCGTATGAATGGCCCGGTTACAACCCCTTCCCCTATGATGCAAGATGACAAATCGAAACCCGATGAAAATAGCAGGGGCACTGCGGCTCCCACAGTGAACGTAGCCGATGATTCGGCTAGTGGCGCACAAGTAGTAGCAGCTGAGGAAAACGATACCCAATCCTGATATGAGGTTTCCACCGAACCTGAATCAGGTGATTATCGGTGGAAAGATTGTTGATCTGAATACACCTCGCTATACGCCTGTCGGTATTATGATTGCCGAGTTTAGACTGAGCCATGTTTCCAGCCAGGAGGAAGTTGGCATCCAGCGCAAGATTGAATTTGAACTTGCGGCAATCGCCATGGCAGACATGGCTGAAAAAATTGTTCGCATGGGACCTGGCAGTCATGTCGAACTTACCGGCTTCATGACAAAAAAAAACCGCTTAAGTAACCAGCTTGTTTTGCATGTTAGTGATGCCAGAATTATCTGAAAATAAATACCAAATATAGACGCTCTTAATGGAGAAATAATATGAGATTTTCAAGAAACAAAGATGCAAAGAACAAGATGAAGGACCGGATGGCAAATCGGCCACTATTCAAACGCAAAAAATTCTGTCGGTTTACAGCTGAGGGAATTAAAAAAATAGACTATAAAGATGTTGATCTGCTGAAAGATTTTATCAGCGAGAATGGCAGAATTATACCGGCTCGAATTACAGGTACACGCTCATACTATCAACGTCAATTAAACTTGGCTATCGAACGCGCTCGTTTCCTGGCGTTATTACCCTATACTGATCAGCACTAAGCAATCGGGAGAAACAGCATGCAAGTAATTTTGTTAGAGAAAATCGTCAAGCTTGGTTCACTGGGCAGTATTGTGAATGTCAAGCCAGGGTATGCTCGCAATTATCTGATCCCTCAGGGAAAAGCAAAGAGAGCAACCGAAAGGGTTATAGCCGAATTTGAAACACAACGCGCGGAGCTGGAAAAGAAACAAGCCGATATTTTAGATGCAGCGGGCGCACAGGCAGCAAAACTGGATGGACTACTCATACAAATCTCCCAGAAAGCAGGTGTGGATGGCAAACTTTTTGGATCAGTCACCAGTGCAAATATTGCCGAGGAGTTGTGCAAACAGGATTTTGCAATTGAAAAATCCATGATTCGTATGCCTGAGGGACAAATCAAACAAGTAGGTGATTATACGGTTATCGTTGTACTGCATAACGAGGTATCGGCTCATATTACTGTATCGGTGTTAGGCGAAACAACAAACTGACATCACTGGGTAAAGACCAAACAAAAAAAGGACTACCCGGTCCTTTTTTTGTTTCTCCATCAGACACTACCATCCGACCCTGGCTATTAGCCACCATTAATTCACATGAATCCATCCACTACCAACTTTATTCAGAACCTTGCTGATAACAGTATTTACAAGCTCCCGCCCCACTCCATCGAGGCTGAACAATCCGTCCTTGGTGGACTCATGCTGGATAATCAGGCATGGGACAAAGTAGCGGACATCATTATCGAGAGTGATTTCTATCGCCAGGATCATCAACTCATTTACCAACACATCTGCCGGCTTATAGAACAAAGTAAGCCGGCAGATGTAATAACTGTTGCAGAATCTCTTGAAAATGCGGCCCAACTGCAACACGCGGGTGGGCTAGCCTATATCGGTGCCATTGCACAGAATACTCCGTCTGCAGCCAACATCCGCCGTTATGCGGAAATCGTACGGGAACGTTCAATCATGCGCAAGCTGGCGCAAGTCAGCACACAAATAACTGATTCAGCTTACAATCCTGCAGGCCGTTCTGCGGGTGATCTGCTGGATGAAGCAGAAAGCAGAATATTTGAAATCGCTGAACAAAGTGCGCACGGGAAACAAGGATTTGTTGATATCCAACCATTGCTCAAGCAAGTAGTTGAGCGAATCGAGATGCTCTATAACCGGAGCAATCCCAGCGATATTACCGGCATTCCATCCGGCTTCAGCGATCTCGATCAAAAAACTTCTGGTTTCCAAGCCGGTGACCTGATCATCGTTGCCGGGCGACCTTCGATGGGAAAAACCGCCTTTGCGCTCAATATCGGAGAACATGTCGCACTGGAAGCTGGCAAACCAGTGGCAGTGTTCAGTATGGAAATGGGGGGCGCACAGCTTGCCATGCGTATGTTGGGCTCAATCGGGCGATTGGATCAACACAAAGTACGCACAGGCCAACTGGATGATGATGACTGGCCCAGACTCACCCATGCATTGGGAAAGCTAAACGATGCGCCGATATTTATTGATGAAAGTGCTGCACTGAACTCTCTGGAGCTGCGTGCCCGCGCTCGGCGTTTGTATCGTCAGCATGAAGGGCTGGGGCTCATCATTATTGACTACCTGCAACTCATGTCATCAACCTCGCCCAACAGTGAAAGCCGCGCCGCCGAAATTTCAGAGATTTCACGCTCACTGAAGGCACTGGCAAAAGAATTGCAGGTTCCCGTAATCGCTTTGTCGCAGCTGAATCGTGGCCTCGAACAACGCCCCAACAAACGTCCGATTATGTCTGATTTGCGTGAATCAGGCGCTATCGAACAGGATGCAGATGTTATTTTGTTTATTTATCGGGATGAAGTTTATAATCCGGATACTCAGGACAAGGGTATTGCTGAAATTATCATCGGCAAGCAGCGTAACGGGCCGATTGGCAAAGTTGATCTGACTTTTCTGGGCGAATTTACAAGATTTGAAAATTGTGCACGTACCGCTGACTATTACTGATTCAACCTGTCCGAACAATTAATTTATACCCATACGGCGGTACTGAATAGCTTCCGCCACATGCTTTCCCAAAATAGGTTTACTGCCTGACAAATCTGCAATGGTTCGAGCCAGCTTCAGTATTCTGTGATAAGCCCGTGCTGAGATATTCAAATGGGTCATGGCTCGTTCCAGCATACGCTTCCCCTCCGCATCCAGAACACAATATTTTTCAATTTCCTGCACCCCTAACCTCGTATTGGGTACGTGTTGACGATTTAACTGACGTTGCCGGGCAACCAACGTTCGTTCTCGAATAACAGCGCTGGATTCACCCGGACCGGGGCGCAACATATCCTCCTTCGGCAAAGCAGGGACTTCAATCTGAATATCGATTCGATCCAGCAACGGACCGGAAACCTTGCCACGATAACGCGCTACCTGATCAGGTGTACAACGACATTTATTGGTGTAATGCCCCAAATACCCGCATGGACATGGGTTCATTGCAGCAATAAGTTGAAATCTGGCTGGAAAATCTGCTCGGCGTGCAGCGCGTGAAATGGTAATGTGACCGGATTCAAGCGGTTCACGCAGCACCTCCAGAACCCGCCGATCAAATTCGGGTAACTCATCAAGAAACAGCACTCCATGCATGGCCAGTGAAATCTCACCCGGGCGTGGAATACTGCCCCCACCCACCAATGCCACGGCCGAGGCAGTATGATGGGGTGACCGAAACGGGCGACGCTTCCAGTTAGCCAGATCAAAACTGCCACTCCCCAAAGATTGAATGGCAGCCGATTCCAGCGCCTCCTGTCCGGTCATGGGCGGCAAAATTCCCGGGATACGCTTGGCTAACATGGTTTTTCCCGTGCCCGGTGGGCCAATCATCAGCACACTGTGTCCACCTGCAGCAGCGATCTCCAACGCGCGCCTGGCCTGCATCTGCCCTTTGACATCTCCCATGTCCGGATAATCATTTGATTCTAACTCAGCCGATCCACCACGATAAGGTTGCCATGGCTCCTGCCCAGTCAGATATGCACACAGCTGCAGCAGCGAAGCAGCAGGATAGATAGTCGCCTCTTTGACCAGTGCTGCTTCGCCGGCATTTTGCTCTGGCAAAACGAAACTGCGGCCTGAACGGGAGGCACTGTAAGTCATGGCCAGTGCGCCACGAATCGGGCGCAGGCGACCATCAAGAGACAACTCCCCTGCCCATTCATACTGATCGAGTTTATTTGCAGGAATCTGCCCGGTTGCCGCTAAGATGCCCAGCGCGATAGGCAAATCGAAACGCCCGCTTTCCTTGGGTAAATCAGCCGGTGCAAGATTAACCGTAATACGCCGGGCAGGAAATTTGAATCGTCCATTCTGCAGTGCGGCGCGCACCCTGTCTTTACTTTCCCTGACTTCCGTTTCCGGAAGCCCAACGATAGTAAATTTTGGTAAACCGTTAGCAAGATGCACCTCTACGGTCACTAGCGGCGCGTCCACTCCACACAATGCACGGCTATACAGAATAGCCAGAGACATAAAGGAACACGATCAAAGCATGGTGAGCCAGTGCTTCACCAGAAAAAATGTAACAAATCTCAGCACTACCTGTCATTGGCCGATCCGGGGCCAGAAGTATCCATTACATCTTCTACGGTACCTTCAACCATTGTTGATGGATGTGCCTGCTGCTCCAGTTTGTTCACCTTCTCTTCCAATTCAGCCAGCCTGATACGCGTACGCTTGATCACTTCCTGTTGCACATCGAATTCTTCCCGCGTGACCAAATCCAGCCGGGAAAAAATACCCATCAACATGGCGCGCATATTTTTCTCGATATCTTTAGCCGGGCTGCCCGCTAAGATTTCATTAACCTTGCTGCCGATTTCATCCAGTACATTTTTATTCAGCATTTTTTCTCTCCATTAAATTTCAAAGTTTTATTATCGGCTTCCGGGATAAAATCTCATATTTTAAACGAACAGGCAAACACAAATCGGCAGCTCCTGCCCGAACTATCGGACAGCATACAGCTGCATTATCCATTCCTTAACCTACCTTCAACCAATAAGTTTTAATGGACCGTCTGCAACTTCTGGAGTACTGGCTGAAAACCCTCTACCCCGATCAGCCCTTCACTTTGTCGCCTGCCTCGGCAGATGCCAGTTTTCGCCGCTATTTTCGTGTAGCTTTTCCCAGGGAAACACTGATTGCCATGGATGCACCGCCGCAACTGGAAGATTGCCGACCTTTCTTGCATGCCGCCAGTGTATTTGCGAAGGCATCCATCCATGTGCCCGACATCGTCGCACAAAATCTGGATCAAGGCTTTTTGCTGTTATCCGATCTTGGTACCACTACTTATCTGCAAGCACTTACCACGGAGCCAGAAAATGCCAATCAGCTTTACCAGGATGCCATTGACACACTGATCAGGATACAAAGCGCCAGCCAAAAAAATATCTTCCCTGAGTATGATCAGACGTTGCTTTCCCGCGAGCTGGAACTTTTTCCTGATTGGTACATGACGCGCCATTTACACGTTACGCCGAATGATGACCAGAAAAACACACTCAGGGCAGCTTTCAATCTGATTCTCGACAATACCGTTGCGCAACCGCAGGTATTCGTACACCGCGACTACCATAGCCGCAATCTGATGGTATCTGTTCCCAATCCGGGGGTGATCGACTTTCAGGATGCCGTTCTTGGTCCCATCACTTATGATCTGGTGTCCCTGTTCAAAGATGCCTACATCCACTGGGAAGAAGCACAGGTACTGGACTGGATAATCCGTTACTGGGAACGTGCACGCTGGAGCGGATTACCCGTTGCAGCCGATTTCTCCGGTTTCTACCGGGATTTTGAATGGATGGGTGTACAACGCCATCTCAAAGTGCTGGGAATTTTTTCCCGGCTGTACTATCGGGATCAGAAAGACGCCTATCTGCAAGACATGCCCGCAGTCATGCAATATCTACGAAAAACCTGCGAACGCTATGGCGAGCTTCATCCGCTGGCCCGACTGCTGGATCAACTGGAAGAAAAAACACCTGCAACCGGTTATACTTTCTGACCGAGAAACACCTGATGTTCAAAATCATGATCCTGGCAGCTGGCAAAGGGGAACGCATGAAGCCGCTCACTGATACCTGCCCCAAACCATTGCTGCGGGCGGGTGGAAAAATGCTGATCGAATATCATCTGGAGAAACTGGCACAGGCGGGTTTTTCCAGCGTTGTCATTAATCACGCCTATCTTGGCGACATGATTGAAGCTGCACTGCAGGATGGCAAACGCTATGGCCTCCATATCCAATATTCACCGGAATCCATCGTACTGGAAACCGCAGGCGGAATTACCAATGCACTACCACTGCTCACCAACCCCGATAAACACCAGCCTTTTGCAGTTATCAACGCTGATATTTTCTGCGATATGGATTTCTCCACCCTGTGGCCGATTTTGCAACAGATGCAATCAAATTCAGAGCAAATATTGGCTCACCTGATCCTGGTAAATAACCCGCCACATCATCCAGAAGGTGATTTTTCGCTACATAACGGTTCCGACAAACTGGTTGAATCAACTTGTCCGGATTGCCGAAAACTCACTTTCAGCGGCATCGGGGTTTATCATCCCGCCCTTTTCAAAAATGTGCTCCCCAATCAAGCTGAAAAACTGGCTCCCCTGCTGCGCCAGGCTATTACTGCCGGAAAAGTTACCGGCTCACATTACTTAGGTATATGGATGGACATCGGCACCCCTAAACGCCTGCAACTGCTCGATACCAAACTCAGGCAATCTGCGCTGTGAACCTGTTTATGGTCTTCTGGGCAATATGTCAGGTGGATAAATTGCAGGGCTGGTATTGAGCAGTTGCAGTTGTATCTGGGTGAGTATTTGTTATCAAGGGTATGGGAATTGAGGTGGGTATAAGACCTTCTGTGTATGTGTTCTGATAGCAAATATTTGGTATTTTCGATATTTTCGTAACCACATTTTCCTGTGCAGGATGCCTGTCATAATTTGCTGATGGCATGACAAATTAGTACAAACGAACTGAATTCATAATACACATGCTGTTTTATCCCGTTTTATTCTTCAACAGCATCAGGGTTTTCCACCCGTCCTGGTTTGTGATGGTGATGGCTACCGGTATTGTATCTGTTGCCTTTGATGTGCTTGATTTCACGGTTATAGCAAAGTCTTTGTTTGCTCTGACCTTATCGCTTTATTCTGTTTTTTGCCTATTTTTTGTCGCACGGATCGTATTTTTCCCGCGTGAACTGCTATTGGAACTTTGTATTTTGTCACGGAGCTGGCTGTTTCTGGCTTTCGTGGCAGGAACCAATACGGTCGGAGTGCAACTGATCTCGTTCGCTCAGGCAAATAGTCTGGCAAACGTACTTTGGTGTAGTGCGTTTTTTGCCTGGCTTGTATTGATCGGTTTTATTATTTTTAATATCTTAAGGTTGCCGCGAGAAAGTGCTGTCAATTTCATCTGTGGAGCAACACTTCTTCTGACTGTAAGTACTGTGTCGATCGTGCTGCTGGGGAGTTATCTGCTCGATGCAACGGATGAAAATACGTGGAACTTCCTGGTGCTCTGGGGGATATGGATATTGGGTTGCGTTTTATATTTATTTGTAATTTATTTGATTATCCGCCGGCTGTTCTTTAGTTGCTTTGTCCCGGAAAACTGGCAGCCGTCTTACTGGATTTGTATGGGAGCGCCTGCCATTATCACTCTTGCTGGTTCGGAATTTTTTACTCGCTTACCCCGCTCTCTCTGTGATGATCTAGGGCAGGTGACGTTGGAGATGAGCCTCCTCGCGTGGGCATTTGGTACTTTATGGATACCTTATTTGCTAGGTATGGATATACGAAAATTTACCGTTGAATTGGATTCAGCCGCAGCCTGGATAAAAATATTTCCCTGGGCAAGATTGGCATGCAAAGGGAAGTGTCGTGCTTATGATATCGAAGCATGGAGCAGAGTATTTCCGGCAGGAATGTATACCGTATGCACCTTCTCTCTGGCGAAAGTAAGTGGTTATTACTTTCTTGAATCTATTTCCTTTTATTGGTGTTGGTTTGCGCTGTTGATCTGGTTGCTCACCTTGATCGGCACATTTAGATCACTGATAAATTACAGATAAACTATCTATTCTGGCTGCTCTGCATTACTTTTCAGAATTTTCCAGAATAGAAAAATATGTATTGAAAAAGTTGTAGCAGGTGTGCTTTTTGGATCACTCTATGTTTTGAATCTGTTCGCGCAGTTGTTCAATCATAACTTTCATTTCTATGGATATGCGAGTGATTTCTCTGGCAACTGACTTGGATGCCAATGTATTGGCTTCCCGGTTAAGTTCCTGGGTCAGAAAATCAAGCCGTTTGCCGACAACGCCACCAGCCAGCACGATATGTTCAAATTCATTCAGGTGTCCCTGCAGACGCGATAATTCTTCATCCACATCAATTTTATTGGCAAACAAGGTGAATTCCTGACGGATACGTTCATCGTTTTCATCAAGACCAGCTGTCTTTAAGCAGTTTAGCAATCTTTCCTGAAAACCAGCCAGAATGGCTGGTAGGCTGGGTAACAGATCTAGCACCAGTTGACGTAATTGTTGTACGCGTTCCAGTAGCAGGTTTTGCAGTTTTTCTCCTTCACGCCTGCGAGCCAAAACCAGTTCTTGTAAAGCAGTCTGCAGCAGTGTCATGCAGGGGGGACGCAATTCATCGACTGAAATCCGATCGCTATCAAGTACCCCGGGCCAGCGCAAAATTTCAGCAACAGAAAGATCATTCGCTGCAGGAAAGATTGATTTGACGTCACGACTCATTGCCAGCAGATTATTCAATAGATCATGATTAAGTCGTTGGTGACGGGAGGTGCCTGAGTAGATTGAAAAAGTAAGGCGACAATCTACTTTTCCCCGCGTTATGCCTGTACCTAGAAAATCCCGCATCTCAGGTTCCAGTACACGAAACTCGTCAGGAAGCTTGAATTGCAGGTCAAGATAGCGATTGTTGACTGAACGTAGTTCCAAAGCCAGCGATCCTTGCGGAATTTCTGCGGAAGCTGCCGCATAACCTGTCATGCTTGTAATCATGAACTTTTCCATCCGACGGGTAGTCCAGAGCGATTGGGGATGATGCTATACTCAGCCCTTAAATTATATTTTTGATTCATGGAGATAAGCATAATGAGAATATTAACATTTCTGGCTTTGGCATTGCTTGCTTTTAGTCTGACAGCACTGGATGCCGAAGCCCGGCGTCTGGGCGGTGGCAGCAGCCTTGGGAAACAGCGCCAATCGCTTAACCTTAACCGTCAGCAGCAACAGACTACTCCCCAGCAAGCCCAGCGCCCCGGGCAATCCGCAGCACCCGCTGCAGCAGCAGGGGGTAGCAAATGGCTGGGGCCACTGGCCGGATTGGCTGCTGGTGGATTGCTGGCGTCACTGCTTATGGGCGGAGCTTTTGACGGAATCAATATGATGGATATTCTAGTGCTGGCAGGCATAGCAGCTGCCATATTCTTCGGAATACGCATGATGCGCAGATCTTCCGGAGGCGGACAAGCAGCGCGACCTATGCAATATTCTGGTGCGGGAGCTGGGCATAGTATGGGAGGAATGCCATTTCCTCGTCAGGATACGGCAACTCCTTCGGGAGGAGTAGCTTCCGGGGTCGGTGGTCAGTCTGCCGCCAATACGGATGCTCTCGATATTCCTGCTGGTTTCGACGTGGATTCCTTTCTTAAAAATGCCAAAGGTTCATTCATTACGTTGCAATTGGCGCATGATTCCGGTGATCTAGAAGAGATTCGCGCATTTACAACACCTGAATTGTTTGCAGAAATCAGTAAACAGATTACTGAGCGCGGTAATGTTACCCAGCAGACTGATGTGACCCATGTTAATGCAGCCTTACTAGACATCACCACTCAGGATAATCATGCAGTTGCCAGCGTCCGGTTTACCGGTGAGCTACGGGAAGCTCCCGGGGCACAGTTGGAGCCTTTTGACGAGATCTGGCATGTTGAAAAAGATCTGGTTGCCTCTGATTCTGCCTGGCTGTTGTCCGGCATTCAGCAGGCATCTGATCTGAAGCATTGATCATACGGACGTGCTCTGGCCAGATTGGTTTGTCAGCTATTATGGCTGAATTATCTGCCGTGCAGGACTTGATAGCCAGAACACGTCCGTTAAGTGCCTGAATGAAATCTTGATGCTATCTCTGCCAGCAATTGGGAATAAATCACTGATTGCTGGTAATAAACTACTCAAACATCCATAAAATGGATTTCGAAATACTGGAAAAAACCATCTGCTTTCAGGGTTTTTTCCGTCTAGAGCAGTACCGCCTGCGTCACCGTAAATTCGACGGAGGGTGGGGGCGCCCGATCACACGTGAATTATTTGAGCGGGGACATGCAGCAGCAGTATTGCCTTACGATCCGCACACTGATGAAATTTTACTGATTGAACAGTTTCGTGCAGGCGCCATGTCTGCACCAGATGGTCCTTGGTTGCTAGAAATTGTGGCGGGCATAATTGAAGCTGATGAAGCGCCAGAACAGGTGGTTGCAAGAGAATCCATCGAGGAAGCGGATTGTCAGATCAGTAGCCTGATCCCGCTGTATGATTATCTGGTCAGCCCCGGTGGTACGACTGAGCGAATTGTATTGTTCTGTGGTCGGGTTGATATGAAAACGATTGATGCGGGCAGTATTCATGGCAATGGCGAAGAAGATGAGGATATCAAGGTGCATGTCATGTCTTTTCATGATGCGTTGGAACTATTGAATACCGGTCAGATTAATTCTGCCAGTGCTATTATTGCATTACAGTGGCTTGCTTTGAACCGCGACACTGTTCAGCAGCACTGGCTGTCAAGATAGGAGTGCACGCATGTGTGCCAGTAAATCTACAGGATTTTACCAGGCACAATATAGTTTGCTGCTGGCTATTTTTCTATGGGCTGGCATGCTGTTTGCACAACCCTCCAATACGGCCACTGGCGCAGCTAATGGCATTGCTGTCTGGCTGGATGTTAACGGCGCCATCAGTCCAGCCATGTACGATTACATTCATCGTGGACTCTCCAGAGCGGCCGAACAGCAGGCGCAGATCGTTATTCTTCAAATGGATACACCCGGCGGGCTGGATGTGTCCATGCGCAAGATCATCCAGGAAATTATTGCCTCCCCGATTCCAGTAGCAAGTTTTGTAGCCCCCAGCGGCGCGCGTGCAGCCAGTGCCGGCACCTATATTCTTTACGCCAGTCATATCGCGGCCATGGCACCTGCAACCAATCTGGGCGCTGCCACACCGGTAAAGATAGGAGTCCAGTCACAAGAGATAAAGGCACCCGGGCATAAACCGGAAAATGAAAGAATCAACCCAATCAGTTCATCTGGTACGCAGGATGCCATGACAATGAAAGTTATCAATGATGCGGCCGCTTATATCCGTGGACTTGCCCGGATGCGCGATCGCAATGCTGACTGGGCAGAGCAGGCAGTACGAGAGGGTGTCAGTCTGACATCTGCAGAAGCACTTGATAACAACGTGATTGATCTGATAGCAGATGATCTGGGTGATCTGCTGACGCAAATAGACGGACGTGTAGTCGATTTAGCCGGACAAAAAGTAGCGTTATCTACTCGATCGCTGGTGTTGGAGCACTTTGAACAGGACTGGCGCACACATCTACTGGCAGTGATCACTAATCCCGATGTTGCTTATATCCTGATGCTGATTGGTTTTTATGGTCTGATCCTTGAATTTGCAAATCCCGGGACAATCATGGCTGGTGTAATCGGGGCAATCAGCCTGCTGCTGGCTTTGTTTGCCTTTCAGGTGTTGCCAATCAATTATGCTGGACTGGCGCTGATTCTACTTGGCATCACTTTTATGCTGGCAGAGGCACTCGTGCCAGGCGTGGGAGTGTTAGGCATTGGGGGGGTGGCGGCTTTCATCATGGGATCGATTATGTTGATTGATACGGAAATACCAGGGTACGGTATTTCGATTCCATTGATCGTTACATTTGCACTGATATCGGCTGGGTTTTTTATGATGGTACTTGGCATGGCGCTCAAATCCAGGGAAAAACCAGTTGTCACAGGTAGTGAACAACTTATTCGCAGCATGGGAGAAGTAGTGGAAGGCTTTGATCAGGAAGGTTGGATCCGGATTCATGGCGAGTTGTGGCGTGCCAGATCCAACACCCCATTAAAACCTGGACAGCAGGTCAGTGTAATAGCCATACATGGACTGATGCTTGAAGTGGAGCCTTACCAACCTGATCTTACAATCAACACAACGGAGGATTGATATGCACACGGATATCGTATCAGTTATTACGCCAATACTGATTTTTTCCATCTTTTTTCTGGCCAGTGCGCTTAAGGTATTGAAAGAATACGAGCGCGGGGTCGTGTTCATGCTGGGGCGTTTTTGGCGAGTCAAAGGGCCGGGTCTCATCGTTGTCATTCCAGTTATACAAACTATGGTGCGGGTTGATCTACGCACAATTGTGATGGATGTGCCCGCTCAGGATGTTATTTCGCGTGACAATGTTTCGGTAAAAGTAAATGCCGTGCTGTATTTTCGTGTGGTTGATCCGGAAAAAGCCATTATTCAGGTTGAGGATTACAATATGGCGACCAGTCAGCTGGCACAGACAACATTACGCTCCGTGCTGGGGCAACATGAGCTGGATGAAATGCTGGCCAGTCGCGACAAGCTCAATACGGATATCCAGTTGATTCTGGATGGGCAGACTGAAGCGTGGGGTATCAAGGTATCGAATGTCGAGCTCAAGCACGTTGATCTCAATGAAACAATGGTTCGGGCAATTGCAAGACAGGCCGAGGCCGAACGGGAGCGCCGTGCCAAAATCATTCATGCAGAAGGAGAATTGCAGGCATCACGCCATTTGCTTGAGGCCTCGCAAATTCTGGCGAAGCAGCCTCAAGCTTTGCAACTGCGCTATCTGCAAACGCTGACAGAAATAGCAGGAGAGAAAAGTTCTACGATTGTTTTTCCGCTACCGATAGAGTTGTTGTCTGTTTTGCAAAAAATGTCAGAGAGAACATCTGTCAGTGACGATTAGATTAACTAATCAAACGATGGATGATGATTAGCGATTCATCATTGGATGTACGCCGGCTTTGAGCGCACGGATTGCTTCTTCAGGAGAACCCACCACTAAACCACGGGGACAGAAATAAAATTTGGCCAGCTCCCGCTGTGCCTGTAATTGGGTAACCATTTCAAGTGGTTGCCATTCAGAAATGGTGGCACGTACCCAGCTGTGTGTTTCGTTGTTGCCTGTTGCATAGCGTTTCCGTTCGCGTGTTTTGCAGCGTATCCCTTCGTATGAAACATTGCTCGCACCTTGTCCGGATCGGGCTACCATACTGTAGCGGATCACACGTTTCTCATCGACACTGATTGATTTGGCATCGATAAAATAACGCAATCTTGCAGTAGGGCCGGCATCAAATTCCAGTAGATTTTCCGGTTGTGGGTAGGCAGGTAGACTGGATTGAATGGCTTCCCAGTCTTTTTTGTGATCAAGCGTATCGAAGAATGTACTTTGGCTGATGCAGGCGGTGATACCAAGAGTCAGCATCAAGCTCAATACAGTTTTTATCCACCGATTGAGTTTTCGGTACATAGCCTTGCGGAAAATCAGAAAAAAATCAGCAGCTACCATCATTGTGTGATTGGCTGGTCTGAAGAAACCGGCTGGGATACCTCTCTAGAGGAGAAGTATCGCTGCAGCCGGTTGAAAGCAGAATTGTGCAGAATATTTAAATCTTGCCAACCAGATCAATAGATGGCTTCAGCGTGGCAGCACCATCAGTCCATTTGGCAGGGCAAACTTCGCCCGAGTGAGTAGAGACGTATTGTGCAGCCTTAGCCTTGCGCAGTAATTCAGCAGCATTACGACCGATACTGAGATCCTGAACTTCTAGTGCTTTAATTTGGCCTTCTGGATTGATAATAAAACTTCCACGTAAGGCTAATCCTTCTTCTTCAATGAGTACGTCAAAGTCGCGTGCCAGCTGTCTGGTTGGATCGCCTATCATGGGATATTGAACCTTACGGACCACGCTGGAGCTGTCGTGCCATGCTTTGTGTGTGAAATGTGTGTCGGTAGAAACCGAATAGACTTCAATGCCTGCTTTCTGGAACTCAGCATAATTATCTGCCAGATCCTCCAGCTCGGTTGGGCATACAAAAGTAAAGTCGGCTGGATAGAAAACGATAACCGACCATTTTCCCTTTAATGTTTTGTCGGATACCTCAACAAAATCGCCATTGTGGTATGCAGTTGCCTTGAACGGTTTGATAGTGGTGTTAATCAGTGACATTGCCGCTTCCTTTTATGTAGTTGACTCAGAATAATAAGCTTTGACAGAAGTTTAGAACGCTGTATCAAATTAGTCTAGTCCACAATGAATGTGACCAGTAGTCTTTATAACATATATTGCAGGAGTTACTGGGTCGTGTAGCGAAACTAAAAGCCCGTCTGATCCCAAATGATTATACAGATAAAACTCGTTATCCCTTGTTCATGACACGAGTAGTTAGTAGTTATGAGCAAGTTGAAAAATGATAATTGCTTTGCATCAAACGCCTTATCTGCCAGCAGATGATCTGCATCATCGCCTTCGATCAGGCGGCCAACTTGCATGCAATCAGCAGTGGTACCTGGTGGTGTAACAAGGATTTTGACCGGCATACCATGCGCATCCTCGGCCAGATGTATATCAGCCATTCATAATCCGGGTTATCCATCAGGATTTCCAGCAATTTTTCCCGGATACCCTTGTCACGCCAGCGAATAAAACGGCGGTGGGTATTGCTCCACCCCCGTAGTCCGGCGGCAAATCCCGCCATGGAGCTCTGTTTACATAACCCAGAAAACAGCATTGATAAACCGACAGATTATCTGTGGCTATCCCTCCCCATGCCCCTTCTCTACCTGGTAAATGCTCCTCAAGTAGCTGTCGCATCCCAGATGTTTGTATTATTTAACGCTTTGTGCGTCATCGCACATACCACAAAAAACTCCTGCTGTAGTATGCCTTTAATGCTCAAAGAAGAGTACAGCACAATGAGTCAGAAGATTAACGCTTCTAAAAATATATTTCTAGATTGGTGTGCTGAATTAACACACCCTCTGGAGCCATGAAAATAAGGAGAAACCTCATGATAAATTTGGCAATTACTTTCTTGGTTATAGCAATAATTGCTGCCCTATTAGGCATAACTGGTGTCGCAGGTATCGCGATGGAAATGGCCTGGATTTTATTTGTTATCGGTGTCGTGTTAGCAGTTGTATTCTGGGTATTGGGACGACGCCCGCCACCTATGTAATTTTGTTGTGACTGCATGTCATAGGAAACATTAAATTATTTATTTCAATTTTAATAAAAGGGGTATTCATTATGAACTGGGATCAAATTAAAGGTAATTGGGCACAGGCCAAAGGCAAAATACAGCAACAATGGGGCAAGTTGACCGACGATGATCTGGATATTGTTGAAGGAAAGCGTGAAGAGTTAATTGGCAAAATTCAGGAAAAATATGGTATTGCAAAAGAGGCTGCTGAAAAGCAGGTGGATGATTTTTGCAAAAAAAGTTGATTCAAGTAGTTCTTTCACTGTAAAAAGGAAATCAGAATGATAAATAAGTTAATGAAAATAATTTTGACTTTAAGTGCTTTTCTATTTGTTATTGCAGCACCTAATAGCTATGCACAGAATGCTATTCAAAGCATGGGTGATGCAGAGACACAAGCCGATAGATTGGAAGATAAAGCTGATCAGATTAGAGAAGCGGGTGAGGAGGCAAAAGAAGCCAAGGAAGAGATGCGCGAAAATCAAGCCGATAAGATGGAAGATCAGGCGGATCAGGTGAGAGATACGGCTGAAGACAAGGCTGATAAAATAGAAGATAACGCAGATAAAGTCAGAGACAATCATTAATAATTTGTCGTATTAAGCAATCCTTAGTCTTGATGACTAATTCCAACAGTTAATTGTTACATAGCCTTTGGAGTCGTATAAGGTATAACTGATAATTCTTTAATTCAATGAGGTACAGGACATGAGATTCTTAAAATTAATTGCCGGTTTGTTTTTAATAAGCATGTTGTCTATTGCTTCCGTAGCTTCTGCGGAAGAGTTTAGTGTGGGTGAATTTGTTAGTGATTCAGTCATTACTACCCAAATCAAAGCCAAGTTGCTTGCGACAGAAAATATTGATTCATTGCACATTAAAGTAGATACAGATAGTGATGGGGTGGTGGTGCTAACTGGTACGGTGAAATCAGAGGAAGAAAAGGAAAAGGCGCACACCATTGCGCATTCGGTAGATGGTGTAAAGAAGGTTCTGAACAAATTAATAATTGAGCCAGATCAATTAAAATAGAGGCCGTAAAATCTACTGTAAGCGCCAAAGCCTTCATACCTTGTGAAAATTTCCCATGACTACTTGTCGCAGAATTGAGAAGCGCTCAATGCACGGGGTTATCCGGTGGGTGTCGCTGGAAAGCTCGGAGATTGATGCGAGAAGCTGGCGTGCAAGTGAGGCACCGGGAAAAGTACAAGGTAACCACTGACAGTCATCACAAACAACCGGTGTTCGAGAACAAACTGAATCGACAGTTTGATGTTGCCAAACCGGATCAAGTCTATGTGAGCGATATTACTGACATTTGGAATCAGGAAGGCTGGCTGTATCTGGCAGTGGTGATTGATTTGTTTTCTCGGAAGGTAGTTGGTTGGAGCATGAGTTCAAGAATGAAAGCAAAACTGGTTTATGATGCATTGCAGATGGTTGTCTGGCAATGTCAGCCGCAAGTAGGGCTGACGGTACATTCGGATCGCGGATCGCAATATGCCTGCAAACAGTATCGCCAACTTCTAAAAATATATGGCTTTATCGGCAGCCTTAAACAGGAGCAAATCCACTGGCAATATTACCTGACCCGCTATGCAGCTCAGCAAGATGTATTGCATATATTTCCATGTTTTATAACAGCCAGCGACTACATTCATACCTGGGATACAAAAGCCCAAACCAATACCTGATTAGAAAGATTGTTCAGCCGGGCCCGATTTTTTCTATGATAAGGCGCATAGTGGCCCAAACACACCCATCAAAGCTCTGGCTTTACGCGCAAAGCGGTTTTTAACTGGGTTACTGCTGACCTCGCGCCAGGTTGTATAGTCACTTCCGATGGATTGAGTTGTTTTACCGGGGTTGCTGATGCTGGCTGCCAGCACCGGGCAATCGTTGCGGACAGCCGCAAATCTAAGGATTTACCAGAATTCAGCTGGATCAATACGGTTTTGGGCAACCTCAAAACCAGCCTGGGTGGCACTTATCATGCATTCAATTTCGCCAAATATAGAACCCGTTACCTCGGTGCATTTGTTTACCGTTTCAACTGGCGCTTCCATCTTGAGGCGCTCCCTCAACATCTGTTCGTCGCCGCAGCCACTATCGGACCCTGGCCAACACGTTGGCTACGGCAAGCTGAACAATCTTTCTAATCAGGTACAATGTTTCTACATTTAACGCTAAGGAAAGGCTGGTTAAAGTGATAAACGTCATTGCGAGTGTGTGGTTTTTAGCTGCGAGGCCATAGGCCGTGGCAGGAAGCAATCCAGATGACGGAATAAATCAGTGTTTCCCTAAATTTACCGGGAAAGGGATATATGCGATTTTTACAGTTTTTGGTCATGTTCTGGCTGGGTATTCATGCGCAGTGGGCGTTGGCTTTTTTGCCAATTCAGCAGTGGCAGACAGCAAACGGGGTACGGGTTTATTTTGTTGAGAATCACGATTTGCCGATTCTTGATCTCAGCATTGAGTTTCCGGCAGGCAGCAGTACTGATACCGCTGCGACATCTGGGCGTGCGAGGCTGGTACAACGGTTGATGGGTATGGGCGCGGGTGGTTTATCAGAAGATCAGATTGCTGAAACACTGGCGGATGTCGGAGCAGAGCTGGGTGGAACATTTGATCTGGATCGAGCGGGTTTGTCATTGCGAACGTTGAGTCATCAGCAGGAGCGCATTCGTGCGCTGAATGTGCTGGCACAAATCATCCAGCGTCCGGAATTTCCTGAACAAATCTTGGAACGGGAACGTACGCGCATCATTTCTGCGCTCAAGGAAGCGGATACCAAGCCGGAAGTTATTGCAGACCGGACGTTAATGAAGCTGTTGTATGGCAAGCATCCTTATGGTTTGCGTGAATCCGGAGAGCCGGATACGCTTACCATGTTGAAACGTCAGGATCTGGTTGATTTTTACCGTACGCACTACACGGCTGGTAATGCAGTTGTCGCAATCATTGGTGATATCAAGCGTGATGAAGCGAATCATATTGCAGAGATGCTGACTGAAAATTTGCCCAGCGGAAAAACGAATAATAGCTTGCCAGCAGTCGAAAAACCGGAGCCGATAACCCGAAAAATTGCGCATCCGGCGACACAAAGCCATATCCAATTGGCTTATCCTGGGTTGAGCCGCAAGGATCCTGATTATTTTCCTTTGCTGGTTGGCAATTACATTCTGGGTGGGGGCGGGTTTGTATCTCGTTTGATGCAGACAATTCGTGAAACACGCGGGTTGGCCTACAGTGTTTACAGTGCTTTTATACCGTATCGGGAGAAAGGACCTTTTGAAATCGGTTTGCAGACAAAGAAAGAGCAGGCAGAACAGGCTTTGCAATTAACGCGAAAGACACTCAGTGACTTTGTTGAGCAGGGGCCAACTAAGAAAGAATTACAGGCTGCCCGGCAGAATATTGTGGGGGGATTTCCCTTGCGTATCGACAGTAACCGGAAAATACTCGGTTACCTGGGGGTGATCGGGTTTTATGATTTGCCACTGACTTATCTGGAAGATTATGTCAAGGCAGTGGAAAAAGTGACTGTGGTACAGATTAAAGAGGCGTTCCAGCGCCGGATTGATCCAGCAGGGATGGTGACTGTAGTCGTGGGTGCAGAGTAGACTCCTGATTTTTCATGTTGCTAATGGGTAAAATTCGTATTATTGGCGGGCAATGGCGCAGCAGATTGCTCCAGTTTTCTGATGATAAGTTGTTGCTGAGACCGACGCCAGATCGTGTACGAGAAACATTATTCAACTGGCTGGAGCAGGATCTGACCGGAAAAACTTGCCTGGATCTGTTTGCCGGTAGTGGTGCACTGGGGTTTGAAGCAGCTTCGCGTGGAGCAAAACAGGTCACCATAATTGAGCAAAATGTAAAGACGGCGCACAATCTACGCAACGCTATTGAGAAACTGGCTGCTTCACAAGTGAAACTTGAGCATACCGATGCCCGGACATTTCTTGCATCCAACTCTGAGTACTACGATATTATTTTTGTAGACCCTCCGTATCAATCCGGGTTGCTGACTGAAGTATTGCCATTACTGCCTGCGAGGTTGAGGAAAAACGGGGTGGTTTATGCTGAAAGTAGTGACAAGTTATTGCCCGATAATACCTGGTTGATCTACAAGCAAGGGCGAGCAAGCCATGTTTATTATTGCCTCTTGACTCTGAATCTTGATGGATAAAGTCATTTACCCAGGTACGTTTGATCCGATTACCCGTGGGCATGAGGATCTGGTATATCGTGCGTCGAGATTATTTGGCAAGGTGATTGTGGCGGTTGCTGTCAGTAGTGGAAAAGCACCTTTTTTCTCGCTGGAAGAACGGGTGAAAATGGCCAGAGACGTGCTGGCCGGATATTCCAATGTTGAAGTAACGGGATTTTCTGGTCTGCTGATGGAATTCGCGCGGCAACAGGATGCTCATATCATCATTCGCGGTCTGCGTGCCGTATCTGATTTTGAGTATGAATTTCAACTGGCGGGCATGAATCGCGGCTTGTATCCGGACGTGGAGACCATTTTTCTGACGCCATCTGAACAATATATGTTTATCTCCGCCACGATCGTGCGTGAAATTGCCCGTTTGGGAGGAGATGTAAGCAAATTTGTGCATCCTCTTGTGATCGAGCGGTTACGTCAGAAAAAGATAGAAATGAATAATGGAGAGTAATAAAAATGGCACTGATCATTACTGATGAATGCATCAATTGCGATGTGTGTGAACCTGAATGTCCTAACCAGGCAATTTCACAGGGGGAGGAAATTTACGAGATTAACCCGGATTTGTGTACGGAATGTGTCGGACATTATGATACGCCGCAGTGTGTGGAAGTTTGTCCGGTCAGCTGCATTATTGTTGATCCGAACCGGGTTGAGGATCATGAGCAGCTGATAGAGAAGTATCGTTTTCTGACTACGGGCGCGAACCGAGCTCCTCAGGGATAGCGTAACGTCGTTGACCAAAAATTGCTGTGCCTATTCTGACCATTGTGGCCCCTTCCGCAATGGCGTTCTCCAGATCTTCTGACATGCCCATTGATAGCGTATCCAGGATAAAGCCTTTCTGTTTGAGTTGCTCGTAAACTTCTCGCATCATCTGAAATTGTTCGCGTTGCAGCGCAGTGACAGCAGTCAGTTCCGGCACGGCCATGATTCCGCGCAGTTGAAGTCGCGGCTGCTCACTGACAAAGGCTGCCAGTTCTGCGGCTTTTTCCGGATCTACTCCACTTTTAGTAATTTCTCCACTTACATTGACTTGCACGCAGACTTGCAGGGGAGGTAATGATTCCGGTCTTGCTGCTGAAAGACGAGTTGCGATTTTTTCCCGGTCAATGCCATGTACCCAGGAAAAATTCTCGGCAATCAGTTTGGTTTTGTTGCTTTGAATTGGGCCGATAAAGTGCCATTCGATTGGTAAATCGGCTAATGCACGAATTTTAACCAGACCTTCTTGCAGATAATTTTCTCCAAACACGGTTTGTCCCGCTTCCCAGGCTTCTCTCAACTTATCCGGTGTATTGGTTTTACTGGCTGCCAGTAACTGAATAGTTGCCGGGTCGCGCCCCACATTTTTAGCGGCATCAATAATACGGTTCTTAACATTCTGCAGGCGTGAGGCAATTGTAGTCATGGCGAATAGTGATCTAAATGAGTTGACAAATACGATGGATATTACAGGGAAAGTTTGGCTGATGTTCCCGAAATATATTTAATTCCGTGCGGTTTGATCCGTTCTAGATTGGATCGGCCCGGTGTGGCCGGAAATGACATCCAACGATTGTCATTGACCAACCAATATTCCACGAGGTAGAAGGAACACATCGGATGAACATAGTAGAACTACTCTCATTTGTGGTCAAGAATAGCGCTTCTGATCTGCATTTATCTGCTGGCATGCCACCCATGATTCGGGTGCATGGAGAGATTCGGCGTATCAATCTTCCCGCACTGGAGCACAAGGATGTGCATGACATGGTGTACGACATCATGAACGATAGCCAGCGTAAAGCTTATGAAGAACATCTGGAATGTGATTTTTCATTTGCTATTTCTGGTCTAGCTCGTTTCCGAGTCAATGCCTTCAACACCCAACGGGGAGCAGCTTCGGTGCTGCGTACCATTCCATCCAAAGTACTAACGCTTGAAGAGCTGAAAGCACCTAAGATATTTGCCGAGATCGCGCAACAGCCGCGTGGCGTGGTGTTGGTTACGGGGCCAACCGGATCTGGCAAGTCAACTACGCTTGCAGCCATGATCAATGATATTAACGAAAATCAGTATGGTCATATCCTGACTCTGGAAGATCCGATCGAATTTGTGCATGAAAGCAAAAAATGTCTGATTAACCAGCGTGAAGTCGGGCGAGATACGCACAGTTTCAGCAATGCACTGCGCTCTGCCTTACGGGAAGATCCAGATATTATTCTGGTGGGGGAAATGCGGGATTTGGAGACTATCCGCTTGGCGATGACTGCTGCGGAAACCGGTCATCTGGTTTTCGGCACGCTACATACCAGTTCGGCTGCCAAGACGATTGACCGGATTATTGACGTGTTTCCTGCTGAAGAAAATGAAATGGTACGTGCGATGTTGTCTGAATCGTTGCGTGCAGTTATTTCCCAGGCGCTGCTGAAGACAAAGGATGGCAAAGGGCGAGTGGCCGCACACGAGATCATGATCGGTACACCGGCGATCCGTAACCTTATCCGGGAAGGGAAAGTGGCACAGATGTATTCAGCCATCCAGACCGGGCAGGGAGTCGGGATGCAGACACTTGATCAGAATCTGACAGATCTGGTGAAACGCGGTGTTATTTCGATAGCGGAAGCGCGCACCAAAGCGATGAACAAAGATAATTTCCGGGGTTAAGGGTAGAACATGATGGAAAAAGAACAGGCACTTAAATTTATGCATGATTTATTGCGACTGATGCTAAGCAAGAAGGCTTCAGACTTGTTCATCACAGCAGGCTATCCTCCGGCGATGAAAATAGATGGAAAAATGACACCGGTCACGCAACAGGCGCTCTCTCCTATACATACCGAAGCTCTGGCACGGGTCATCATGAATAATAAGCAGGCGGCAGAGTTTGAGACCAGTAAGGAATGCAATTTTGCGATTAATCCTGAGGGGATCGGGCGTTTTCGTGTTAATACCTTTGTCCAGCAACAGCGGACGGGCATCGTTTTGCGGACAATTACCACAAAGATCCCGGATTTCGATGATCTCGGGTTGCCACCGGTTCTGAAAGAGGTTGTCATGAGCAAACGCGGTCTGGTGGTTTTTGTCGGTGGAACCGGTTCGGGAAAATCTACCTCGATGGCGGCGTTGATCGGCTATCGCAACAAAAGCAGCTATGGACACATCATTACCATTGAAGATCCGGTTGAATTTGTGCATGAGCATATCAACTGCGTCATTACTCAGCGGGAAGTCGGGGTTGATACGGAATCCTGGGAAGCTGCGCTGAAGAATACGTTACGGCAGGCGCCTGATGTTATTTTGATTGGTGAAATCCGGGATCGGGAAACAATGGAACATGCCATTGCCTTTGCCGAGACCGGGCATTTATGCATGGGTACCTTGCACGCAAACAGTGCTAATCAGGCGTTGGATCGCATTATCAACTTCTTTCCGGAAGAGCGGCGTGCGCAGTTGCTGATGGATTTATCACTGAATATGCGGGCATTGGTTGCACAAAGGTTAATTCCCAAAAAATCAGGCAGTGGGCGGGTTGCGGCAATCGAGATAATGCTCAATTCTCCGTTGATTTCCGATCTGATATTCAAGGGAAATGTGCATGAAATCAAGGAAATCATGAAAAAATCAAGTGAATTGGGGATGCAGACCTTTGATATGGCGCTATTTGAACTTTACGAGAGTGGTGTGATTTCCTACGAAGATGCATTACGTAATGCTGATTCCGTGAATGAACTGCGACTGCAAATCAAACTGAACGGAGCAGAAGCAAAACGTATACATACAGAGACAAACATCGAAAATTTAACCATTACCTGATTACACACTGTCGGTAATGATTCCTCCTCCCAGGCAGACTTTGCTTTCATAAATTACTACAGATTGCCCGGGAGTGACTCCCCATTGCGGCGCTGCAAAGCCGATCTGACAGGAATCATGCTCAAGGCGGATGATTGCGCAAGGTGCATCCGTCTGCCGATAGCGGATTTTGGCTGCATAAACCCAGCTTTGATGGGGCGGTGCACCGCTGATCCAGGAGAGATCGGCGGCAGTCAGTGAAGAACGTAACAGTGCAGGATGATCGTGCCCCTGCACGACATATAACACGTTTGTTTGCATATCTTTTCCTGACACAAACCAAGGTTGCTCGCTACCTTCGCGAATACCGCCAATACCCAGCCCCTGCCTTTGCCCGATGGTGTAATACATTAATCCCTGGTGCTCTCCAACGATCTGACCGTCCAGCGTATGAATTTCGCCTGGGTCGACTGGTAAATATCGGTTGAGAAACTCACGGAAAGGGCGTTCGCCAATGAAACAAATTCCAGTGCTATCTTTTTTGGTTGAATTGGGCAGTCCGTGCTTGTGTGCAATTTTGCGTACCTCTCGCTTGTAGAGGTGGCCAATAGGAAAAATTGTGCGTGACAATTGTTGCTGATTCAGCCGGTAAAGAAAATAGCTCTGATCCTTGTTGCCATCTTCCCCTTTGAGCAACTGAAACTGACCGTTGATTTCATGTACCTGCGCATAGTGTCCGGTTGCAATCCAGTCAGCGCCCAACGCCAGCGCGTGATCGAGAAAGGCTTTAAACTTGATCTCACTGTTGCAAAGCACATCTGGATTGGGCGTGCGTCCAGCCTGATATTCTGCTAAAAACAGGCTAAAAACCCGCTCCCGATACTCAGCTGAAAAATTCACTGCTTCCAGCGGTATATCAAGGATATCTGCTACAGAAGCGGCATCGAGAAAATCCTTGCGGGAAGAGCAATATTCATCGGTATCATCATCTTCCCAATTTTTCATGAAAAGGCCTATTACATCATAGCCTTGCTGCTTGAGTAACAAGGCGGCAACTGATGAGTCCACTCCGCCAGACATACCTACAACTACACGTGATTTATTCATTCCATCAACCGAAGAAACAGATACAGCAATTCTACCTTGCTTCCGGGCCAGCGATAAATTATGCGGCCTTTATCTTGTGCCTGGATACTCGGAACAATGCTTAGTAGTTCGTATTCAGATTTTTGCCCCGGTACCGGCTTCTTAAAATCTTGACTTGTCTCTGATGAGAAAGTAGTCTTGGGGCGCTGTGATGTATAGAAGTGATTTTGGCTGGTTACCTGAGAGGGATTGGGGTAGCTGGTTATTGTTTGTACATTGGAAATACCGAC